>NZ_CP060704.1:4397772-4710503 GCF_014353015.1 Chitinimonas koreensis
CGGCGCCGCGGGGCGCTTTGCTAGAGTGCGCGGGCTGCGCAATCGCGTAGCCGCGTCGCCCGTTTGACCATCCCAAGGAAGAGGACACCATGAATTCGACCCGCCGCCTCATGATGAGCGCGCTCGCCGCCACCCTGCTGCTCGCCGCCTGCGGCAAGAAGGAGGAGGCCGCACCCGCCGCCGAGGCCCAGCCCGCCGCCGCGCCGGCCGCCGCGGTGCAGACCTACAAGGTCGCCTCCGACGCCGCCTACGCGCCGTTCGAATCCGAGACCGAGGACAAGAAGGTGGTCGGCTTCGACGTCGACGTGCTGACGGCCGCAGCCGAGAAGGCCGGCTTCAAGGTCGAATTCGTCAATACGCCGTGGGAAGGCATCTTCAACACGCTCGGCACCGGCGACCGCGACATCGTCGCCTCGGCCGTGACCATCACCGACGAGCGCAAGCAGACGATGGACTTCTCCGATCCCTACTTCGAAGCCAAGCAGCTGATCGCCATCGGCGAGGGCAGCAAGATCGCCAGCGCCGGCGACCTCAAGGGCAAGAAGGTCGGCGTGCAGACCGGCACCACCGGCGACGAAGTGGTGCAGAAGATCCTCGGCAAGACCAGCCCCAACATCAAGCGCTTCGAGAGCACCCCGCTGGCGCTGCAGGAACTGCAGGCCGGCGGCGTGGAAGCGGTGGTGGCCGACAACGGCGTGGTGATCAACTACGTGGCCAACAACCCGAACGCCAAGCTCAAGACCATCGACGACGCCGAGTTCGCCAAGGAGTACTACGGCTTCGCGGTGAAGAAGGGCAACGCCGAGCTGCAGGCCAAGCTCAACGAAGGCATCAAGAAGATCAAGGAAGACGGCAGCTACGAGGCGATCTACGCCAGGTACTTCGGTGCGGCCACCGCACCGGCGGCACCGGCCGCCGCAGCCGCCCCGGCCGAGCAGACCAAGCAGTAAGGCCGTCCTGCTGCGCCGCAGCAGAGGGTTAACCCCAAGCAGAGGAAGCGCAATTTCACCGTAAATTGCGCTTCTTTTATTTTCCCGCCACGAGGGCCTGTTCCATGGATTTCGCCGCCAGCTGGAAAGCGCTGCAGGAAAGCGCGCCCTTCCTCGCCCACTTCCGCCCCGACATCGTCTGGGAATACCGCCAGCTGTTCGTCGAAGGCGCGTTGATGACGATCGAGATCACCATCGTCGCGGTGATCTTCGGCACGCTGATCGGCCTCCTGGGCGGCATGTCGCGGCTGGCCGAGACGCGCCATGGCCCGTGGCGGCTGCCGCTGCGCTGGGGCGTGCGCATGCCGGCCACCGCCTACGTCACCTTCTTCCGCGGCACCCCGCTGTTCGTGCAGATCATGCTGGTGCACTTCGCGCTGATGCCGCTGCTGGTGCACCCGACCGACGGCATCCTGATCTCCGGCGACACCGCGCGCCACCTGCGGCAGGAATACGGCGCCTTCATGTCGGGCCTGGTGGCGCTGACGCTGAACGCCGGCGCCTACATCACCGAGATCTTCCGCGCCGGCATCCAGTCGATCCACCGCGGCCAGACCGAGGCCGCGCGCTCGCTCGGCATGAACTACTGGCAGACCATGCGCTTCGTGATCGTGCCGCAGGCTTTCCGCCGCATGCTGCCGCCGCTGGGCAACGAGGCGATCATGCTGCTCAAGGATTCCTCGCTGGTCTCCGCCATCGGCCTGGCCGAGATGGCCTACGCCGCGCGCACAGTGGCCGGCGCCTACTCGCGCTACTGGGAGCCCTACCTGGCGATCTCGTTCTGCTACCTGGCCATGACCATGGCGATGGCGGCCCTGGTGAGCCGGCTGGAAAAACGCTTTCAAGCCTCGGGCGGCGTATAAGCTGCCGTAAGCGATCAAGCAGTCGGACAGGCGCACGGGAAACCCGTGCGCCTGTCCGCTTGTGCAGACTGAAGCTGCGGCCAGCCCTGTTCGACCTCTCCCGTCCCCGCCGCGGGGAAGCCTCGCTGGCGCCCGTCCGTGACGCGAACATGCGCAGGGCAGCGAGCCGGCAGGCCCATCTCCCTAGGCGCGTACCGGCCGGCCGGCTCAATCGCCCATCACGCTCCAGCGCGTCTGCAGCATCATCAGCCGAATGCGCGCATCGCGCCGGTCGCGCTCGCGGCTTTCGCGCATGCGGCGCAGCTTGTTGCGCTCGTCCTCGTTGGGCGCCTTGGCGATCTGGTCGGCCAGCCGGTCCAGTTCGCGGCCCCAGTTCGCGATGTCGTTCTCGAGCGCGTCGATGTCGCGGCGCAGCTCGTAGCGTTCGCGGCCGCGCTCGTATTCGCGCAGGAAGGCGGCCTGCAACTCGGGCGCGCAGACGCCGCCGTAGGACTGGCCGTTGCGGCCCTCGTGGTAGCCGTTCTCCGGCGTGCAGTAGGCGCGCAGGCCACGCTCGCGGCCGCGCGAGTACTCGCCGGCATCGGGCATCACCGCGACCTTCTGGCAGGCCTCGGCATAGGCGCCGAGCTGGCTCGAACGGCCTTCGCGGCCATCGCGCTCGCCGACGCCGTACCAGTCGCCGCTCCGACATTCCGCTTCCGACATCGCGGCGCAGCCGCCCAGCAGGGCGAGACTGGCCAACAGGACGATCCGTTTCATGTTGTTCTCCCTGGGCTATGGTGGCGGCAGCTTAGATCGCCATGGCCCAACGCCGCCTGAACGAAAAGAGCCCCGGACTGCGCCGGGGCTCTTCGCTGCAGGCCAGGACGCTCAGCCGCGCTTGCGCGCCGCGATGCGCATGCGCAGCGCGTTGAGCTTGATGAAGCCCTCGGCATCCTTCTGGTTGTAGGCGCCGCCGTCGTCGTCGAAGGTGGCGATGGTCTGGTCGAACAGCGTGTCCTTCGAATCGCGTGCGACCACCGAGACGCCGCCCTTGTACAGCTTGACCCGCACCCAGCCGTTGACGTGGGTCTGGGTGGTGTCGATCAGCGCCTGGATGGCGCGGCGCTCCGGGCTCCACCAGTAGCCGTTGTAGATCAGCTCGGCGTAGCGCGGCATCAGGTTGTCCTTCAGGTGCGCCACTTCGCGGTCGAGCGTGATGCTCTCGATGCCGCGGTGGGCCTTCAGCAGGATGGCGCCGCCGGGGGTTTCGTAGCAGCCGCGCGACTTCATGCCGACGTAGCGGTTCTCGACCAGGTCGAGCCGGCCGATGCCGTGCTTGCCGCCGAGCTCGTTGAGCTTGGCCAGCAGTTCGTGCGGCAGCATGCGCACGCCGTCGATGGCGACCAGGTCGCCGCGCTCGAATTCCATGTCGACGTACTGCGCCGCATCGGGCGCGGCCTCGGGCGACACGGTCCAGCGCCACATGCTCTCCTCGGCCTCGGCCTTCGGGTCTTCGAGGTGGCGGCCTTCGAAGCTGATGTGCAGCAGGTTGGCGTCCATCGAGTAAGGCGCGCCGCCGGCCTTGTGCTTCATCTCGATCGGGATGCCGGCCTGCTCGGCATAGGCCAGCAGCTTCTCGCGGCTCAGCAGGTCCCACTCGCGCCACGGCGCGATCACCTTCACGCCGGGCTTGAGCGCGTAGTAACCGAGCTCGAAGCGGACCTGGTCGTTGCCCTTGCCTGTGGCGCCGTGGCTCACCGCGTCGGCGCCGGTGGCGTTGGCGATCTCGATCTGGCGCTTGGCGATCAGCGGCCGGGCGATCGAGGTGCCGAGCAGGTACTCGCCTTCGTAGATGGTGTTGGCGCGGAACATCGGGAACACGAAGTCGCGCACGAATTCCTCGCGCAGATCGTCGATGAAGATGTTCTCGGGCTTGATGCCAAGCTTGATCGCCTTGGCGCGCGCCGGCTCGAGCTCTTCGCCCTGGCCGATGTCGGCGGTGAAGGTGACCACCTCGGTCTGGTAGGTGTCCTGCAGCCACTTGAGGATGACGGAGGTGTCCAGGCCGCCCGAATAGGCGAGGACGACTTTGTTGATGTCGGACATGGGGGCTTCCTGCTTGGGTTCAGATCAATTCTGGCGTTGGGGCGACACCGTCTTGGCGTAGGTCGCGCCGTCGATGTCGATGGTCTCGAAGCACAGCTGGCAGTCGCGCTCGGCCAGCGAGCGGGCGAAATGGGCGGCGACCACCGCCTGCATCGCCGCCACGGCGCGCTGCTTGAACTCGACGCTGCGGCGGTTGATCAGGTGCAGCTTGACGTGGACGAAGGCGTGGCCGGCTTCGCCGTGGCCGACGTACCAGTCGGTCAGCTTGACCGCACGGCTCTTGAGGTCGGCCGGGGCGATGTCGCCCAGCGCGATCAGGGCCTGGTGCAGCTCGCCGAACAGCGCCCGGAAATCGGGCTGCTCGGCGAGGTTGTCGGTGTAGTCGATGACGATGTGGGGCATGAATAAACTCTTCGGCACTCAATATGCGCCCGAGCGGAGCGAGGCTCCCTCCGGCCCACCCCACGAAGTCTGCGACTTTGCGGGGCCCCCGGAGCGGCGGGGGAGTAGGAATGATTCAAGGATGAGCCGATGGTCGAGCCCTCACGAATCTCCAGCGCCCGGCTCAGCCGCGGGCCTGCGCCCGAGCGATGATGTCCGCGACTCACAGGCTCGCCACCGGCGAATGGCAGACGGCTTCGATGTTGTGGCCGTCCGGGTCGAGCACGAAGGCGCCGTAGTAGTCGGGGTGGTAGTGCAGCCGCAGCCCCGGTGCGCCGTTGTCGCGGCCGCCGGCGGCCAAGGCCGCTGCGTGGAAGGCGTCGACCGTGGCGCGATCGGCCACCCGGAAGGCGACGTGGATCGGCGGCTGGTTGGGCGTGCCGGAGCTGATCCAGAAATCGGGCTTGCCGGTGGCCGTCTCGCCGAAGCCGGCGACGTCGACATGGCCGGTCACGCTGGCCGGGAATTCCATCAGCTTGGCGTAGCCGATGGCGGCCAGCGCAGCCTGGTAGAACGCCTTGCTGCGCTCGAAGTCGCTGACCGCGACGCCGGTGTGGTCGATCATTTTCCTCTCCTCAATCGTCGATCTTGCCCAGCAGCAGGAACTCGATCAGCGCCTTCTGCGTGTGCATGCGGTTTTCGGCTTCATCCCAGACGATGGACTGCGGACCGTCCAGCACGTCGGGGTCGACCTCTTCGCCGCGGTGGGCCGGCAGGCAGTGCATGAACACCGCATCCTTGCCGGCCAATTTCATCAGCTCGGCGCTGACCTTGTAATTCAGGAAGTCGACGCGGCGTTGCAGGCTTTCGCGCTCGAAGCCCATCGACACGCAGACGTCGGTGGTGACGATGTCGGCCCCTCGACCGCCGCACGCGGGTCGTTGGTCTGCTCGAAATGGGCCGAGCCGTAGTCGATGCCGTCGAGCACCTTCATCTCGTAGCCCTTGGGGCAGGCCAGCCGGAGCTTGAAGTCGAAGATCTTCGCGGCCTGCAGCCAGGTGCGCGAGATATTGTTGCTGTCGCCGATCCAGGCCACGGTACGGCCGCTGATCGGGCCGCGGTGCTCGATGAAGGTGAAGATGTCGGCCAGGGTCTGGCACGGGTGGTATTCGTTGGTCAGGCCGTTGATCACCGGCGACTTCGAATACCTGGCGAAGGTGTCGACGATGGTCTGCTCGTAGGTGCGCACCATGGTGATGTCGCACATGCGGCCGATCACCCGGGCGACGTCCTCGATCGGCTCGCCGCGGCCGAGCTGGGTGTCCTTGCTGGCCAGGAACATCGCATGGCCGCCGAGCTGGTTCATGCCGGCCTCGAACGAGACGCGGGTGCGGGTCGAACTCTTCTCGAAGATCATCGCCAGCGTCTTGCCGACCAGCGGCTGGTAGACCTCGCCTCGGCGCAGGCGCTCCTTCAGTACTCGGCTTCGGGCGAACAGGTGCTCGTATTCGTCGCGGGTAAAGTCGGTGAACTGGAGGAAATGCCGGGTCATGCTTGCCCCTATCGGTACCGTTGCGGAAAAGCTTCGAGCTTGTCCGAAGGCCGCCGCGGCGGTCAAGCAGGATTTTCGGCAATCGATAGTGCGACTTGGATATATGGAATCGCGACATCGCCATGTCGCAATGGCGGCGCCTACTCGGCCGCGTAGATGCGGTCGCGCCCGGCCGCCTTGGCGCGGTAGAGCGCGGCGTCGGCCGCCGCCAGCAGGTCGTCGGGCGTGCTGCCGTGATGCGGATGCGCGGCCACGCCGGCCGAGAAGGTCAGGCGATCGAGCTGGCTGTCGGCCAGGTCGACCACCAGCGCGCGGAAGCGGTCGAGCAGGTCGGCCATGCGTCCCATCGCGGCCTCGAGGCCGATGTCGGACAGCACCAGGCAGAACTCCTCGCCGCCGAAGCGGCAGGCGAAATCGGAACCGCGGATATTGGCGCGCAGCAGGTTGGCCAGCTCGATCAGTACCCGGTCGCCGACCGGATGGCCGAAGCGGTCGTTGACGGTCTTGAAGTGGTCGAGATCGATCAGCACCACGCAGATCGGGTAGTAGCGGCGCTCGGCCAGGCGGATCTCGTTGGCCAGCTCTTCCTGCAGGTAGCGCCGGTTGTAGAGGTCGGTCAGCGGATCGCGGATCGCCTGCTCGCGCAGCTTGGTCTGCAGCCGCTCGATCTCGTCGACCTTGGCGGCCAGCTCGCGGTTCAGCATCTCGAGCTCGGCGCGCGCGCGCTCGGCCTCGGCCTGCTTGAGCAGCGCGAAATCGCGTTCTCGCTCGGCCTCGGCCAGCTCGCTCTGGATGCGGGCGATCTGCATCCGCGCGCGCGCCGCGCTGCCGAGCGAGCGCTGATACAGCAACTGATGCTGCTCGAGGTAGCGGTAGGCTTCGGGCCAATTGCCCAACGCGGCGTGGCCGGCAGCCAGCTCGCGACTGATCTGCACCGAGTAGTAGGGGTCCTTGATCGGCCCGAGCAGCGCCTCGGCCTTCTGCAGCGCGACCAGCGATTCGGCCGGCCGACCTTCGCCGCGCTCGACCAGGCCCAGCACCCAGTGGCAGTGCACCGCGATCTTGACGTCGCCGAGCTGGTCGGCCGCTTCCAGCGCGCGGGCGACCATCTGGCGCGCTTCGAGCCATTGGCCGTTGGCGGTGTAGGTGTGGGCCGCAATGGCGCGGAAGAAGGCGGCGTCGGCACGGCCCATCCGCACCGTGTCGCGGTCGAGCTCGAGATAGGGCTGGATGGTGACGAAGGCGGCCTCGTGCGCGCCGATGGCCAGCTGGCACATGGCCAGATTGCTGGCGACGAAGGGCGCCAGCGCGGCCAGCCGCGACTTGGCGACCATCTCGTCGGCTTCGACCAGGAAGCGGATCGCGTCCTCGTAGTTGCCGGCGCCGTGCTGGGTGTCGCCGAGATTGGACAGCACCAGCGCCAGGTGGTCGGGCGAATCGAGCTGGCGGGCGGCCCCAGAGCCAGGTAGAAATTGCGCAGGCCCTCGTCGAGCAGGCCGGCCTCGACGCTGGTGGCGCCGATGGCGTTGTAGATGACGAAGGCGTCGACCGGCGCCGCCTCGTCCAGCCCCGAGACGAGGCCGATCAGCTCGGCATAGGACTCGTCGACCCGGCCGCTGCGCGCCAGCAGCGCCGAGACGCCGAAGCTCGCCCGCATATGGCCGCGGCGATCCTCGCGCGCATCGAAGAACTGCTGGAGCGACTGGAATTCGCGCAAGGCCACGTCGCCGTCGCCATGGCGCATCTGGTAAGCCGCCAGCGTGAGCCGGGCATAGGCCTCGCCGACCGCGTCGCCCTGGCTGCGGGCGAGCTCGGCGGCGCGCTCGGCGAGCGCGCGCGCCTGCTGCGGATCGCCGTACTGGAGACGCCAGGCATCCTCGTTGAGGGCCTCGGTCTCGCCGACGGTTTCCTGCACCGGATTAGGGACTTGCGCCTGTCCTGTCATGGCTGGCAAGCATGCGGCAAATCAGACCTCGCCGTCCAGCGGACGCAGGCCGGCCGCTTCCTCCTCGGTGAGCACCCGGATGCACGGCAGCCAGCCGTCGAACACCACGCCATGCAGCTCGACCTGCTTCTGGCTGCGCAGCAGGTTGACCAGGTAGCTGATGATCTCGGGCGTGATGACCTGGCCCGGCACCAGCACCGGGATGCCCGGCGGATAAGGCGTGATCTGGTCGGCGCTGACCAGGCCGGCCAGCTTCTGGTTCACCTGGTCGGCCTCGTCCAGCAGCGGGCGAGCTCGCCGCCGCAGTAGAAGGCGTCGCGCGGCAGGTACTTGAGGTAGGTGAAATGCGGAATGGCCGGCGTGCGATAGATGCGGCGCGGCGCCCGCGCCTCGCGCGCGATGCGCATCAAGGCGTCGTAAAGACGCGACACCTTGCTCTTGGTGGTGCCGATGGTCAGCAGCAGGGTGATGGTGTTGAAGGTCGATTTCTCGATCTGGATGTTGTAGCGCTCGAACAGCACCTTCTGCAGCTCGTCCACGGTGTAGCCGCAGGCCGAGATGTCGACGGTGACCTTGGTCGGGTCGAGCCGCACGCCGTCGTTCTTCACTTCCTCGGGCAGCAGGTCGTCGAGCTCGAGCACGCGGAACACGCCGGTCGAGTTGATCAGCGTCTTGAGCTCGGCCGCCAGCGCCAGCGTGCGCGACAAGAGCTTGTAGCCTTCCATGCTCATCTGCCGGCGGGCGACGTCGAGGCTCGCGATCATGCTGTACTGCGGGCTGGTCGAGGTGTGCATGTTGTAGTTCTCGCGGAACACATGCTCGTTGAACTCCGCGTCGTTCACATGAATCATCGACGCCTGCGAGAAGGCGCTCATCACCTTGTGGGTGGACTGGGTGGCGAAATCGGCGCCCGACTCCAGCGCCGTCGGGCGGAACTCGGGATGGAAGCGGCCGTGGCCATACCAGGCCTCGTCGATGATCACCTTGATGCCGTGCGCGTGGGCCGCCTCGATGATGGGCTTGAGGTCGTAGCGCAGGCCGTCGTAGGTGCACGAGGTCAGGATCATGACCACCGCGTCGGGGTTCTCCTCGATGGTCTTGAGGATGACCGCCTTGGGCACCGGCCCGAACAGGCCGTACTCGAGGTTGGTGCTCGAATCGAGGTAGACCGGCCGCGCGCCCGAGATCACCACGCCGTGGTGGACCGACTTGTGGCAGTTGCGGTCGAGCAGCATCTTGTCGCCGGGCGCCAAGAGCGTCTGCAGAATCACCTTGTTGGCGGTCGAGGTGCCGTTGGTGGCGAAGAAGGTGCGGCGCGCGCCGAAGGCCTGGGCCGCCATCTGCTGCGCTTCCTCGATGATGCCGGTCGGGTGCAGCAGCGAGTCGAGCATCGGCACCGAGACCGACAGGTCGCCCTTGAAGATGTGCTCGCCCATGAAATCGTAGAAGTCCTCGGCCCAGGGGCTGCCGCGCAGGCTGTCGCCCGAGCTGTGGCCCGGCGTGTGCCAGGCATCCTTGGCCATGAAGACGTACTGCTTGAGCTTGTCGTAGAACGGCGTCTGGGCGCGTTCCTGCAACTGGGCGTTGAGGATGCGGTACCAGCCGAGGTAGTCGGGATCGTCGCGGTAGAAATAGCCGTCGACGGTCTCGCACAACAGGGTGTTGACCACCTCGTCCTCGTCGGCCTGGGCGATCATCACGTAGACGTCGAGTTCGGGACGCAGGACATGGATCTCGTGCACCAGCTCGAGCGCCGACATCTGCAGCTTCTTGCCGCGCTTGCCCTTGCCGGCGTCGCCGAGGCGGTGCAGCTGGTCGTCGACGATCACCGCCTGGATGTCGCCGTCGTCGCGGATCGCAGCCAGCGCTTCGCGGGCCGTCTCGACGCCGGCGCAGCTGATGCCGAGCGGGTTGTCGAGCTGACGCGCTGCAGCATTCAGTCCTTTTACAAGCGCTTTGAGCACCTGCTGTTCATCGTTTACCAGTAAAATGCGGCTCACCGGCTTGGTCATGCTGTCCCCTTCTCGCTATTTTTGGCGCAGGGCGGGATCGCCGCCCAAGCCCGCAAGAATAATCCAAGCCTCAGTCCAAGCCCAAGCCCAGCTGCACACGATGATTTGCAACCCGTACGAAGTCATCATTCAAGGCCTCACCAAAAGTGGCCGCGAATTCCGTCCCTCCGACTGGGCTGAACGCCTGTCGGGCATCCTGTCCACCTTCGGCATGGACCAGAAGCTGTCGTACGCGCCCTACGTGCGTCCGATGGTGATGGAGAACATCCGCTGCGTGGCGATCGACAAGCAGCTCGAGAAGATCGATCCGCGCGTCTATTCCTTCCTGATGAGCTTCGCCAAGGACAACGACCTGCGCGTGGTCGATTGCCGCCAGCTGCTCGAAGAGCACTACCCGAGCCAGTTCCTCGGCTGAGCGCCATCCCGCCCGCCGGCAACGGCCGCATCGCCGCGGCCCGGTTCGAGCAAAAACTCCACGCCATTCCCTCCCCGCGCCGCTAGCGCCGCCGTCCCATCCCGCCCGCAGCCAGCGCCAGATCAGCGGCAGCTGGCAAACCACGAACAGCAGGAAGCCGGTTTCCAGCCCTTCCGAGCCGCCCGGTCCGATCCAGCCGAAGAAGTACAGCCAGAAGCCGGCGATGCCGGCTGCCGCCAGCCATTTGAGCGGCCGGCCGATCGGCATGGCCGGGAGGGACGGCCGCCGTTCCTCTTCCTGGTCGGCCCAGCCCGCGCGGACCTGGATGCGCCGCCGCTGCTTCATCGCCGCTCAGGCCACCGTGAAGGCCGCATCGACCAGGCCGCCGAGCTTCAGCGCCAGCGCATCGCCCGGCCGCAGCGCGGCCACGCCGGCCGGTGTGCCGGTGAACACCAGGTCGCCGGCCTGCAGCGTGAAGCGGCTCGACAGGTAGGCGATCAGCGCCGGCAGGTCGTGCAGCATCAGGCGGCAGTCGCCGCTCTGGCGCCGTTCACCGTTCACGTCGAGCGAAAAGGTCGCCTCGCCCGGATAGGGAATCGCCGCGGCCGGCACGAAGCGGCTGAGGCAGGCGCTGCCGTCGAAGCCCTTGGCCAGCGTCCACGGCAGCCCCTTGCGCTTGGCCTCGGCCTGCAGGTCGCGCGCGGTCAGGTCCAGCCCCACCGCGTAGCCGGCGATGTGGCTCAGCGCGCTGGCGCGGTCGATGTCCTTGCCGCCGCGGCCGATCAGCGCCACCAGCTCGACTTCGTGGTGCACGTCCTGCGAGAAGGCCGGCAGCGCCAGTGGCGCGCCTTCGCCTCGCAGGGCCGAGGTCGGCTTGAGAAAGACCACCGGCTCGGGCTCGACCGCGTTGCCGAGCTCGGCGGCATGGGCGGCGTAGTTGCGGCCGATGCAGAAGATGTTGGCGACCGGCTGGCTGCGGCCGTCGAGGAAGTGGACGTCGGGCATCGGAAGGCTCCGCAAAGGAAAAGGACGGCGCCTGCCGTCCTTGGATTGGATCGAGATCGCTGCGCCGCGGTTCAGAACAGGGTCGACAGCGTGACCAGCAGGATCAGCGCCAGCCAGAACAGCAGCGTGCGCCAGACCAGGCCGACCGCGCTGGCCAGCATGTCGGCGTCGGCATCCTCGCCGAGGCCGAGCTCGGGGCGGAACTTGACCGTGTAGTCCTGGTGCAGCGGCATGCCGAGCTTGACGCCGATCGCGCCGGCGCCGGCCGCCAAGAGGATGCCGTAGGCCTCGCTGGTCCAGCGCTCGGCCTGCTGGCGCCAGCAGTAGACCGCGTCCTCGAAGTCGCCGACCACCGCGAAGCTGGCCGCGGTGATCCGGCTCGGCAGCCAGTCGATCACCGCCGCGACGCGCTCGGCGAACAAGCCGAAGCGGCCGCCGAGCCGGCGGTCGCGCGCGCCCCACTTGAGCTGCAGGATGGTGGCGGCGCGGTAGGCCACCGCGCCGGCCGGGCCGAGCACGACGAACCAGAACATCGGCCCGAACACGTGGCGGTAGGCATCGATCAGGCCCTGCTCGATCGCCACCCGGGCGACCTCGTTCTCCGACAGCGTGCGCGTCGATTCGCGCGTCCAGCCGCCCAGCAGCTCGCGCGCGGTGTCCAGATCGCCCTCCTTGAGCGCATCGGCCACGCCGGTGAAGGCCGAGCTGAACTGGCGGAAGCCCATGGTGACCCACAGCACGCCGAGGCCGAACAGCCAGGCGAGCAAGGGGTGCAGCAGGTAGAGGCCGCCCCAGACCAGGCCGGCCAGCACGGCCGGCACCGCCACCGCGATCGTCCAGCCGACCACGCCGTGCTGGTATTCGCCGGCGTTGAAATTGCGCTCGACCATTTCGGCGAAGCCGCGATAGCCGCCATAGAACAGGTTGCCGCGGCCGACCGGGCGGAATTGTTCGAGCAGCAGGGCGAGGACGAGCGCGAGCCAGGTCATGGTCGATCGAGGGAAAGGGACAATGAAAGACCGGGCCATGATAGCGCAAATGCTCCAGCGGTCCGACCGGCGCGGCCAAGCCCTTGTAATAGCATAGTAATTTACTCAACTATTGGCTGACGGGGTGAGTCGCGCTATCCTTTCGCGGTATCCCGATCGCAAGCCGCCACGCGGCGCGCCCCCTTTTACGGCCACGTCTTGGAGAAAAAGTCATGGAACACAAGCTGCCAGAACTGCCCTACGCGCTCGACGCCCTCGCCCCGCACATGTCGAAGGAAACGCTCGAGTACCACTACGGCAAGCACCACCAGACCTACATCACCAACCTGAACAACCTGATCAAGGGCACCGAGCTGGAGAACGCCAGCCTCGAGGAGATCGTGAAGAAGGCGCCGGCCGGCGGCCTGTTCAACAACTCCGCCCAGGTCTGGAACCACACCTTCTTCTGGCTCGGCTTCAAGCCGAACCCGGACAGCGAAGCGCGCGCCCCCGCCGGCGCGCTGGCCGACGCGATCAACGCCAAGTGGGGCTCGTTCGACGAGTTCAAGAAGGCCTTCAACACGTCCGCCGCCGGCAACTTCGGCTCGGGCTGGACCTGGCTGGTGAAGAAGCCGGACGGCACGGTCGACATCGTCAACACCACCGCCGCCGCCACCCCGCTGACCACCGCCGACGTGGCTCTGCTGACCGCCGACGTGTGGGAACACGCCTACTACATCGACTACCGCAACAGCCGCCCGAACTACCTCGAGGCGTTCTGGAAGCTGGTCGACTGGGACGTGGTGGCCGGCCGCTTCGCCTGAACCACCGGCACGGGCGCCTGAGGCGCCCCGGTCCCGAAAACGAAACGCCCCGCATCGCGGGGCGTTTTGCTTGGCGGGGCCATCGCGGCAGCCAGGTTGCCGGCGGGTGGCCGACCGCAACCGGGCCGTCGACCGCAGGTCGGACTGAAGTCCGACCAACCCAAGCCCATCCGCCCACCATGGACCTCAGCGGCTGCGCACCGTGATCGCCCCGGCAGCCCGGCCCGCACCCGACCGGCCTCGATCAGCACGCGCTCGAACAGCTCCTGCACCGACGGCAGGTCGCGCACCAGGCCCTGGGACTGGCCGATCAGTTGCACGCCGCGCGCATGGTCGCCATCCTCGATCGCCAGCCGGATCGCCTCGGTCGCCGCGCCGAACTGCGCCAGTTGCTTGACCGCCGCCGGCCTGGCGAACACGCCGGCCAGCACCCGCCCCAGCGGCAGGCCGGCCCGCCGCGCCGCCGCCATCGCGCGCGGCACCGCCTCGACCAGCGTCAGGCTGCGGCGCGAACGCTTGCGCGCCGTCGGAGTATCCATGATGCGGCAGGGGATGCCGTCGAACTTCGAGCTGTAGATGGTCTCGTTGACCGCCTTGCCGACGATCATGCCCTTGGTGTTGGCATGCACCGGGCTCTCGCGCGTGGCGGCCAGCCGGGTGCCCATCGCCACCGCGTCGGCGCCGAGCGCCAGCGCGGCCAGCAGGCCGCGGCCGTCGGCAAAGCCGCCGGCCGCGATGATCGGCAGCTTGACCGCGTCGCGGATGGCCGGGATCAGCGTCAGCGAGGTCACCGCGCCGCCGTGGGCGGCCGCCTCGTGGCCGGTCACCAGCAACGCGTCGGCGCCGATCCGCTCGGCCGCGCGGGCGTGTTTCTCGGTGGTCACGGTGGCGATCACCCGGCCGCCGTAGCGGTGCGCCTGCTCGACGATCCAGTCGCCCTTGCCGAGCGAGAAATTGATCACCGGCACCTTTTCCTCCAGCGCCACCCGGGCGTTCTCGGCCGCGCCGGGCATCAGCAGCGTCACGCCGACGCCGAAAGGCTTGTCGCTGAGTTCGCGCACGCGGCGGATCGCGGCGCGCGTCTGCTCGGGCGTCAGCGGCCCGCTCGCCAGGATGCCCAGGCCGCCGGCGTTGCCCACCGCGGCCACCAGCTCGGGCACGGCGATATAGCTCATGCCTGGGCAGATCAGCGGCTTGTCGATGCCGAACAGGGCAGTGATACGGGTGTGCATGGCGAGGAAATCCTATCTATGGCCAACCGGCAGGCGGCGTGATGTCTTTGGACAGCGCGATTCTATCTATTTTAAACAAGCGCTTGCTTTACAGATGCGCGATCGCATCCTGACCGTGACGATCCCACGCCGCAGGGGTGGCATCCCATTGGTGGAATCCAAGAAATCGGGCGCGGCAGGGGCGTGAATTTTGCGCATCGCCCCATGCGATTGGCGCAGCCCGTTGGCCTTTATGCAGGAGCGGCTTCAGCAGCGAATGGCGGCAGCAGGAACCGGACGGCGATCTCTCCGCCATTCGCGGCCGAAGCCGCTTCTACATGGGGAGGCCCCCGCGGCAGCGCGGGCTCCCCGGTTGAAGCCGCCGCCCGATTGCGCCACGATCGCGTCCCCGCCAGGAGAATCCATGCTCATCGCCGCCATCGCCTACCTCTACGTGATCGGCATCGTCGCCGTCGTCAGCATCGCCGGCGGCCACGTCGCATCGGGCATCTTCACGCTGCTGTTCGCCGGCGTGCTGCCGACCTGGCTGGCGCTGACCATCGTCCGCCGCAAGCAGTTGAACCGGCTGGCGCAATTCCGCGAACGGCAGGCGGCCGAGGCGGCGCAGGCGGAAACCGGCGCCGATCCGCAGGACTGAACCGGGCCGGAACTCGCCGCAATCGTGCCGGACGTAAAGGAAAGGCTTGCCTTGCCAGCCGAATTGTTACGTTATAACATCAATTCACCATTCGAACCTCGACCGCCATGCCCTGCACTCATGCCCACGATCTCGACCAGCAGCTGCTCGCCGCCACGCGCAGGTGCGCCGCGCGCGGCGAGAAGCTGACCGATCAGCGCCGCGAGGTGCTGGCGCTGCTGCTGGCGGCACCCGGCGCGATGAAGGCCTACGACCTCCTGGCCGCGATCCAGAAGCAGAAGCCGACCGCGGCGCCGCCGACGGTCTACCGCGCGCTGGACTTCCTGGTGGCGGCCGGCCTCGCCCACAAGCTCGATTCCAAGAACGCCTTCGTCGCCTGCCACGACTTCGAGCATCCGCACCACGGCGTGATGCTGATCTGCGACAGCTGCGACTCGGTGACCGAGCTCAGCGACGACACGCTGGAAGCGCGGCTGGCCGAGGATGCCGCCGCCTTCGGCTTCGCAGTGGCGACCCAGGACATCGAGGTAAAGGGCCTGTGCAGCAACTGCCGCAACCCGCCCGGCAAGGACGCGGCATGAAGCGCACCCGACTGATCGCGCTGTCGGCGCTGCAGCGCGTGCTGCTGGTGCTGCCGCTGCTGGCCGTGCTGTGGGCGCTGGTCGGCTGGGCGCTGGGGGATGCGACATGAACGCGCGCCACGACCACCATCGTCACGATCATCACGGTCACGACCACGGCCAGCCCGCCGCCACCCGGCCCGGGCTGCTGCGGCTGGACAACCTGACGCTGACCTACCACCGCCACCCGGTGGTCCACCACGTCTCCGGCAGCTTCGCCGCCGGCCGGACCACCGCCATCGTCGGTCCCAACGGCGCCGGCAAGAGCACGCTGATGAAGGCGCTGGCCGGCCTGATGGCGCCGCACCACGGCCGCGTCGAGCGCGGCGCGCTGAAACCGCGCGAACTGGCCTACCTGCCGCAGCAGGCCGCCATCGCGCGCGATTTCCCGCTGTCGGTGCTCGACGTGGTGCTGCTCGGCGACTGGCGCGGCTCGGGCTGGTTCGGCCGGGTCAGCCGCACCGCGCGCGCCAATGCCGAGACCGCGCTCGAGCGGGTCGGCCTGGCCGGCTTCGGCGCGCGTTCGCTCGACGAGCTGTCGGCCGGCCAGTTCCAGCGCGTGCTGTTCGCCCGGCTGTTGCTGCAGGACGCCAAGGTGATCCTGCTGGACGAGCCGTTCACCGCGCTCGACGCGCGCACCACCGCCGACCTGCTCGGCCTGGTCGCCGCCTGGCACGGCGAAGGCCGCACGGTGATCGCGGTGCTGCACGACTACGAGCAGGTGCGCAGCCATTTCGCCGAGACGCTGCTGCTGGCCAAGGAATGCATCGCCTGGGGCCCGACCGCCGAGGTGCTGACGCCGACCAACCTGGCGCGCGCCAACGGCGTGCCGGTGGGCTGGGACGAACGGGCGCCGGTGTGCGGAAGGCCGTGAAACGTGAAAGGTGAAGCGTGAAATGTGGACCCCATCCCCAGCCTACGCCGGCCGCCCCAACCCTCCCCTTGAAGGGGAGGGAGCCCGATTGCGACACGTCTGACGATCACCGCCACCCGAAACCGCTGCGCCCGACTCCTCCCCCTTCACGGGGAGGCCGGGAGGGGACGGGTTCCATCTTTCACATTTCACGTTTCACCTTTCACATGTCTTCCATGTACGCATTGCTCTGGCAACCCTTCGCCGAATTCGCCTTCATGCGCCACGCCCTGGTCGGCTGCCTGGCGCTCGCGCTCGGCTGCGCGCCGGTCGGGCTGTTCCTGGTCCTGCGGCGCATGAGCCTGGTCGGCGATGCGATGAGCCACGCCATCCTGCCCGGCGCCGCCATCGCCTTCATCGCCTACGGCCTGTCGCTCACCGCGATGAGCATCGGCGGGCTGATCGCCGGCCTGGTGGTGATCCTCGCCGCCGGCCTGGTCACCCGCGCCACCCAACTCAAGGAAGATGCCAGCTTCGCCGCCTTCTACCTGGTCTCGCTGGCCGCCGGCGTGCTGCTGGTGTCGCGCTGGGGCAGCAACGTCGACCTGATGCACATCCTGTTCGGCACCGTGCTGGCGGTCGACGACAGCGCGCTGCTGTTCCTCGCCGGCGTGGCCACCGTCACCCTGCTGGCGCTGGCGCTGCTCTACCGCGCGCTGGTGCTCGAGAGCTTCGATCCCGACTTCCTGCGCAGCATGGGCGGCGGCGGCGCCTGGGCCCACTTCGCCTTCCTGGTGCTGGTGGTGCTGAACCTGGTGGCCGGCTTCCAGGCGCTCGGCACGCTGATGGCAGTGGGCCTGATGATGCTGCCGGCCGCCAGCAGCCGGCTGTGGGCCGCCTCGCTGCCGGCCATGCTGGCCATCGCGCTGGCGATCGCGCTGGTCGCGGGCTACGCCGGCCTGCTGGTGTCCTACCACGGCGACCTGCCGTCCGGCCCCTGCATCATCCTCACCGCCGGCCTCGCCTATTTCGCCTCGCTGCTGCTGGGCCGCCGCGGCGGCCTGCTATGGCGCTGGTGGCGCGGCCGCCACCTGGAAGCCTGATCCGCGCCAGGCCCCCGGACATCCGCAGGCGCGGCCGGCCCGCATCGGGCTCCAGCTGCGAATGCCGCTGCCCGCGCCTACGCCCACCCGCTTTTCGACCCTATTTTTTCGCTTCGGAGCATTGCGCATGAAAACCCTGCTGCTCGCCTTCCTCGCCACGCTGGGCCTCGCCGCCCAGGCCGCCGCCCCGCTGCCGGTGGTGGCCTCCTTCAGCATCCTCGGCGACCTGGTGCACGAGGTCGGCGGCGACAAGGTCGCTGTCACCACCCTGGTCGGTCCCGACGGCGACGCCCACGTCTACCAGCCCACGCCGCAGGATGGCCGCGCGCTGGCCGGCGCGCGCCTCTTGGTGGTGAACGGCCTCGGCTTCGAAGGCTGGATCGACCGGTTGGCCCGCGCCAGCGCCTACAAGGGGCCGCGCGTAGTGGCCAGCGCGAAGGTGGTCGCCCAGCAGATGGAGGCGGACGAGCACGAGCACGGCCACGACGATCACGATCATGGCCGACTCGATCCGCATGCCTGGCAGGACCCGGCCCGGGTGCGCCAGTACGTCGCCAACATCGCCGCGGGCCTGGCCGCCGCCGATCCGGCCAACGCCGCCTATTACAAGGTCCGCGCTGCCGACTACGACCGCTCGCTGCGCGCGCTCGAACAATGGGCGGCCGAGCAGATCGGCAGCATCCCGCCGGCGCAGCGCAAGGTCATCACCTCGCACGACGCCTTCGGCTACCTCGGCCGCCGCTTCGGCATCGCCTTCCTGGCGCCGCAGGGCGTGAGCACCGATTCGGAAGCCTCGGCTCGGATGGTCGGCGCGCTGATCCGGCAGATCCGCCAGGAACGCATCGGCGCGGTGTTCGTCGAGAACATCAGCAATCCCAAGCTGCTGGAACAGATCGGCCGCGAAACCGGCGTACAGATCGGCGCCCAGCTGTATTCGGACGCGCTGTCGGGCCCAGCCGGACCGGCGTCAACTTATCTCACGATGATGCGTTACAACATCGGCCAGCTGGTGGCCGGCATGAAGCGGAACCGCTAGCGCCGCAAGGCTGCAATGCGGCGCCGCTACCGTGGCGCACCGGTGGCGGCGGGCGGCCGCCTCCGCAGGTCGGACTTCAGCCCGACTGCGATCGCTCCGGCAGCGTAGGTCGGGCATGAAGCCCGACCTACGACCCCGCCATCGCAACCCGCCATTGACGAAGTTCGACTTCCACTCGAGGACCGCCGCACCGTGTTCCAGCTCGCTTCGCTTCGCCACCACTACGCCGGCGGCACGCCGCTGGCCTTCCCCGACTGGTCGCTGCCGCAGGGCGGCCAGGCCGTGCTGGTCGGCCCGTCGGGCAGCGGCAAGACCACGCTGCTGTCGCTGCTGGCCGGCATGCTCCGGCCGGCCGCAGGCCAGCTGGCCGTAGCCGGCCAGGACATCGGCCGGCTCGGCGGCGCCGCGCTCGACCGCTTCCGCGGCCGCCACATCGGCCTGGTGCCGCAGCGGCCCCACCTGATCGCCAGCCTCACCGTGGCCGAGAACCTGACGCTGGCGCAGTACCTGGCCCGGCTGCCGCAGGACATGGCGCGCGTGGCCAACGTGCTGGCCCGGCTCGGCCTGGCCGAGCTCGCCGCACGGCGGCCGCACCAGTTGTCGCAGGGCCAGGCCCAGCGCGCCGCGATCGGCCGAGCGGTGGTCAACCGGCCGCGCCTCTTGCTGGCCGACGAACCGACCGCCAACCTCGACGACGAGGCGACCGCCGACGTGCTGGCGCTGCTGCGGCGCGAAGCCGAGGCGGTCGGCGCCACGCTGCTGATCGCCAGCCACGACGGCCGGCTCAAGGCCGAATTCGCCGAACGCTTCACCCTGGTCCGCGGAGGCGCCGCATGAACATCGCCCGCCTCGCCCTCAAGCAGGTCGCCGCGCGGCCGCTGATGAGCGGTCTCAACGTGCTGCTGCTCGCGCTCGGCCTCGCCAGCATCGCGCTGCTGATGCTGTTCGACGCGCAACTGGAGGAGCGGCTGGTCAGCAACGCGCGCGGCATCGACCTGGTGGTCGGCGCCAAGGGCAGCCCGCTGCAGCTGATCCTGTCGACCGTCTACCACGCCGACATCCCGACCGGGAACATCCTCAAGCGCGAGGCCGACAAGCTGGCCCGCCATCCGCTGGTGGCGCGCGCGATTCCGCTGGCGCTGGGCGACAACCTGCAGGGCTTCCGCATCGTCGGCACCAGCCGCGACTACCCGGCGCTGTACGGCGCCAGGCTGGCCGCCGGCCGCTGGTGGGATCTCAGCATGGAGGCGGTGCTCGGCGCCCGGGTCGCAGCGCGCACCGGCCTCGGGCCCGGCCAGGAATTCGCCAGCCAGCACGGCCTGGCGCCGGGCGGCCATATGCACGACGACAATATGTACCAGGTGGTCGGCGTGCTCGCGCCGACCGGCACCATACTCGACGAGCTGGTGCTGACCACGCCGCAGAGCGTGTGGGACCTGCACGAGGGCCACGACCGCACCAGCAACCCGGCCTATGCGCCCGAGAACAGCCTGGCCACGCCGAACGCCGCCGCGGACGGGGATGACGAAGACGAGGACGACGGCAAGCCGCGCGAGTACACCGCGCTGCTGCTGCAGTACAAGACGCCGCTGGCGGTGCTGGCGCTGCCGCGCCAGATCAACGCCCAGACCGCGCTGCAGGCCGCCTCGCCGGCGATGGAATCGGCGCGGCTGCTGCACGTGGTCGGCATCGGCCTCGACGCCTTCCGCGCCTTCGCCGGCATCCTGATCGTCTCGGCCGGCCTGTCGGTCTTCGTCGCGCTGTATACCGCGCTAGAGGCGCGCCGTTTCGACCTGGCGGTGATGCGCATGCTCGGCGCCAGCCGGCTGCGGCTGTTCGCCAGCGTGCTGCTCGAAGGCCTCCTGCTGGCCGCCGGCGCGGTGCTGCTGGCGCTGGCCCTGGCGCACGGCGCGGCCGAACTGGCCGGCCGGCTCGAACTGGCCGGCCGGCTCGAACTGGCGCCCGGCCTCGCGCTCACCGGCCGCATCTGGCTGTGGCAGGAGACCTGGCTGGCGCTGCTGGCGCTGGCAGTCGGCCTGTTCGCCGCCCTGCTGCCCGCCATCCAGGCCTACCGCACCCAGATCGCCAGCGTGCTGGCCGAACGTTGATCACCCACCCGACCGGAGCCTCACCATGCGCATCGCCCCTGCCCTGACGACCTGCCTGCTCGCCACCGCCTGCCTGGCCCACGACGAAACGCCCTGCACCTCCGAAGCCGAAGCCAAGTGGCAGCCGCTGTCGGCCGCGGTGAAGAAGGCCGAATCGCTCGGCCATCAACCCAAGGTCGCCGAAATCCATCACAAGTGTTATGAAGTACGTGGAAAAACCAAGGACGGCCAGCGTTTCGAGCTGATCCTGAACCCGGTCACGCTCGAACCGCGTCCGGCCAAGTAGGAAAGCGCCGACTTGTTCGAAGGCTTGGCCTTCAGCCCATCACCCGGCAACGCCGGGTGATGGTCGGGCATGTATGATCCAATGATTCCTTCCTGTTTTATTCCACCCCCACAGCCCCCGCCGCGGGAAACCGCGCCAAGGCGCGTCGGTGGAATGAATCAGCGCTTTAGCCATCCATCGGAGATCCGCCATGCTGCGTCCCGCCCTCGCCCTGCTCGCCGCCGGCCTCGCGCTGGCAGCCGATCCTTCGAGCCTGCCGGCCGGACCGGCTCCGGTGGGCGGCGCCGGCTTCGGCGTCACCGCGCCGTCGGGCAAGCCGCTGGCCGACCGCGGCGGCTTCGTGTCGTGGAACCTGCTGGCCCAGGTCGAAGCGGTGCCGCAGGGCAATACCCACGTGCCGCGATTCGACCCGGCGATCCGCAAGCTCGACCGCAAGACGGTCAAACTGCAGGGTTTCATGCTGCCGCTGGGCATGGGCGAGATGCAAAACCACTTCGTGCTGACCGCCACGCCGCCGACCTGCGCCTATTGCCTGCCGGGCGGCCCCGATTCGGTGATCGAGGTGAAGACTGCCACCCCGGTGCGCTTCGGCTACGAGCCGATCGCCATCGCCGGCAAGTTCGAGCTGCTGAGCAACGATCCGATGGGGCTGTACTACCGCATCACCGAGGCCAAGCCGATCAACTAGCGGGATCGGCGGCGCCGGCGCCTCGGCGCGGATAGCAGTCGTACGACGCGCCGGCGGCCGATCGAATCGTTCGATCGGCCGCCGGTGTCGCATTCAGCGACCGCGGGGATGGCAGCAGGCCGGGAGCCTGCAGGAAGGGCCGGCCGTTCAGGCCTCCGGCTCGATCCACACCAGCGCCGCCATGCGGCCGGTGGTGCAGTCGCGCCGGTAGGAGAAGAAGCGCGCCCGATCGCTCACCGTGCACAAACCGCCGCCGTGCACGCTCCGCACGCCGGCCGCGGCCAGCCGTTGGCGCGCCAGCAGGTAGAGATCGCACCACCATTTGCCGGCCGATTCGCCGGGACGGAAAGCCTCGGCCGCAGCCTCGCCGTGCGCCATGAAGGCGGTGCGCACCTCGTCGCCGACCTCGAAGGCATCCGGCCCGATCGCCGGCCCGAGCCAGGCCACGATGCGCGCCGGCTCGCCGAGCCGCGCCACCGTCGCCTCCAGCACGCCGTCGCACAGCCCGCGCCAGCCGGCATGGGCGGCGCCGACCGCGCTGCCGTCGTCGCGCGCGAACAGCACCGGCAGGCAGTCGGCCGTCATCACCGTGCAGACCGCGCCGGGGCCGAACGCCACCGAGGCATCGGCCATCGGCGGCAACAGGCCCTTCTCGGTCGCATCGACCACGTTGGTGCCGTGCACCTGGGTCAGCCAGGCCGGCTCGGCCGGCAACACCGCCGCCAGCGCGGCGCGGTTGGCGGCGACCGCGGCCGGATCGTCGCGCACATGGGTGCCGAGGTTGAAGCTCTCGTACGGCGCCGCACTCACGCCGCCCTGCCGCGTCGTCACCAGCGCGCGCACGCGCGCCGGCACCGGCCAGTCGGGCAGCAGCGCATGGGCCAGCCAATCGGCCGTCGCCGTCAGGTTTTCGCGCTTCGCCATCTTCTTGATCCCCTTGTTCATCGCCGGGCTCCCGCGTGTGCGGCGAGCCGGTCGCCGGGCGGCGCCGCGCGCCAGCCGCGGACCGCCCTGTTTCCGCATCGTCCGGGCATGTTACGCCGCGGACCCTGCCTACCCTATGCGCCAAAGTACCACCGCTCCGGCCATACCGGTATCGTCCACACGGCTGAGGCCACGGTCGGCCGACGGCCGCAGCAAGGCCTCGCGGACGGGCCTGGAACGCCGCGCCGGCACGGGGCTACAAGGGGTGACTGGGGTCAGGCCGATTCGTGCCGCAGCGCGTCGACCAGCGCCGCAAAATCGACGGACGGCGGGCTGGACCATTGCAGGGTCTCGCCGCTGTCGGGGTGGACCAGCGCCAGCCGCGCCGCGTGCAATGCCTGGCGCCGCAGGCCGGCCAGCGCCGCCGCCACCTCGTCCGACACCGGCAGCGCGCGGCCGCCGTAGACCGGGTCGGCCGCCAGCGGATGGCCGATGTGCGCCATGTGGACGCGGATCTGGTGGGTACGGCCGGTCTCGAGCCGGCATTCGACCAGGGTATGGCGCGCATAGCGCTCGAGCACGCCGAAATGGGTGACGGCCGGCTTGCCGTTGGGCACCACCGCCATGCGCAGCCGGTCGCGCGGATGGCGGCCGATCGGCGCGTCGACCGTGCCGTCGGCGGCCAGCACGCCCTGCGCTACCGCCAGGTAGTGGCGCTTCACGCTGCGCGCCTGCAACTGGCGCACCAGCTCGGTCTGCGCCTTCAGCGTGCGCGCCACCACCATCAGCCCGCTGGTGTCCTTGTCGAGCCGGTGCACGATGCCGGCGCGCGGCACGCCGGCGAGCTCGGGATAGCGGTGCAGCAGGCCGTTGAGCAGGGTTCCCGACCAATTTCCGGCGGCCGGGTGAACCACCAGGCCGGCCGGCTTGTCGATGACGACGAGCGCGGCGTCCTCGTGGATCACCGGGAATTCGACCGGCTCGGGCTGGAAAGCCTGGGTCTCGGGATCGGGCTCGGCGTCGACCTCGACGGTCTCGCCGCCCCACACGCGGGTCTTGGGGCTGGCCGCCTTGCCGTCGAGCCGGGCCTTGCCCTGCTCGATCCAGCGCGCCAGGCGGCTGCGCGAGTAGTCGGGCATCAGCTTGGCCAGCACGGCGTCGAGCCGACCGCCGGCGCAATCGGTCGGCACGCTGACGCGTAGCGTCGCGTCCGACTCGCTATAATCATCGGCTTCGATATCGGAGTGTTCCATGAAGCGCATTCTACCTTTCCTCGCCGCCGCCCTCGTGCTGTCGGCCTGCGGCACCACGCCGAAGAACCCCGGCGAGGAAAACCCGGGCGCCAGCGCCGAAGAGATGTACCGCGAGGCCAAGCAGGAACTGGAGTCCGGCAACTACAACCGCTCGGTCAAGCAGTTCGAAGCGCTGCAGGCACGCTACCCGTACGGCCGCTACGCCCAGCAGGCCGAGCTCGAAGTGGCCTACGCCAACTACAAGGACCAGGAACCCGAACTCGCGCTGGCCGCGATCGACCGCTTCCTCAAGGCCCACCCGACCCATCCGAATGCCGACTACGCGCTCTACCTCAAGGGACTGGTCAACTTCATCGAAGATCGCTCGCTGTTCGCCAGCCTGGCCAAGCAGGACATGTCCGAGCGCGACCCCAAGGCCGCGCGCGAGTCGTTCGAGGCGTTCCGCGACCTGGTCACCCGCTACCCGCAGAGCCGCTACGCGCCCGACGCGCGCGACCGCATGGCCTACCTGGTCACTGCGCTGGCCGACGGCGAGCTGCACGTCGCCCGCTACTACTACAAGCGCGGCGCCTACCTCGCCGCCGCCAACCGCGCCAAGGCCGTGATCGAGCGCTATTCCAACACCGACCGCGTCGAGACCGCGCTGGTGGTGATGATCGCCGCCTACGACAAGCTCGGCCAGCCCGAGCTGCGCGACGATGCGCGCCGGGTGCTGGCGCAGAACTACCCGCAGAGCAAGCTGACTCCGGACGAGATTTTCGCCGATGGGGCATGGTGGAAGCTCTGGTGATCGCCGGGTCTTAATGCTCGCAGGCGGTAATCAACGTTCAGTGCAGGCGCCCGGCAAAGCCGGGCGCTTTTCATTTGTGATGGCTGAACCGGTCCGGCGATCCTTGATCCACCCCGACTCCCCCGCCCTCGTCGCTGCGAGGGAGCCTCGCTTCGCTCGCCGGGCTCTTCTAATCACATTGAGGCTCACCAACGATTGGTACAGCGTTCGGCATAGCCGGCCGTTAACGGACAGTGAGCCCCGACCATCCGGCTCGCCTTGATTTACCCCGACTCCCCCCGCCCTCGCCGCCGCGAGGGGCCTCGCATCGCTCGCCGGGCGCTTCTTTCCGCCTCGGCGGTTGCACAGGCGATTAATGCAGCGCCCGGCCCAGCCGGGCGTCAACGGGCAGTAGATCTCGGCCATCCGGCTCGTCTTGATTCATCCCTACTCCCCTGCCCTCGCCGCCGCGAGGGAGCGTCGCTTCGCTCGTGGGTGACCGTTCATCCGTTTGCTTCTGCCCATCGAATGATCCGGGCCGGAGCAAGCTCTTCGACGAAAATGCGTGACAGGGGGTTTACAAGATCGATCGACCTCCTTATGATGCGCGTCTCTTCGCCGCCGGCCATGCCGGAAGCGAGTCGAGTGGGGGTATAGCTCAGCTGGGAGAGCGCTTGCATGGCATGCAAGAGGTCAGCGGTTCGATCCCGCTTACCTCCACCAAAGTTCGATAGATTCCGCGGTCGCCAGCCGCTGGATCGCAAGGCCAAAGTCCCCATCGTCTAGAGGCCTAGGACACCGCCCTTTCACGGCGATAACCGGGGTTCGAATCCCCGTGGGGACGCCAATACCGAAGTCGGCTTGGCGTTGTACGCACCAGGCAGCACTTCACCCGGAACCTGGTTCCGGCGCAACGCAAGGTTGCGAGCAGCAAAATTTGGGGTATAGCTCAGCTGGGAGAGCGCTTGCATGGCATGCAAGAGGTCATCGGTTCGATCCCGTTTACCTCCACCAAAATTCGAATCGTCCGCTCCGGTGGCGAACGATTCGTAGGCCAAAGTCCCCATCGTCTAGAGGCCTAGGACACCGCCCTTTCACGGCGATAACCGGGGTTCGAATCCCCGTGGGGACGCCACAACAGAGAACGGCCTGGCAGCGATGTCAGGCCGTTTTTCCATTTCCATTTCCGCACAGGACCGGGGTCATCCCGGTCATCCCGGTCATCCCGGCAGCGTGCATATCCGACGCCGCTGCCGGAATGAATTCCGACCTGCCACCCCACATCGCTAGTCGAACCCGCGGATCGTCTCGTCGCCGAAGCGCGGCAGCTGCCAGTCGAAGCGCAGCGCGCACAGCCGCAGCGCCAGGCCGGCCACGAAAGCCGCCGCCAGCGTCGCGGTCGCGCCGACGCCGAGCAGCGGCAGGCCGAGGTACAGCGCGCCGCACAGCAGCGACACGCTGGCATAGAGCTCGCGCTGCAACACCAGCGGGATCTCGTTGCACAGCACGTCGCGCAACAGGCCGCCGAAGATGCCGGTGATCAGGCCCGATACCAGCACGATGCTGGTCGGCAGCCCCTGGCTCGCCGCGATGTCGCAGCCGAGCACGGTAAAGGCGACCAGGCCCAGCGCGTCGACCACCAGGAAGGGCATGCGCAGCTTGTGCAGCCGGCGCGCCGCCACGGCGGTGAGCGCCGCCGCGCCGGCGGTCAGCAGCAGGTATTCGGGATGGGCGATCCAGCCCAGCGGATAGTGGCCCAGCAGCACGTCGCGCACCGTGCCGCCGCCGAGCGCGGCGACGGTACCGACCAGGCAGATGCCGAACAGGTCCATGCCGCGGCGCATGCCCATCAGCGCGCCCGACATGGCCTCGGCGACGATGGCCAGCAGGTAGAGTCCGTGCAGCGACATGATTCAATCCTCTCGTTCGGAAAACAGTTCCAGGATGGCCGCGCGCTCGGCCGCGGCCTCGTCGGCCACGGGATCGGCACTGGCCGCGGCCTGGGCAGGCACGATCGAGGCCGGCGGACCGCCGGCTGGCGCGGTTTCGGCCACCGTGGCGCCGGTCGCCGCGCCGGCCTGCTGCATCGGCCGCGCGCAATCGAACTCGCTGCGGATGTAGGGCGGCAGCCCGTCGAGGCAGCGGCCGTCGAGGTATTCAGCGTAAACATAGTCGCCGTCGAACGGTACCAGCCCGTCCGGCAGCACCGCCGGCTCGATCGGGCGGCCGCGCAGCGCCACCTTCATGTAGTCGGTCCACACCGGCAGCGCCAGGCCGGCGCCGGTGGCGCGCGCGCCGAGGCTGCGCGGCCGGTCGTAGCCGAGCCAGACCACCGAGACCACGCCGCCGGCATAGCCGGCGAACCAGGCGTCGCGCGACTGGTTCGAGGTGCCGGTCTTGCCGGCCAGGTCGTCGCGGCCGAGCACGCGGGCGGCACGGCCGGTGCCGTCGCGCACCGCCTCGCGCAGCATGCTGTCCATCAGGTAGGCGTTGCGGGCCGATACCACCCGCGTGGCGGCCGGCTTCGACCTTGCCCGGTAGTAGACGTGGCCGCTGCGGTCGCGCACCTCGCGGATCAGGCGCGAAGCCACCCGGCAGCCGCCGTTGGCGAACACCGCATAGGCTTCCGCCATCTGCAGCGGCGTGGCGGCGCCGGCACCGAGCGCCAGCGGCAGGCTGGCCGGGTTGCGCGCCGGCTCGAAGCCGAAGCGGCCGGCGAAATCCTGCACGTAGTCGGCACCGCTGGCCTGCAGCAGGCTGACCGCCACCAGGTTCTTCGAGCGCGCCAGGCCGCGCCGCACCGGGATGAAGCCGTCGTAGCGATCGCCGTAGTTGCGCGGCTGCCAGGCGCGTGCGCCGGTCTCGGCCGGGCTCAGCAGGCGGCGCGTGTCGTCGACCAGGGTGTCGGGGAAGTAGCCCTTCTCCAGCGCGGCCGAGTAGACGAAGGGCTTGAAGCTCGAGCCGGGCTGGCGATAGGCCTGGCTGGCGTGGTCGTACTGGTTGCGGCCGAAATCGAAGCCGCCGACCAGCGCGATCACCTCGCCGCTGGCGGCATCGAGCGAGACCAGCGCGCCCTCGGCGCCGGGCAGCCGCAGCGCCGTCCAGCGGCCGTCGATGCCTTGCCGGACATGGATCACGCTGCCGGCTTCCAGTGCGGCGGCCCGTGCCCCAGGGCGACGCGGCGGCCGTCGCGCAGCAGCGCCTCGCCACCGGGCGCGACCCAGGCGGCGCGCAGCTCGCCGCTGTCGGGCCAGGCCGCCAGCGCGGCGGCCGCCTGCGCCGGCGTGGCGCCGCCGGCCGGCCAGTCGACATGGCCCTCGCCGAGGCGCCCTCCGCCCTGTTCGTGCGCCAGCAGCGCGGTGCGCAGGGCCGCGTCGGCCGCACGCTGCTCGGGCATGCGCAAGGTGGTGAACACGTCGAGCCCGCTGGCATAGGCCGCCTGCTCGCCGTAGCGCGCCACCACCTCCTGCCGCACCTGCTCCACCGCGTAGGCCGCTTCGCGCGTCACGCCGGCACCGCGCGGGCCAGCGCCAGGCGCTCGTCGACCGCGCTGCGGTAGTCGCGGCCGTCGATCCAGCCGAGCTCCAGCATGCGCCGCAGGATGTACTGCTGGCGCTGGCGCGCGCGCAGCGGATCGCTGACCGGGTTGTAGGCCGACGGCGCCTTGGGCAGGCCGGCCAGCATCGCCGACTCGGCCAGGCTCAGCTGCGCGACCGGCTTGCCGAAGTAGATGTTGGCCGCCGCGGCGAAACCGTAGGCGCGCTCGCCGAGGTAGATCTGGTTCATGTAGCGCTCGAGCAGGCGGTCCTTGCTGTAGGTCTGCTCGAGCCGCCAGGCCAGGCGGATTTCCTGCAGCTTGCGCCGGTAGGTCTTCTCCCGGCCCAGGTAGAGGTTGCGCGCCAGTTGCATGGTGATGGTGCTGGCGCCCTGGCCGTGGCGGCCGTGCAGCAGGTTGGCCCAGGCGGCGCGGGCCAGGCCCTGCCAGTCGACGCCGTCGTGCTCGTAGAAGCGCGCGTCCTCGATCGCCAGCACCGCCTGGCGCAGTTGGGCCGGCATCTCCGCCAGCGGGGTCAGCTCGCGCCGCTCCTCGCCGTATTCGGCCAGCAGTTCGCCGTCGCTCGAGTAGATGCGCAAGGGCTGGGCCGGCCGCTGCAGCGCCAGGCCGTCCACCGACGGCAGCGGCGGCAGATCGCGCAGCAGCCAGGCGGCGGCGGCAGCCACGCCGATGCCGGCCAGCAGCATCAAGCACAGGGCGGCGAGCACGATGCGGCGCAGCAGGCGACGGCGGGCAGGCGGCGGCGGGGCGGGCTGCGGAGTGGGTCTGTTCAGGCGCATGGGCTGTGCTCCTCGTCTCGATCGGATAGCCCGGCCGTAGGCGTGGAGCGCCGGGCCGGGCTGCGCACATTGTCGAGCCCGGCCCGCTGTTCATGAATCAGGCTAAGTATTCATAATTAATGCTTACATCAGCTTCATAACGGCCATGGAGTAAGCCATGAACCTGGATCGCAAGCATACCGACGCGTTTCTCGCCGTGATCGATACCGGCAGCTTCGAGCAGGCCGCCGGCCGGCTCCACGTCACGCCTTCCGCGGTGTCGCAGCGCGTGCGCGCGCTCGAAAGCCAGCTCGGCAACCCGCTGGTGGTGCGCACCCGCCCCTGCCATGCGACGCGGCTGGGCCAGCGCCTGCTGCAATACCTGCGGCGGGCGCGGCTGCTGGAAGAGGATCTGGTGGCCGAGCTGGCCGGCGAAGGCGACGCGCCGCTGAACGTGGTGATGGCGGTCAACGCCGATACGCTGGCCACCTGGTTCTTCCCGGCGCTGGCGGACGAGCTGGCCGGCGAGCGGGTGCTGCTGGAGCTCAGCGTGGACGACCAGGACCACACCTACGCGCTGCTCGAGAGCGGCCGCGCGGTCGGCTGCGTGAGCACCGAGCCCAAGCCGATGCGCGGCTGCAGCGCCGAGCCGCTCGGCGCCATGCGCTACCGGCTGGTGGCGGCGCCGGACTTCGCCGCCGAGCGCTTCCCGGCCGGCCTGCAGCGCGAGGCGGCGCGGCGCGCGCCGGTGGTGGCCTTCAATCGCAAGGACATGTTGCAGTCGCGCTTCCTGGCCCAGCATTTCGCACTGCAGCCGGGCAACTACCCCTGCCACTACGTACCGGTGCCCGGCCCGCGGCTCGAAGCGATCGCCCGCGGCCTGGGCTACGGCATGGTGCCCGAGCTGCAACTGGGCGAGGCCATTGCGCAGGGCCTGCTGATCGACCTGGCGCCCGATCTGCCGACCGACGTGATGCTGTACTGGCATACCTGGAAAGTGCAGTCGCCGCGCATGGAATACCTGTCGGCGCGCATCGTGGCGGCCGGCCAGCGCACGCTGCTGGCCGGCCCGGCCGGCTGAACCGGCGGCGTCAGCCCGGCTGGCCGATCTCCGCCAGGTCGGCGCGTAGCCGCAGGAAGGACTGCTCCTCGATGTCGAGGTGGATGAAGCCGCGGCCGGGCCGGTCGAGGTCGAGCGTGACGTAGATCACCAGCGCCGCCAGCACGGCGAAGCCGGCGTGGCCGGCCAGGCTGAAGCTGCCGCTGTGCCCTGCCGCGTAGCCGCTGGTCAGCGCCGCGGCCAGCGCGACCACGAACAGCACCAGCACGATCACGTCGGGCATGTGCAGCTTGGCGGCCAGCTCGCGGCTGGCGCCCAGGTTGAACATGCGGTCGAGCGCCGGCAGCATCTGGCCGCTGGCCAGACTGTTGGCCGGCTCGCGCGAAAGCTCGGTAGCGCGTTGCCACAGCTCGCGCTCGACGGCGCGGCCGCGTTCGGTCGCGCCGTCGAGCGCGGCCCGGTCGTAGCCGGCCTCGTAGAAGGCGATGCGGCTGTCGAGGTACTGGCGCAGCAAGGCGCGGAAGGCGACGCGCTCGGCCGGCGGATAGAGGTCGGCGCGCAGGATCGCGCCGTGGATCGCGTTGGCCGCCTCGTTCATCAGATTGCTGCGCGTCTCGATGCGCGCGGCGGCGCCCGAGAAGGTGAAGGCCAGCAAGAGGCCGAACAACCCCATCAGCGCATTCTCGATCGAAGCCAACCCCCCCTTGCCCTGGTCGGCGCGCAGGCGCGCATGGCGGCCGCCCAGCCGCGCACCGAACCAGGCGGTGGCCACCATCGCCAGCGCCAGCACCCCGCAAATCAGTACCGCATCGATCTGGTACAGCACGGTTTCCCGCATCTCGTCCTCTCCCCGTTCCGCCGATCCGGCGGGCTTCCTCATCAATATATTTGATGCACGGAGACCATCCAAGCGCTCGCTCATCGGCCGCCAGCCCGCATGCAGACTGGCATCTCACTTAATGCTTATGGAATAACAAGACAACCTGTTATTTATGACATATTGATAATTCGGTAGATGCGCGCTAGCTTGGGCTTGGCACCGGCAAATGCACCAAACCGGTGCGCCGCAGCTAAGCCCATGCGGCAGAAGACTAAATCAACAACTACCCCCGGAGAAATCATGGCTGCCTCGACCCAAGCCCGTTCGTCCACCTGTCAATTTTCGCACCGCCGCACTGCCGCGCTGGCAATCGCCCTGGCCGGCCTGCTGTACGCACCCGCCGGCCTCGCCGCCGGCCAGCCCGACGCCGCACTGCGCCAGGCCGCCAGCGCCGCCCTGCTCCAGCAGACGGCCGCCCTGCGCGCGTCCGCCGCGCTGCCGCCCGAGACCTGGGTCGACCTGGGCAAGAGCGACCCGTCCGGCCGCTGGGTAATGGGCTCGGTCACCGAGCAGATCGACGGCAGCCGCGACGAGACGCCGCGTTCGAAGCTGTTCCTGGCACGGCGCGACGGCCAGCGCTGGACCGTCGGCCTCGAAGGCAGCGAAACCTTCTTCAGCATGCTGGAGCAGGCGCCGACCAGCCTGCTGGCCGAGGCCGAGAAGTCCGCCTTCCGCAGCCAGCGCAAGTCGGCGACCGCGCGGCCGAACGCGGCGCCGCAGCTCTTGGCCGGCGAGACCGGCCTCGGGCTGCCCTGGCCCGAGGGCGTCGCCTGGTACATGGGCGGCGGCCCTCACGGCAACAGCGGCGACAGCCGGCCGTTCGATTCGATCGACTTCAGCGGCGGCGACGGCCGCGTGCTGGCGCCGCGCGACGGCCGCATCTACAAGAGCTGCATCCGCAACGGCAGCGCCATCGTCCAGCTGGTGCACGACAACGGCTACACCACGCGCTACTACCACATGGTGAACCTGCCGACGCTGGCCGACGGCACGCTGGTGCGCAAGGGCGCCTACCTCGGCCAGATCGGCAACGGCCTGCCCTGCGGCGGCTCGACCACCGGCCCGCACGTGCATTTCTCGCTGAGCCAGAACGGCCAGGCGATCGCGGTGAACGGCAAGACCGTGGGCGGCTGGCAGTTCTTCGAGGGCGCCCAGCCCTATGCCGGCTACGCGTTGCGCAACGGCCGGCGGGTGAACACCGGCGGCTCGCTGGTCAACTACGGCGCCGACCAGGGCCCGACGCCCGAGCCGCAGCCGCGCACCGTGACGGTGAAGGCGCCCAGCGCCAACCAGCTGGTCAACCTGCGTGCCAATCCGAGCCTGTCGGCCGCCGTGGTGGCCACCGCCCGCAACGGCGACCGCATCCAGATCGTCTGCCACGCCTACGGCGACGAGGTGAACGGCAACTGGGGCCGCACGCGGCTGTGGAACCGGCTGACCACCAATACCTGGGTCAGCGACGGCTTCGTCGATACCGGCAGCAACGAGCCGGTCGTGCCGGCCTGCAGCACGCTGAAGCGGCCTTGATGTTCTGCCTGCCGTGAGAATGTCGAGCTGATGTGCAAGCGCCCGGCGGAGCCGGGCGCTTTGTGTTTCGTGCTCATTGAATCGGCGGGCCGCTGCCGGATCGAACCCGGCTCCCCCCGCCCTCGCCGCCGCGAGGGCGCCTCGCTAACGCTCGCCAGGGCGTCGCACGACCGTCGGGGCAACGCGTCTACCTGCCCGCCGCGGGATCCGCGTCGCCGGCTCAATCCGCTTCGAATACCTCGGTCCGGTTGCGGCCGCTGTGCTTGGCCCGGTACAGCGCCTGGTCGGCGCGCTTGAGCACCAGCGCGGCCGGGTCGTTGTCCTCGCAGCCGGCGATCGGCGCCAGCTCGCCGGCATCGAGGCTGGCGCAGCCGAAGCTGGCGGTCACCGCGATCGACTTGCCTTCCCAGCAGGTCCAGTCGGCCTCGACCAGCACGCGCAGCCGCTCAGCCACCGCGCGGGCGGCCTGGGCATCGGTCTCCGGCAGCAGGATGGCGAACTCCTCGCCGCCGAGCCGGCCGACCGTGTCGACCGCGCGGCGGTGATGGTCGAGGATGCCGGCCACTCGCACCAGCACGCTGTCGCCGGCCGGGTGGCCATGCTGGTCGTTGATCGACTTGAAGTAGTCGATATCGACCAGCACCACCGCCAGCGGCCGGCCGTGGCGGCGGCTGCGCTCGACCTCGTGCGCCAGCATGGCCAGGAACTGGCGCCGGTTCGGGATGCCGGTCAGCGCATCGGTCACCGCCAGCCGGCGCATCTCGGCCTCGGTCTCGACCAGCTGGCTGTGGGTGCGCGCATTGGCTACCGCCACCGCGACGTAGGCGCTCAGGGTGCGGAAGATCAGCCGCTCGCGCGGGCCGTAGGCGCGTTCGTCCTCGGACTGGATGGTCAGCACGCCGAACAGCGTCTCGCCGACGCTCAGCGGCCCGAACCAGGATGCGTGCATGCCGCGCGTACCGGGATGTGCGAGGGGCCGAGCTCGCCGCCGACGTCGTGCTCGACCAGGATCTCCTGCCGCTCGCGCGCGCAGCGGGCCGCCAGCAGCACCGGGTCGTCGATGTCGATGCGGGCCGGCGGCAGCGGCCGGCCGTCCTCCACGCTGCGGCGCATCATCTCGCGGCCGCCGGGCTCGACCACCGAGATGCCGACGTAGCTGACCGGCAGCAGCTCGCCAAGCAGGGTCGCCAGCGCGTTGAGCACGTTGTCCAGGTCGAGGTTGGCAGTGATCTCGCGGCCGATGCGACCGAGGTTCTCGAGGATCTGGAACGAGGCCTCGAGCTCGCGCGCCCGCGCCGCCTCGGCCTCGGCCAGGCCGCGCTGGTATTCGATCAGCGCGCGCTGCTGCTCGGCCTGGTGGCGCATTTCGAGCAGCGACAGGCGGTTGGCCACGCGCTTGGTCTGGGCCCCGGCCATCCGCGCACGCGCCTGGCGCTCGGCCTGCACCGCGCGGGCCGGATCGCCGGCCGCCTCGTAGAAGCGCGACAGCGCCTCGAGGATGTCGACGTCCTCGCTGCCGCCGTTCACCGCCAGCGCGCGCTCGAGCAGGCCCAGCGCCCGCTCGGACGAGCCCTCGCGCGGCCAGGCCGATTCGATCTCGGCCAGGCCCTGCAGCGCGGCCGCCAGCCAGACCGGGTTGGACTGCCGCTCGGCATCGGCCAGCGCCCGTTCGGCCGAGGCGCGCGCCACTTCGCCGCGGCCGAGCCGCGATTCGGCCCGCGCGGCCACCACCATGGCGTCGACCTTCACCGGCAGGATGCCGAGCTCGCCGGCGATCCGCTCGGCATTGCGCGCATGCAGCAGCGCCTGCTCGGGCCGCTGCGCCGCCAGTTCGGCATGGCCGAGATAGCACTGCACCAGCGCGTTGCCGCGCGACAGCGGCGCCACCTGCAGCCATTGCGCCGCCTCGGTCAGCATCGCCAGGCTGCGCTCGAGCTCGCCCGCCTCGCGCAGCACGCCGCCCAGCAGCGCCAGCGTGTCGCCCATCGCCAGCGGCCAGCGCGTGGTGCGGGCCAGCTTGAGGTTGCGCTCGACCCAGTCGAGCGCGCCTTCCTTGTCGTCGAGATTGGCCAGCGAGGCGCCGAGCGAATTGCCGATTCGCAGGCAGAAATGCACCATGCCCAGCCGCATGGCCGGCTCGAGCAGCTCGGAGAAGTCGATCACCGCCTCGGTGTAGCGGGCCGCGTTGAACAGCCGGTAGGAACGGGCGATGCCGAGCAGCAGGCCGGCCGCACGGCGCGCGGCAGCGTTGCTGCCCGCCGCGCCGAGGCCGGCTTCGAGCTCGGCGATGCGGCGCGCGGTGCTGTCCTGGTCGCCGAAGGTGCTGGCTACCGCGGCCCAGGCGCGCGCCAGCAGGGCGCGCTCGGCCACGCCGGCCGCGCCGTAGCATTCGAACGCGCGCTCGGCCTCGGCCAGGTTGCCGCGGTTGTCGCCCTGCACGCTGGCCAGCATGCCGGCGGTGAGATGGCTGTCGCCGATGCCGACCAGGTCGCCTGCCGCCTGCATCGCCTGCCGCGCCTGCTCGAGCAGCGCCTGCGAGCGTTCGAATTCGGCGAACAGCGCCACCACCTCGGCGCGCATCAGGTCGAGCCGGGCCAGGCCGGCCCGCGCCTCGGGCCGTCGCCGAGCCGGAGCGCGGCCTGGTCGGCCAGCGCCAGCGCATGGCGGCTGTCGCGCTGGCGGTAGTGCCACGCCAGTTCGACCAGCAGCGCGGCCGCTTCCGGCCCCTGCGCCTCGCGCTGACGCGCCTCGAGTGCCGCCAGTGCGGCATCGTCAACAAACAGGTCCACGCACATTCCTAGTCGGGGCGGCCGGTCGAGTCATCGATCGTCCCGCCCGTTCGCCTCGTTTCCCGCCACGCCGCCACCGGGGCGGCGCCACCATGCATTCAAGCCACGCAGCGGCGATCTACCCACCGGCATAGACCACCGCCGCGGCAACAGCCACCGCAAAGGTGCATCGCCGCCCTGTCCGAGGTCGCCGCACGCACCTGTTTCACCACGATCGGATGATTATATAAATATATTCTACCAATCCCATCGCCGAAGCAGCACGGCCGAGGCGGTCGAGCGGACGGTCGGCTCGATGCGGGCCGGCTACCGGTACGACCGGCACGGCCGTCCGAAGTCCGGCTGGAATGGAAAAATGCGGAAGAGAAGAGGAAGTCGCGACGCCCGGCAGGACGCCGCGCGAGGCCGCCGGCCGGCGGCCGGGGTCAGTTCATCGGCAGCAGCAGGCTCACCCGGCCGCCCTGCCATTCGCCGCGGTCGAGCCGGATCTCGCCGCCGTAGGCCGCCACGATGTCGGCCACCACGGTGAGGCCGATGCCGTGGCCCGGCACCCGTTCGTCCAGCCGCACGCCGCGCTGCAGCGCGGCATCGGCGTCGGCGAAGCCGGGACCGTCGTCCTCGACGGTCAGCCGCAGCGTACGCTGCTCGATGCGCGCACGGACCCGGATCCGGCCGCGCGCCCATTTGGACGCGTTGTCGAGCAAATTGCCCATCACCTCGAACGCGTCGCCCTCGTCGATGCGCCAGCTCAGCCCGACCGGGCACTCGACCACGAATACCAGGTCGCGCTCGGCATAGACCTTTTCGAGCGACTCGACGATGCGCCGCAAAATCGGCTCGAGCTTCAGCGGCGGCGCGAAGTGGGCGGCGCCGCTGGCTGCCGCGCGGCCGAGCTGGTGCTGCACGATGCCGTCCATGCGCGCCACCTGGGCCTCGACCGCGGCCGCCATGGTCTCGGGTTCCGCCAGCGCGCCGCGCAATACCGCCAGCGGCGTCTTCAGGCTGTGGGCCAGGTCGCCCAGCGCGTCCTTGTAGCGCTGCTGGCGCGCGCGTTCCTGCTCGATCAGGGTGTTGAGGTTGTCGGTCAGCGCCGACAGCTCGGTCGGATAGCGGCCCTCGACGCGCTGCTGGCGGCCGGCCTCGATCGCGCGGACCTCGCGCGCCACCCGCCGCAGCGGCGCCAGGCCCCAGCCCAGCAGCAGCGTCTGCGCCACCAGCAGCACCACGCCGGCGCCGCCGAGCCAGGTCCACAGCGTGGTGCGGAACTGGCGCAGCTCGCGCCGGTAGCCGGCGTCGTCCTCGACCACCGCGAAGGTCAGCGGCTGGGCGCGCGGCCCGTCCGACCACTTCACGCCGTAGGCCGCCGCCAGCCAGCTGCGGCCGCCGGCCTCGCGCTCGTCGAACAGCCACTGGCCGGCCGCCAGTCCGCGCGGGAACGGCGGATCGAGCCCGATCGTCGAGGTCGACTGCCAGACTTCGCGGTGGTTGGGATTGGCCACGTTGGCGTACAGCCCGGAGCCGGGCAGCGAGAAGCGCGGTTCGCGCAGCGAGGGCGGCATGATCAGGCCGCCCTCGGGATCGAGTTCGGCGGCCGCCATCAGCAGGTAGACATGGCCCTGCAGCCGGGCGTGGTGGGCCGTCAGCGTGCTGTTGGCGAAGGCGCGCTCGAGGCGAAGCCGGCGCCGGCCAGGAACGCGGCCAGCACCAGGGCCGCCCCAGGATCAGGCGTGTCCGGATCGAACCGGTCTTCATGGAAGGGCTGCGGCCGCGCGGCTCATTCGAGCACGAAGCGGTAGCCGCGGCCGCGCAGCGTCTCGATCGGCGCCAGCGCGCCGTCGGGATCGAGCTTGCGGCGCAGGCGGCCGATCAGGACCTCGAGCACGTTGCTGTCGCGGTCCTCGTCGTGCGGGTAGAGATAGTCGGAGAGTTCCTGCTTGCTGACCACCCGCGCGCGTTCGCGCACCAGGTATTCGAGCAGGCGGTATTCGAAGGTGGTCAGCTCGACCGGCTGGCCGTCGAGCCGCACCTGCTGGGCCGAGAAATCGAGCGACAGCGCGCCGATCGCCAGCACGTCCGAGGTCGCCTTCAGTGCGCGCCGCAGCAGCGCCTTGATGCGGGCGGCGAGTTCCGGGTATTCGAACGGCTTGACCAGGTAGTCGTCGGCGCCGGCCTCGAGGCCCTTGACCTTGTCCTGCCAGCTGCTGCGCGCGGTCAGGATCAGGATCGGCAGGTCGCGGCCGTCGGCGCGCAGCTTCTGCACCACCGCCAGGCCCGACAGCTTGGGCAGGCCGAGATCGACGATGGCCAGGTCGACCGGGTATTCGCTGGCCTGGAACAGGCCATCCTCGCCGTCGGCCGCCTCGTCGACGCGGTAACCGTCTTCCTCGAGCTGCTTTTTCAGGCCCCGCCGCAGGTCGGCCTCGTCTTCGATCAGCAACAGCCGCATGGTTCCTTCCTCTGCCTCAGGCGGGACGGCCGCTGGCCGCGTCGATATAGATCACCTTGACCTCGCCCTGCCCCGTCACCACCTTCACGCGCCAGACCGTGCGGCCGTCGCGCTCGGTGCGGTCGACCGACAGCACGCGCCCACCGGTCATGCGCTGGGCGACCGTGGCCGCCTCGTCGCGGCTGACGTCGGCCCAGGCAGGCGTGGCGGCCAGCAGCATCAGGCTGCCGAGCCAGACGATTGCGGATTTCATCGCATTCCTCATGGTGACGGGTCGGGGCGAATTGTAGTCACTTCTATGGCTTTACTCGATGCGGGGTTCGCGCGATCCGGCATCCGGAGCCGCCGACAAACCCCGCGAAGCGGTTCTGGCTAGGCGTGCGAGCGCAGGCAATACATAGGGACAGCAAGCTCGCACAGCGACGCCGGAGGGTGTGCTGTCGGCGGTTCTTACTCGATCGGATCGACCGACACCCGCACGCGCAGGGTCTTGCCCGGGTTGTCGGGCATCAGCGCGGTGTACTGCTGGCCGCGGTAGTCGTAGGTCACGCGGTAGCCGGTCACGCGGCTTTCCCAGTCCTCCACCGTGCGGCAGCGCTGGATCTCGCGCGGGACTTCTTCGTAGTAGCCGCCGCGGTCGCGGTTATCGATGCGGTCGCCGGTCATGGCGCCGACCACCGCGCCGAGCGCCGTGGCGGCTTCGCGGCCATGGCCCTTGCCGACCTGGTTGCCGATCACCGCGCCGGCCAGGCCGCCGACCACGGCGCCGCCGTAGCTGCGCCGCTCCTCGATGTGGCGCGTCTCGGTCACGACCTCGCGCGTGCATTCCTTGCGCGGCGTGCTGATGCGTTCGTACTGCGGCTCGACGCTGCGGACCCGGGCGGTATCGGTGAAGCTCTCGGCCTGGGCGACGGTGAAGCTGGCGGCGATGAGGCTCAACAAGGCGATGCGTTTCATGATGCGCTCCTTCTCGATGTCGTCGAGGTGGCGATCGCCGGAGCGGCTTCGAATCGAACCGGCCTCCGCCGTACCACCGGCCCGGACCGTCCGTCCGGGGCTTGGAGCGCAGTCTGTGCCCGTCGCGGTGAACCGAAACTGAATAAGGCCGCAGGCGCCGGCCGGGGCACCGCGTCAGGCGGGCAGGCCCGCACCCTCCGCAGCCTTGAGCCTGCCGACCAGCGCCACGTACTCGGCCATCGCCGCCTCGCGCGCCAAGCCGCGCCGGCCGGCCCAGGCGTCGTACTTGGCACGGCCGACCATGTCCATCACGCCGGGCCGCGCGCCGCTCACGTCGCCGATGCTGCCCTGCTTGTAGAGCGCGTACAGCGCCAGCAGCGTGTCGTTGTCGGGCGCCTTGCGCAGCGTCCTCGACTGCGCGGCGGCCGCCTCGAAGGCGCGCTCGGCCTCGCTCGGGCCGTCCGGCACCGGTTCGCCGCCGAAGTGGTCGTCCTCGAGCGCCGGATCGTCGGGGAACCAGCGCGCCTCGAGCAACCGGCCCTGCCGCAGCGCGAAGGCCAGCACGCCCTGCGACGCGAGCGGACCGGCGCGCAGCGTGGCCGGCAGCACCGCCATGCCGGCATTGAACACCGGCGCGCCGAAGGCGGCGAAGCTCACCGCGGCGGCCTCGCCCTCGCGCGCCCAGCGCTGCAGCCGCGCCAGGCCCTTGCGGCCGCGGTGGATGCCGCTGGTGCGGTTGGCGCCGGGCTGGAACCAGCCGAAATCGGGGATGCCGCGCTCGTACAGCGCCGCGAAATCGCCGCGCTCGAGGTCGGCCTGCGCGCCGGCCAGCAGCGCAACCATCTCGGCCGGCGCCATGCGCGGATCGTCGCCGGCCATGCCGAGCGAGCCGGCCGCGCTGGCCTCGAAGAATTCGAGCACGTTCTTGGCCACGATCTCGCGGTCGTTGTCGACGCAGACCATGTGGTAACTGTCCTCCAGCACCACCATGCGCGCCTGGCCGGCCCGCTTGCCGCCGCCGATGCGCTCGACCAGGTAGTGGGCCGAGCGCAGGCTGGTCAGCTCGTCCTCGCGCGCATGCACCACCAGCGTCGGGCAGGCGATGCGCTCGAGACCCTTCATCACGAAGCCGCGCAGCCGGTCGACCTCGCGGATGCAGGCCAGCGGCACCCAGCGGTAGTGGAAGTTCTCGCCGCGCTCGAACTTGGCCTTGACGATGGCGCGCAGCTGTTCGTTCTTGATGCCGTAGGGATCTTCCTCCTCGACCTTCATGCGCGCCGGCAGGCCCGGCACGTGGTACAGCAGCGGCCGCAGGCCGCGATACCAGGGCGTGGCCCAGCCGTCGATGTAGACCGGCGGCGCCAGCGCCACCAGCCGGCCCTTGGCATGGCGCTCGCGCTTGGCGGTCTCCACCGCCAGCAGCGCGCCCATGCACATGCCCATCAGATGCAGCACCTCGTGCTGGTCGACGATTTCGCGGTACTTGAGCCGCACCGCCTCGAGCCATTCCTCGGCGCGCACGCCGGCCAGGTCCTCGGGCGTGGTGCCATGGCCCGGCAGGGTCAGCGAATGGGTGACGAAGCCGGCGTTCTTCAGCCGCTTGTGCATCGAGCCGAGGTCGTACTGGGTGCCGCCCAGGCCGTGGATCAGGAAGACGGCGGGCTCAGCCATGGCTGCTCTCCGCGGCCGGCTGCAGCAGCGCGACCACCTGCTCGACCACGCCGTCGGCGCCGCGCACGCCGGCCAGCCGCTCGCGCACGCGCAGCACGCGGCCGTCGGCCAGCCGCACCGCGTAGTCCTGTTCGCTGGCCGGCGCCTGCCCGCTGGCCACCGCCTGCCAGGCCGCCTGCACCAGGCCGCGTTCGGCGGCATCGATGCGATCGAGCCAGTCGGCCAGGCTGGCGACCTGCGTGACCGCCGGGCCGAGCACCCACGCCGCACCCTCGCCCCAGGTGGCGCGGCCGGTCACCGCGTCGTACTCGACGCTGGCCACGCCCACCGCCTGCAGCGTGCGCTCGTAGCGCAGCCGCCAGTCGCGCGCGCGTTCGAGCGCGGCCAGCCGGCCTTCGGACAAGGCCCGCGCCAGCAGCAGGACCACCGCCCAGACCGCGACGAAGCCCTGCACCTCGACCACCGCCTCGCCGGCGAAGGCCTCGGCCACCACGAACGGGCCGCCGCCGCCGGCGGTGCGGCCGACGATCAGCAGCGAGCCGGCCAGCGTCGCCAGCGCGCCGCCGCGCGCGCCCCACAGCACGGCTGCGATCAGCAGGAAGGGCATCGGCAGGTAGGCCAGCGTCGGCTCGAGGCTGCCGAAACGCTGGGCGGCCTGATCGGCGAACACCACCAGCACCGTCGCCACGAAGGCGACGAAGGCGGCCGCGCCGCCGAGGAAGCGCCCCATCGGCAGGCCGCCCGAGCGGCGCACGCGGAAGCCGCGGAAGGCCGCGGCCAGCGGCGCCACCAGCAGGATGCCCACCGCGGTGGAGCCGGCCCAGGCACGCCATTCGACCGCCAGGTCGGCCGCCGGCCGCTGCCAGCGCCACAGCTCGACCGCCAGCAGGCCGCCGACTGCCGCGGCCGCCAGCGCCCCGGCGATCAGCAGCGCCGCGCCGGCCGGGCTCTCCGGATCGTGGCGGCCCAGCGTGGCGATCCAGCCGCCGAACGCCATGCTGACCACCTCGATCGCGCCGAAGGCCAGCGCGCCCGACGGCCCCAGGCCATGCGCGACCGCGCCCCAGGCGGCGGCGGCCACGGCCGCGCCGGCCAGCGTCGCCGGCCAGCTCCAGCGCGCGCCGACCAGCAGCGCGGCGAAGGTGACGCCGCTGCCGAGCCAGACCGGCACCGCCTCGGTGGCGGCGTGCCCCAGCGCACGCGACAGCCAGGCCGTGACCAAGAACGTTGCGGCCACCAGCGCGGCGCGTTTGAGCTGCTGCATCGTGTATTCCCCCGTCTGGATATCGGTGAAGGCGCAGTGCGGACTGCCGAGCCAGCATAGTGCGCCGTGGCCGGCGCATTCAAGGTCGCGCCGGCTGCGCGGCGACGCTTGGCGGCTCATACCGTAACAGTGGGCAAGCCAGTCCCAAAGCGCTTTCGTAAACAGGCTTGGCCTGGCGGGGAAAAACGGACAGTGTCGTTCGGGAAATACTTCGACGGGCATCCGCATCGACCGTCCGGTCGATGCGGCTCTGCCACTCCGCGCAGGAAGCCCTCACTTCCCCACGTTTGCTTCCGCCTCCATTGATCTTCTTTTCTTGACGGTCCGGGACGCCGGGCGATCAGCGCCGGGACAAAGCGGATACTGTGTCGCGAATGGGCAAAACCACTGCATCCACCGGCAAGGGCCAGGTCGGATCACGCCGACAGCCTCGTTGTTATGCCTGCAAACAGCGCGACGGACTAGGCGGCGATCAGGATGCGCGGCGCCGCTTCGGCCTCCGTCCGGTTGCCGGCCAGCCGCGCCTCGGTCTCCGGGCCGCATAGCACCTCGAAGGCCGCATCGTCCATCTCGATGGTGAAGGCCACCGCGCGTTCGATGCCGACCTGCATCGGCGGGCCGAAGCGTTCGATCTTCAGTCCCAGCCGGCGCAGCATGCGCTCGATCGCCACCGTGGTGACGGTCACGTAGCGCTTGATGCCCCAGGCACGGGCGAAACGCGTCACCGCCTGCATCATGTGTATCGGCGTATCGCTGAAGCCGAAGCCGCCGACGCCCTCGGTCGTCATGGCGAAGCGCGACAGCTCCCAGACGTCCGGACCGACCGGCGCATCCTGGCCGTACAGCAGTTCGGGGAACGTATCCTTGAGCATGTAGGGACCGGTACTCGGCAACAGGCGCCAGCAGCCCAGCACCAGCTCCGCATCGTTGCGCACCAGCATGTAGACCGGATTGCAGTCGTCGTAGTCGTCCCGTTCCTGGCCGTCCTGCACCGCAACCTCCCAGTTCAGCCGCTCGCGGAACACGCGATAGCGCAGCTTGTACATCTCGGTTTCGAGGTTCTGGGTAAGGATTCCGGCATCACGGCGGGAGATCAGGATTTGCATGGCGAGGCTCCTATTAATGGCGAGCGCAGAGGTGCGCCGCCCGGTGGGTGGAAGCCTCAGATTGAAAGCCGTTTGACGCCGACGCTGTATTCCCCGAAATGGGGATGGGTGATGTGCCCAAAAGCCGCCTGTTTTCAGGCTTTCAGGACTAAACCGCTATCAAATTACGGAAAATATATTATTTATTCCTGTTACAAAGTGTTTCAGACCTTGATCAGACCCAGTGAAATGGCACGGGTAATGCTCTGCTCGCGACCCGAAGTGCCGAGCTTCTCGGCGACCCGCTTGAGATGCTGGACGATGGTGCTTTCCGCCACGCCGAGCTTGGCGGCCGCCTCGCGCGCGGTCATCCCCTCGGCCACGGTGCGCAGGCAGTCGAGCTCGCGCGGCGTGAGCGGGCTGTCCTCGGGCAGCTCGTCGGGCGATTCGGCGATCAGCCGGCACACCGCCTCGTGGATGTGCAGTGCCAGCAGCTGCCCCTGCGCCAGCGTCGCGTGCAGCTTGGGCATCACCATCTCGGGCTCGTCGCGCGAGCACATGCTGAACAGCGCGACCTCCTCGCTCCAGCGATGCACCGGGAAGCTCGCGCCGACGTTGAGCCCGTGCACGCGCGCCTCGCGCAGCAGACGCTGCTGCTCCGGCGTGGTGAACAGGTTCTCGTCCCACAGCGCCGGTACCACGCGCTTCACGCAATGCAGCACGGTCGGGTCGATGTGCTCGTAGCCGTGCTTGACGTAGTGATTGCGCCAGCGCTGCGGATAGTTGGTGAAGGTCAGTTCCTTGGGGGTGCGCTTGAGGTTGTAGCGCACGCCGTAGATGTAGTAATGGAAGCCCAGCCCTCGACTGCCGCGCGCACCGCGCTCTTCAGCGTATCGAGATCTCCTGCTGCCCCCACCGCGACGAGCGCCTCGTCTGCGGGTGCGATCTTGCGTCGCATAATCATTCCATTCTCCGGCCGGCCGCCGGGTTGTCGGTTATCGGTGCGTCGTCCTGTTCCGAAGCGGTCTGCCAGGCAGCGCCGGCTTCGGCGGTCTCCATTTAATCAGGCTCCAATGCAAAAAGCCGCCCACGGGCGGCTTTTTGTCATAAAAATCGGCTCAGCTCAATTGCAATCAGAATGCTTCCGGCAACTTTTGCAAAATGATCAGTCGCCGGTTCTCGATCCGCACGTAGCCGCCGAACACCAGCTCCTTCATGATCCGCGCCACCATCTCGCGCGAGGAGCCGACGCGGTCGGCGATCGCCTGCTGGGTCATCGGCTCCTCGATCAGTACGATGCCGTCGTGCTCGACCGCCAGGTCCTCGAACAGGATGCGCACGCGGGTGTAGACGTCCTTCAGCGCCAGGTTCTTCACCGCCTCGGTCAGCTGGCGCGTGCGCCGCACCAGGTTGACCAGCACCTGGAACTGGATGCGCGGGAAGTTGTGCAGCAGCGCCAGGAAATCCTCCTTCTGGATCACCAGGAAGGTGCTCTGCTCCTCGGTCTCGACCGAGGCGGTGCGCGGCTCGTCGTCGAGCAGGGCCAGTTCGCCGACATATTCGCCGGGGCCGAGCACGGCGAGCACGTATTCCTTGCCGTTGGAATCGCTGACGAAGACCTTCACCCGACCCTGCATCAGCAGGAACATCGAGCTGCCGTCATCGCCCTCGTTGATGATGGTGGTGCCCTTGGCGTAGGTCTTGGCGGTGGCCGAGGCCTCGACCTGGTCCAGCTCCTCGTCGGAGAGGCCCAGGAAGAGCGGAATCTGTTTGAGCGTGGCGATCATGCGACACCTGGGTCAGGAAGTTTTCTCGGGAGTGGGCTCGGCGGCCGGCGGGGTCGCGGCGTCGCCCTGGTTTTCGGTCCCGCCGCCGATCTCGACCGACGAGGCCGGCGCCTCGCGGGCCGGCCGGTCGGCCGGCGGCGCGACCACCTCCAGTTTGTTCTTGGCCATGTACTCGTTCATTTCCTTCCAGCCGGCGAACACGTCGGCCTTGGAAACGCGCGGATTGCGCTGGAAACAGTCCTCGAGCGCGCGCCCGGAGTGTCGGCAGGCCGCACCGATGGCGCGGCCGTTGAGCTTGGCCTGATTGGCCAGCTCGCTGATCCGATCGCAGCCGGTGAGCCCCAACACCAGCGCAGCGATCAAAAAAATCCGTGTTGTCATCGCGTTCCAGCGCTTAGTTCATGTTTTTTCAGAATTGTAAGCCAGATTCCGGCATTACTCACAAAGCCCGCCCGGGCCGCCTGGACACCTTAGTCCACTTTTAGGATCGGATTGGGGGCCTCGCCAAAGCGTTCCGGCGCGTAAAGTGCTTCGACCCGGGTCGGCGGCAGCGCGAATTCGCCGCGCGTATTGAGCCGCACGGTGTATTCGAGCACGTGGCGGCCCTTGGGCAGCCAGTCGTAGTAGGCCTTGTAGGCCGCCTCGCCACGCTCCTCGAACACCGGCCAGGCGCCCTCGCCGCCCTCCTTGCGCGCCAGCAGCGCCGAATCGGTGCCGAAGCCGCGGCCCAGCAACTGCGCGCCGGCCGGGATCGGATCGTTGACCGCCACCCAGTTCATGTCGGCCTGGGCGTCGATGGTCAGCCGCACGCGCCAGACCTCGCCCCGCGCATAGCCCTTGCCGGCCGCCTCGACCGGCTGCCACTGCTTGTCGACGCGATAGCCCGAGGCCAGCGGCGCCTTCAGCGGCACCGCCGCACGCGCCTGCACGATGGCCCACGGCTTGCCCTGGCCCTGGTGGGCCAGCGTCAGCGCGCCGGCCGAGTCGGGCCAGCCGAAGCGCAGCGTGCCGCCCTTGGCCGCGCCGGCCCAGTCGAACCGCTGCTCGCTGCCGAGCTTGGCCACCGTGACGCCGCCCGGCTGGCCGGCCTCGACCTCGGCGGCGAAGCGGCGCAGCGCCAGCGCGCCCCAGACGTTGGCGGTGGTGGTATCCCAGTGGCCGTGCCGCTGGCGGCCGACCACGCCGCGCGCGATCCGGCCCAGATCGACCTTGGGCAGGCCGACCGCCATGCCGTCCAGCAGCACGCGGGCGGCGTCGGCATCGACCGAATCCATCATCCACCAGGCATCCCAATCGGTGCTGCCGGAGAAGTTCAGCGTGGTGCCCGACAGGTCGAGCCGCGCAGCCAGTATCTGGCGCGCCTCCTTGAGCCGCTCGGCGCGCTTGGGCACCTCCGCCACGCGGTCGAGGATCGCGATCCAGTCGAGCACCGTGCTGGTCGGCCAGCGGTTCGGTTCGAGCACCAGGCCGTCCAGCATCGCCGGCCGCGCCGCCTCGTGGCGCGCCAGCGCCGCCACCGCGTCGAGCCGGTAGATGGCGCGGCGGGTCGAGTCGCTCGGCCAGTCCTGCACCCGCAGCCGGCCTTCGGCATAGCCGGCCAGCGCCGTCTTCATGCGCGCCAGCCCCGTCTCGGGCAGCGCCCAGCCGCTTTCGGCCGAGACGGTCAGCAGGTGGGCGGTCAGCACCGGGCTGCCGGAATAGCTGGAGGGGAAGTACTTGGCGAAGCCGTCGCCGTCGAGGTAGCCGTCGAGCCGGCCCACGATCGCCCGCCAGCCGGCCTCGTCGCCCAGGCCGATCGCCTTCGAGGTCTGCTGCTCGAGGCAGCTGTAGGGGTAGTCGCGGAAATAGGCCTCGACCCCGTCGAGCGCCGCCGCCAGGCTCGGCGACAGGCTCACCTCGATGCCGCCGCGGCCGGGCAGCGCGTCGGCCGGCCGCGCCAGCGGCAGGCTGTAGTCGGGCGCCAGTTGGGTCAGCGTGGCCTGCAGCACCCGCACCGGCACGGCCTGCTCGACCTTCTGCCCGATCGCCAGGCCGTCGTAGCGCCTGCCGTCCTCGCCGGTGGCGTCGACCTGCCAGGCCAGTCGCTGCGCCGCGACCGGCACGCTTACCGGCCAGACCAGCTCGCGCGCCGCGCCGGCCGCCAATTCGACCGTCTGCGGCGGCAGCGCCGGCAGGCCCTCGGCACGGGCCGCCACCTTGACCTTGAGCGGCTGCCGGGTGGTATTGCGCACGGTGAAGCCGGCCTCGAAGCGGTCGCCCTCGCGCACCGTGCGGGCCAGGCCGCTGAACAGCATCACGTCCTTGCTGGCGCGGATGCTGGTCTCGCCGCTGCCGAAGCGGTCGCTGCCGGCGCTGGCGACGGCGACGATGCGGAAGCTGGTCAGCGAATCGTTGAGCGGCACCTCGACCCGCGCCTCGCCGCGCGCATCGAGCGTCACCCGCGCCTTCCACAGCAGCAGCGTATCGAACAGCTCGCGCGTACCGCCGCGGCCGCCGCCGCCGCCGACCGGCACCGCCTTGCGGCCGAAGTGGCGCCGGCCGATCACCTGGCCCTGCGCAGTCGAGGTGGTGAAGCCGTAGCCGCGCTCGCCGAGCATGGCTTCGAGCAGCTGCCAGCTGTCGTTGCGGCGCAGCGCCAGCAGGCCCTCGTCGACCGCCGCCAGCGCCACCTCGGCGCCCTTGGGCAGCGGCTTGCCGTCGGCGGTCTTCACCGCCACCGTCACCTTGGCCTTGTCGCGCACCTGGTAGAGCGGCTTGTCGGCCGTCACCTTGACGTCGAGCGCGTAGGCGCGGCTGCCGACCCGCAGCTTGGCAATGCCGAGCTTGTAGGCCGGCCGCGCCAGGTCGACCAGCGCGGTGGCGGCCGGATCGGCCACCCGGCCGCGCACCACCATCACCGAGACGTAGACATTGGGGCCGTAGTTGGGCTTGAGCGGCACCTTGACCACCGGGTTGGCCGCGGTGATCGTCTGGGTGCGCCATTCGAGCACCTTCTCGCGCTCGACCGCGATCAGCGCGGTGCCTTCGCGGAACGGCATGGCGACGCGCAGGCTCGCGGTCTCGCCCGGCTCGTACTGCTTCTTGTCGGCCAGGAGGTCGATGCGGTCGCCGTCGCCGCCGCCGTACCAGCCCTCGCCGTCGCCGTAGACATAGACCTCGCCATGGCTGTAGGCGGTACGGCCGGCGTCGTCGCGGGCGGCCAGGCGCAACACGATCTCGCCCTTGTACTTGGCCGGCAGCGTGCAGGCATAGCGGCCGCGCACGTCGGTCGCGCCCTTGCAGAGCTCGCCCAGCGGCTGGTAGCGCGTCTGGTTGTCGTAGCTGTAGAAGCCGCCGACCAGCCGCTTGCGATGGCTGAAGCTCTGCCGCAGCCACCCCTCGATGCGCAGTGCGCGGCCGGCCAGCGGCTTGCCCGCCAGGCTGGCCAGCGCGGCCTCGATCGGTACCGTGCCGTCGGGCCGCGCGCTGCCGAGCTTGAGGCCCGGCTGCAGCGCCGCCGGCCACAGCGTGGTGGCCGCCGCCGCGGTCTGCACCTCGCCGTTCGGATCGCGGTATTCGAGCTCGGTGCGCAGCCAGGCCGGGCCGTCGAGCTTGCGCCAGCCGGCGATGGCCAGGCTGGCGCCGCCGGCCTTGTCCAGCGTGGCGCTGCGCGTTTCCAGCGTCTGCTCGCCGTCGCCCTCGGCCGCCGCGCCGCCGAGCACCTCGGGCGCCACATCGCCGCTGCTGAAGTAGAAACCGTCGAAGTCGTCGAGCGAACGGCCGCCGGCGCGGCTCAGCGCCGCGCGCAGCTTGACCGGCTCGCCCGCGGCCGGGCCGCCGGCCAGGTACTGCACCTGGGCCACCACGTCGAGACGCTCGACCGCCACCGGGTCGACCGGCAGCTTGAGCGTGCCGCGCATCAGCGGCACCCGGAACTCGGCCACGCTGAACTGGCCGGCGTCGCCGAGCCGGGCGGTTTCTTTGCCCTTCTTGCGCTCCAGGCCGATGAGGTAGCTGCCGAGCTTGGCCTCGGCCGGCACCTTCCAGCTCGCCTCGGCCGCGCCGCCCTGCCAGCGCAGCGGCAGCACCACGCTGTCGTCCGAGCCCAGGTGGGTCAGCCGCAGCTGGTCGGGCAGCCGCTCGGCCGCCAGCGCGCCGAAGCCGGCCGCGGTCTTCTCGCGGGCGAACAGCTTCATCGACACCGTCTCGCCGGCGCGGTAGAGGCCGCGGTCGAGCACCGCGTGGAAGGCGCGGCGCTGGTCGCGGTCGCGCTCGGTGCTGATGCCGAAGCGCCACGGCTCGATGCCCTGGTCCCATTCGCTCGAGACGAAGCCGACATCCTCGCCCTGCCGCGCGAACACGTAGAGCGGGCAGTCGTAGCGCTCGGCCGGCAGCGGCTTGGCGTACTGCCAGATGCCCTGCTTGTCGGTCTTGCCGCTGGCCAGCGTGCGGCCCTTGCAATCGAGGATGCTGATGATCGCGCCGTTCACCAGCCAGCCGCGGTCGAGCGTGGTCACCCATACCAGCGCGTCGTCGAGGCCGCGGCGGAAATGCACCGAGAGGTTGGTCACCAGCGCGCCGGCCGCCACCCGCATCGGCGCCACCGGCTGCAGCAGGCGCTGGCCCAGCCGCGCGCTCTCCACCTCGACCACGGTCAATCCGCTCGGAGGCAGCGGAATGCCGATCACCTCGGCGGCGCGGTCATCGCTCGGCGCCGGCAGCCGCAGCCGCTGCGCCGCCGGCTCGCGCGCCAGCAGCGACGCCGCCCGGCCGTCCTGGCCCTCCTCCACCATGGCGCCGCGCCGCAGCGCGCGGTACCAGCGGACGATGTCAGCTTCCTTCTTCACGTTGATCTGGCGGTAGGGCAGGCCCAGGCCGCTGGCCGCGCCGCCGCTGGCGATCTCGACCAGGCTGTCGAGCACGCCGCGCGGCTCGGGCCTGCCCGCCTCGCCGACGTTGCGCACCGTCACCGGCAGCGTGCCGACCGCCTTCTCGACGATGCCGAACTCGGCGGCGAACTTGGCCAGCGCCGGGAAGCGGTCGGTCTTGAAGGCGAGCGGGAATTCGCGCGCATTGGCCAGCGGCCGGCCGAATTCGTCGCGCAGCTCGGCCGGCAGCGCGAGCTTGAACGCGGCGCCCTCGGGGAACGGCGGCTTGAAGCGCACGCTGCGGGCCATGCGCACCGGGCGGCCGGCGGCGTCCTCGGCGGTGGCGTTGTCGTCGTCGCCGACCGCCTCGCCGGTCCAGCGCTTGCCGTCCGGCCCGGTCAGCGTCACCGCGGCGGCGCTGGCGGCCGGCACGGCGCTGGTGAAGCGCAGCTCGATCGGCGCGATCGGCACGCAGCCGGCCTTGTCGCGCGTGCGCTCGCAGCCGAGCCAGGCGGTGAAGCGCGACTGCACGCGGAATTCGTAGCGCATCGGCTCGCGCAGGCTGGCGCCGTTGGCCGCGGCGAGGCCGGCGTCGAACACCAGCTGCACCGCGGCATCGGCCGGCAGCGGCCGCTGGCAGCGCAGCGCCTGGCCGTTGAGCGGCCAGCGCGTGCGGTCCTTGCCGAAGTAGCCGGTGAACAGCTTGTCGCGCTCCTCGGCCGCCAGCGCCACCGCCGGCAGCCGCTCGCGCACGCCCTCGACCTCGCAGCGCGCCTTGGCCGCCAGGCTCTGGGCGGTCGGCGCCGCGCCGAAGGCGACGATGAAGACCTGGTTCTCGTTGATCGGCTGCCAGTTCTCCGGCCAGACCTCGGTCGGCTCGGGCCCGCCGGTGCTGAAGGCGAAGCCGGCCGGCGGCAGCGCCGCGCCGGCAAGCGTCCTGGTCGCCGGCTTGAGCGTGAAGCGGCACTGGGTCGCCGCCGGCAGGTCGCGCACGAAGTCGTAGACCCAGGTGCGGTCGTCGATCCAGCGGCCGCTGCCCTTCTCCTCGCCGCAGGCGACTTCGAACGGATCGGCCAGCCGCGGGTCGCCGAACCGCACCATGCTGTCGGAGAAGGCGGCCTTGGCCTGGCGCACCTCGCGCACCGCGCCCTGTGGCGAGAAGGAGACGACTTCGGCGGCGTGGGCGGCGGCAAGGCCGAGGAGGAGCGCAGGTGCGGCCTGCGCCAGGCGGAATGGGGAGAAGGTCATATCAAGCAGGTATCCGAAAATATGCCTTTATCGTAGCAGGCCGGCGTGCCGAGACGCTTGCCGAACGGAACGCGACATGCCCGCGCTCGCATGGACGAATGCGTATAAAATGCTGCATTCGCCCTCGATCAGGGCTGTATCAGCCAGAAAAAAGTCATGACCACTCAAGAAGAGAAGACACGCCGGGCCGAACTCATCACGGCGGCCAGCCGGCTGTTCAAGGAACAGGGATACGAGCGGACGACGGTGCGGGACCTGGCCCAGGCGGTGGGCATGCAGTCGGGCAGCCTGTTCTATCACTTCCGCACCAAGGAAGAGATGCTGGTGGCGGTGATGGCGGCCGGCATCGGCGACCTGACCGACCGGCTCGAGGACGCGCTGGCCGCGGCCAAGACGCCGCTGGATCGGCTGCGCACGGTGTTCCGCGTCCACCTCGACACCCTGCTGGGCGACGACAAGGGCGCGCTGTCGGTCCTGCTGTACGAGTGGCCGAGCCTGTCGGACAAGGCGCGCACCGAGCTGATCAAGCTGCGCGACGCCTACGAGCGCGACTGGCAGCAGGTGCTCGACGAAGCCGCCGCGGCCGGCCTGGTGCACCAGGACACCCGGCTGCTGCGCAAGCTGCTGCTGGGCGGCCTGCACTGGACCATCATGTGGTACCGCCGTGACGGCAGCCAGTCGCCGAGCGAGCTGGCCGACCGCATGCTGGACCTGGTACTGAAGAAGTAGGCAGCGCAGCGCGCATCGCACCGCAAGGGCCCGTCATCCGATGGGCCCTTGTCGTTCCGGCCGGCGGAAGAGGCCGGCGGAGTACAATCGGCGCCGCAGGCCGGCCCAGGCCGCCATGCCCCCATCGCGGCGGCCGCCCCACGAAGGCGGCGCCGATCCCGCGCGCAGCGCGGACTCTTTCCACAGAACCGTTCCACGAGAACAGGAGACGACACGATGCAACTCAAGGACAGCGTATTTCTGGTCAGCGGCGGCGCCTCGGGCCTCGGCGCCGCGGTGGCGCGCATGGCGGTGGCGGCCGGCGGCCGGGTCGTGATCGCCGACCGCAACGCCGATGCCGGCGAGGCGCTGGCGGCCGAGCTCGGCGCCAATGCGGCCTTCGCCCGCGCCGACGTCACCGACGAGGCGGCCTGCCGTGCCGCCGTGGCGCTGGCCGGCGAGCGTTTCGGCCGGCTCGACGCGCTGGTCAACTGTGCCGGCGTGGTCCATGGCGAAAAGGTGGTCGGCAAGGAAGCCGCCCACCTGCTCGACAGCTTCAAGCGCGTGATCGACGTCAACCTGGTCGGCAGCTTCAACCTGCTGCGGCTGGCCGCCGAGGCGATGAGCAAGCAGGCGCCGCATCCGACCGGCGAGCGCGGCGTGGTCATCAACACCGCCTCGGTGGCGGCCTTCGACGGCCAGATCGGCCAGTGCGCCTACAGCGCCTCCAAGGCCGGCATCGTCGGCATGACCCTGCCGGCCGCGCGCGAGCTGGCGCGCTTCGGCATCCGCGTGATGACCATCGCCCCCGGCATCTTCAAGACGCCGATGATGGCCGGCCTGCCGCAGGAAGTGCAGGACAGCCTCGGCGCCTCGATCCCCTTCCCTTCGCGCATGGGCGAGCCGGCCGAATACGCCGACCTGGTGGCGGCCATCGTCGGCAACCCGATGCTGAACGGCGAGGTGATCCGCCTCGACGGCGCGCTGCGGATGGCGCCGAAGTAAGGCCCAGGACGCCCTGCCCGCCTCAGGCAAAACGAAACGCCCCGGCATGCCGGGGCGTTCTGTTTTTCCGGCGCACAGAGGCCGAGCGCGACGGATACCCATGCAGGAGCGGCTTTAGCCGCGAAAGCGCGCCACGCATTTCCACCATTCGCGGCCGAAGCCGCTCCTGCAGGCAGTGCTGCGAACGGCTGGCGCGTCCCGGAATGCAAAACCGGCCTGAGCAGGCCGGTTCGGACAATCGCGGCGCAATACGCGCCGTATTGCGGTCAGGCCGAGAACGATGAGCCGCAGCCGCAGGTCGAGGTCGCGTTCGGGTTCTTGATGGTGAACTGCGAGCCCTCGATGCTCTCGACGTAGTCGATCTCGGCGCCGACCAGGTACTGGTAGCTCATCGGATCGATCAGCAGCGTCACGCCGTTCTTGGTGTAGGCCGAGTCGTCGTCGTTGGCGATCTCGTCGAAGGTGAAGCCGTACTGGAAGCCCGAGCAGCCGCCGCCGGTCACGAAGACGCGCAGCTTCAGGTCGGGATTGCCTTCTTCGGCGATCAGGTCGGCCACCTTGGCGGCGGCGTTGTCGGTGAACACGAAGGGCGTGGCCATATCGGGGGCGTTCATGGGGGACTCCAGACGATTCAATGATTTAGGCGCGATTATCCGCGCTTCGGTGGCGCTTGTTAACCCTTTCGGCGAAAGGGTCTGCGGCCTGGTCAGCTATGTATATGGGGTCAGCGCTCGGTGGATTCAACCGGCGGCAGCTCGGCGCGCGGCTTGTTGTCCTTGTCCTTGGCCTTCGGCGGCGGCAGCGCGGCGGCCTTGCCCTCGCCGGCGGCGATATGGATCAGCTGGCCGGCCACCACCGCGCCCGGGTGCATCTCCAGCGTGGTGTAGTGGACGTCGCCGTTGACGCGGCATTTCGACTGCAGCTCGAGGTACTGGCTGGCATGGATCGGCCCTTCGACCGTGCCGTTGAGCACCAGGTGGGCCACGCGCACGGTGCCCTTGATGCGGGCCTTCTCGCTCACCACCAGGGTGCTCGGCTTGTTGTCGAGCGCGGTCACGTTGCCGACGATCTCGCCGTCGACGCGCAGACCGCCGGTGAACAGCATGTCGCCCTCGATGCGGGTTTCCAGCCCGATCAGGCTGTCGATGCGGTTGGTCGCCTTCTGCTTGTTGCTACCGAACACGGGTCATCCTTTCACGTCGTAGATGCGGGAGAGCCGGGCGCGCGCCTCGCCGGAGCCGTACACGCGCAGCTCCACCTGGCGGAGCTTGGCATCGGCCGGCAGTTCGGTCTCGCGCTCGATGCGGGTGAAGCGCGACACGGTCAGCGGCAGGCGCGGCTGCGGCCAGTTCAGGGTCTCGCGATGGCCGCCGCGCTCGGTCACCAGGCGGAAATCGATCTCGCCCTTGAAGGCCTCCTGGCTCGACTGCCCCTGCACCAGGATCGCCCGCAGGCGGTAGCGACCCGGACCGACCGGCTCGACGCGGAACATCTCGACCGCCAGTGCCGGCGCCCGGTCGGTCTTGGTCAACAGCGATTCGTAAAAGGCGATCTGCTCGCGCAGGCTGCCATTGTCGCCTTGCAGTTGCTGGATCTGGCGCGCCAAGGTCTCGCGCGTGGCGGTCTCCAGCCGGATCTGCTGCTCCATGCCGGCCGCCCGCTGGCGTGCTTCGGCCAGGTCGGCGGCGAGCCGGCTCGCCTCGACCGAGGCGCCCTGGACGGCCAGCAGCGCATTGGGATCGCGCCGGCCCTCGTGCTCGCCGTAGCGGTAGATGCCGAAACCGAGCGCCGCCAGCACCAGCGCCAGCAGGAAGGCCAGGCCGATGCGCGCATACCAGGGCAGGTGGCGCTTGACCGCGAGCCGCGCGGTCGCCAGGTGGTTGCCGCGGCGTTTCCAGCGCCCGATCACGGCAGCAGCGGCACCACGTCGAGGCCCTGCCCCTCGGGCAGGCCGAACAGCAGGTTCATGTTCTGGATCGCCTGGCCGGCCGCGCCCTTGACCAGGTTGTCGATCGCCGACAGCACCACTACGGTGTCGCCGCCCTGCGGACGGTGCACCGCGATGCGGCAGGTGTTGGCGCCGCGCACCGAACGCGTCTCGGGCGTGCTGCCGGCCGGCAGCACGTCGACGAAGCGCTCATTGGCATAGCGCTGTTCGAACAGCGCCTGCACGTCGACGTCGCGCGTGAGACGGGCATAGAGGGTGGCGTGGATGCCGCGGATCATCGGCGTCAGGTGCGGCACGAAGGTCAGCCCGACCGGCGCGCCCGCCATGCGGGCCAGACCCTGGCGGATCTCGGGCAGGTGGCGGTGGCCGCCGACGCCGTAGGCCTTGAAGTTGTCGCCGGCCTCGCACATCAGCGTATGCACCTCGGCCTTGCGGCCGGCGCCGGACACGCCGGACTTGCAGTCGGCGATCAGACCCGACAGCTCGACCACGCCTGCCTCGACCAGCGGCAGGTAGCCGAGCTGCACCGCGGTCGGATAGCAGCCCGGGTTGGCGATCAGGCGCGCGTTACGGATCTGCTCGCGGTTGACCTCGGGCAGGCCGTAGACCGCATCGGCCACCAGGCGCGGCGAGGCGTGCGACATGCCGTACCACTTCTCCCACTCGGCGACGTCCTTGATGCGGAAGTCCGCCGCCAGGTCGATCACCTTCACGCCGGCCGCCAGAAGCGCCTCGGCCTCGCCCATGGCGATCCCGTTCGGAGTGGCGAAGAACACCACGTCGCACTGCTCGAGCGCAGCCTCGGCCGGTGTCGCAAATGCCAGGTCGACGTGGCCGCGCAGGCTGGGAAACATTTCGGCCACCGGCATGCCGGCTTCCTTGCGCGAGGTGATCGCCTTGAGCTCCACTCCGCCATGACGCGCCAGCAGGCGCATCAGTTCGACGCCGGTGTAGCCCGTGCCGCCGACGATGCCGACCTTGACCATGCCCAGTTTCCCTTGTGTAGAAATGACAAAGAAGCGCGATGATACAACGATTCGCCGATCCGCCCGCGCACGCATCCATGACAGATGGATGGAGAAAAGCAAAAAGGCCGCCAGCGATGCTGGCGACCTCTTCCGGCTTGCGCCGACGTACTCGAACGAATCTTGCGACTTAGCGCTTCGAGAACTGCTTGGCGCGGCGGGCCTTGCGCAGACCGACCTTCTTACGCTCGACTTCACGGGCATCGCGGGTCACGAAGCCGGCGCTCGACAGTGCGGGCTTGAGCGCGGCGTCGAATTCGATCAGCGCGCGGGTGATGCCGTGGCGCAGGGCGCCGGCCTGGCCGGTTTCGCCACCGCCGGTCACGTTGACCAGGATGTCGAAGGCTTCGAGGTTCTCGGTCAGCGCCAGCGGCTGACGCACGACCATGCGGCCGGTTTCGCGCGAGAAGTACTCGTCGAGCGGCTTGCCGTTGACGACGATCTTGCCGTTGCCCTTGGTCAGGAACACGCGAGCCACCGAGCTCTTGCGGCGACCGGTACCGTAGTAATACTTGCCAACCATGTTGATTGTCCTTGTCTCTTATCGATTAGATATCAAGGACTTGCGGCTTTTGCGCAGCGTGCGGATGCTCGGCGCTAGCGTAGACCTTGAGTTTCTTGATCATGGCGTAACCGAGCGGGCCCTTGGGCAGCATGCCCTTGACGGCCTTCTCGATCAGACGCTCGGGGAAGCGTTCCTGCATTTCGGTGAAGGAGCGCTCGTAGATACCACCCGGGTAGCCCGAGTGACGGAAATATTTCTTTTGCTGGGCCTTGTCACCGGTCACGCGCAGCTTGCCTGCGTTGACGACCACGATGAAATCACCGGTGTCGACGTGAGGGGTGTAGATGGCTTTGTGCTTGCCACGCAGGCGTTGGGCGATTTCAGCGGCGAGGCGGCCGAGCACCTTGTCGGTGGCATCGACCACAAACCAGTCGCGCTGAACCTCGTGCGGCTTGGCGGAGAAGGTCTTCATACGGCTCTTCCAGATTCGTTCGATTTACGGAAAGTCGCGCATTCTATTTGAAAAAACAAAGGGCTGTCAAACCGCCATTCGTCATGCGCGGCAATGCCGCCTCGCACCGTGCGCCGAGCCTTCCTGGGCCTCGCGCAGGCCGCCCGCGGGAATGGGCAAAAAAAAGCGCAAGCCGTTGGGGCTTGCGCGTAATTCCACCAAAGAAGGAGGATGGAGGAGACAACATCAAAGCACACACATTGCGTGCGCAGCCTCAATGCAGTTCGTATGCTACGCGAAACTTACGGCTGCCGCAAGTGCTTTTTTGTGCAGTGCGCCATAAATCTGCTGAACCGGAATAAAGTTACATCGAAAAGTCGCTCAAATCGGCATTTTCCCGGCCCAGGGCTACAGATCCGTAACTTCCGACCCAATGTCATGGTTCGCTGATGCCGCAATGCGGCAATATCGGACCTTTCCCGCCACCCTTCATATCTATCTAAGGAGCAAGCGATGCGTGCACGCATCAAGTGGATCGAGAACGTCAGCTTCCTGGCCCAGAGCGAGTCGGGCCACTCGGTGCTGCTCGACGGCGCACCGGCCGCCGGCGGCCAGAACCTCGGCCCGCGGCCGATGGAGATGGTGCTGATGGGCACCGGCGGCTGTACTGCCTTCGACGTGGTCAGCATCCTGCGCAAGGGTCGCGCCGACGTGGTCGACGTCGACGTGCAGCTCGAGGCCGAGCGCGCCGAGACCGAGCCCAAGGTATTCACCCGCATCCACATGCACTTCGTGGTCAAGGGCCGCAATCTGAAGCCCGAGCAGGTCAAGCGCGCGATCGACCTGTCGGCCGAGAAGTACTGCTCGGCCTCGATCATGCTGGGCAAGACGGCCGAGATCAGCCACGACTTCGAGATCGTCGAAGCCTGATCCGCGCATCAAACACGACAGGGCCGCCGCGCAGGCGGTCTTTTTCATATCGTCAATCCACCAGCGCGGACGCCCCTCCCGACGCTCCACCGGCTCCAGTGCCGGCTGCTCTTCTCGATGGGCCGGCAGGGTGATCAGAAGCCGGGCCGGCGAGCGCTTGAGCGCGTGCCAGGCCAGCACGACGGCGAGCAGCCCGATGGTGGCGATCGCGCCGCGCAGGCCGAGCGCCGTCGCCAGCACGCCGCCGGCCAGTGCCCCGAACGGGGCCGGCGCCACGGTGAGGAAGCGCATGGTGGCGATCATGCGGCCCAGCAGCGCATCGGGCGTGATCGCAGCGCGCGCGGCCAGGTAGTGGATCGAAAACAGCGTCGTGCCGAAGCCGAACAGTCCCTGGCACAGGCTGAACCACAGCATCGGCGTCGCGCTGCCGGCCGGGATGGCGGCGAAGCCGAGCCAGGCCAGCGCGGTGGCGACGAAACCCCAGCCCACCATCGGGCCGACGCCGCGCCAGGCGCCGAGCCGCTCCGCGCTCAGCGCCGCCAGCAGGCTGCCGGCCCCGCCGAGCATGTAGGCCGCGCCCATCCGCGCCGCGTCGAGGCCGAGCTCGCGGGTGGCGAACAGCACCAGCGCCGCGGCCAGCATATGGCTGAGCAGCTGCCACAGCGCGGTCTGGATGGCGAAGGCGCGCAGTACCGGCAGGTCGCGCACCAGCCGCAGTCCTTCCTTGATCTCGTGCCACACCGACACGCTGGCGGCGCGCGGCAGCGGCGCCGGCTCGATTGCACGGATGCGCGTCAGGATGAAGGCCGAGACCAGGAAACTGAACGCGTCGAACAGGATGGCGACCGGCGCCGTCAGCCAATGGATCAGCATGCCGGCCAGCCCCGGTGCGCAGACCTGGGCGGTCGAGCCGGTGGTCATGAACTTGCTGTGCGCCTCGACCAGCCGGCCCTTGCCGATCAGCGTGGCGACATAGCTCTGGTGCGCAGAGCCGCCGATCACCTCGCCGGTGAGGCAGACGAAGCCGACCGCCCACAGCACCGGCATGCCGAGCCAGCCGCCCCAGGCGGCCAGCGGCACCACCAGCAGCGCGGCGGCGCACAAGAGATCGCGCCCCAGCATCAGCGGCATGCGCCGGGCGCGGTCGATCAATACGCCGGCGTGCAGGCTGAACAGCGCGAACGGCAGCACCTCGATGGCGGTCAGCACGCCCATCTGCATCGGCGTGGCTTCGAGCAGGATGGCCGCGGTCAGCGGCAGCGCGAGCAGCGTGATATAGGAGCCGAAGTCGGAAATCCCCTGCGCGAGCCACAGGCGCAGAAAGTCGGGATGCCGCCACAGCCCGTCGAAACGGAAGCGGAACATGGGAAGCCTTTGTTCTGGTCGGGTCCGTCCCGCTGCCGGGTCGACTGACGTTGCCTACGCGCAATAGGACGCGGATGCCGTTCACGATACAAGCGGCGGGCGGACCTGTTGATTTAAGTATTGGGTGGGTTAGAGCCGCGATTTCGACCGGTCTGAGCGCCTAGCCCGCGAGCCACGAAGCGCAAACGAGCGTCAGCGAGGCTCCCTCTGGCCCACCCCGCAAAGTCTCTAACTATTGCGGGGACCCCGGGGCGGCGAGGGCGGGGCGAGTCGGGTTGAATCGGAGCGCCGCTCTACGAGCGCGCTCCAATCGCAAGCGCACGGCTTTGCCGGGCGCCTGCTCCACCGCTTACCTTTACGCGGACGCTTGCAAGCTTATGCCAGGCGCTACATGCGGTACGACAGCGTCGTCATCACCTTGGACATCGCCCGCATGGCGGACTTGACCGGCGGCGGCAACTCAGCGGCGCCCAGCGCCACGGCGGTCTCGGCGTGCGCGGTCTCGTCGGCGTGCATCTGCGTGACGATGGCGCGGCTCTTGGCGTCATCCGCCGGCAAGCTGCCGAGATGGCTTTCGAGGTGTTCGCCGACCTGGCGCTCGGTCTCGGCCAGGAAGCCGAGATTCCAGCGGTCGCCGATCAGCCCGGCCGTGACGCCCAGCGCCAGCGAACCGGCGTACCACAGGGGATTGAGCACGCTCTTGCGACCGCCGAGCTCGCCGATGCGGCGCTCGGTCCACGCAAGATGCTCGACCTCCTCGTGGGCCGCCGCGCGCAGCGACTCGCGCGTACGCGCATCGCGCGCGGTCAGCGCCTGGCCCTGGTAGAGCGCCTGGGCACAGACCTCGCCGCAGTGGTTGACCCGCATCAGGCCGGCCGCATGCCGCTTCTGCCCGGCATCGAGCTCGGCCTCGTCGAGCCGCGCGTCGGGATGCGGACGCACGCTGGCAGCCGGCGCGAACACGGTACGCAGGGCGCGATCGAATTCGGTAATCAGCTTGTCCATGGGTCTTCTCCCGACGTGGATTTGGAGGGACGGCCATTCTAGAGCCTGTCGCGGCCGCCTGTCGTGGGCGATTTCGCGCCGCCGGCTCCCCGCGCGTCGCCATGCCGGCCGTCGCATGCCGTGGCCGGGACCGCATCGCCATGACCGATACTGGTGTCTGATCCGACGGGCGAGGCCGGCCATGGGCCGTGCTAACATCGCCGCCGATTCCAAGCCGGAGGATGCAAATGAAGCGACTGTGTTTGAGCCTGATCGCACTGCTGGCCATGCCCGCCGTGCTGGCCGCCAACCCGCTGGTGCGGCTGTCGACCAATCTGGGCGACATCGACGTCGAGCTCTATCCCGACAAGGCGCCCAAAAGCGTCGAGAACTTCCTCAAGTACGTGAAGAAGGGCCATTACAACGGCACCATCTTCCACCGCGTGATCCCGGGCTTCGTCGCCCAGGGCGGCGGCTTCACCCCAGACATGCAGGAAAAGCCGACCGAGGCGCCGATCCAGAACGAAGCCAAGAACGGCCTCTCCAACGTCACGGGCACGCTGGCGATGGCGCGCACCATGGAGCCGCACTCGGCCAATGCGCAGTTCTTCATCAACCTGGTCGACAACACCCGCCTCGACTACCGCGAGGAAAGCCCGCGCGGCTGGGGCTACGCGGTGTTCGGCAAGGTGGTGCGCGGCATGGACGTGGTGCAGAAGATCGCCGCCGAGCCGACCGGCATGGCCAACGGCATGTCGGACGTGCCGAACAAGCCGATCCTGATCACGCTCGCCAAGCCCATCCCCGATACCCGCATCGCCAAGCCGGCCAAGCCCGTCCCGGCCCCGGCGCCCCAACCGGCGCAATAGTCGCCAGCGCTACGAGAAAGGACTCCCCATGCGCGTCAACCTCACCACCAACCACGGCCTGATCGGCATCGAGCTCGACGAGGCCAAGGCGCCGAAGACGGTGGCCAACTTCGTCGAATACGTGAAATCCGGCCATTACGACGGCACCATCTTCCACCGCGTGATCGACGGCTTCATGGTGCAGGGCGGCGGCTTCGCCCCGGCATGAACCAGAAGCCGACCCGCGACCCGGTCGAGAACGAGGCTGCCAACGGCCTGAAGAACGAGCAGTACACCGTCGCCATGGCCCGTACGCCCGATCCGCACTCGGCCAGCGCGCAGTTCTTCATCAACGTCGCCAACAACCACTTCCTGAACTACACCTCCGCCACGCCGCAGGGCTTCGGCTACTGCGTGTTCGGCAAGGTGGTCGAGGGCACCGAGGTGGTCGACGCGATCAAGGGCGTGAAGACCGGCTCCAAGGGCTTCCATCAGGACGTGCCGAACGAGGACGTCGTGATCGAGAAGGCCGAGCTGGCCTGATCGGCCTCCATTTCGACCTACGGCGCGGGCATCCGCGCCGTTTTGCATTGCGGCGCCGCCATGACCCGACCCCTGCTGTTCGCTTCCGACCTGCACCTGTCCGATTCCGATCCGGCCACCCGGGCCGCCTTCGCCGAATTCCTGCACGGCCCGGCGCGGCAGGCGGCCGCGCTCTACTTGCTGGGCGACATCTTCGAATACTGGGCCGGCGACGACGACGACGATCCGTTCAACGCCGGCGTGGCGGCCGAGCTGCGGGCGCTGGCCGAGGCCGGCACCGCTGTCCACCTGATGCACGGCAACCGCGATTTCCTGCTCGGCCCGGCCTTCGCCGCCGCCGCCGGCGCGACGCTGCTGGCCGACCCGACCCTGGTCGAGATCGGCGGCCGGCGCCTTTTGCTGAGCCACGGCGACGCGCTGTGCACCGACGACGCCGCCTACCAGCAGTTCCGCGCCACCGTGCGCCAGCCGGCCTGGCAGGCCGCCTTCCTGGCCCGGCCGCTCGGCGAGCGGCGCGCCGAGATCGCCCGCATCCGCGCCGCCAGCGAGATGGCCAAGCGCGAAAAGGCGCTCGACATCATGGACGTGAACCCCTACGCGGTGACCACGCTGCTGGCGCAATACCCGGGCGCCCACCTGATCCACGGCCATACCCACCGGCCGGCCATGCACCATCATGAGGTGCAGCATGGACGGCGCGAGCGCTGGGTGTTGCCGGATTGGTACGGCGGCACCGGCGGTTACCTGGAGGCCGACCAGGACGGCCTGCGCTTCGTCGGCATCAATCAGGACGCGGCCTGGGGCTGATCCGCCGCGTCACGCCATCGTCATTATTCACGTTCGGCCGATTGACTTGTCCGCGCAGCGGCCTAGACTGCGCGCCTTAGTGCGGTGCACCATGCACTTACAAAGTGCTGATTTCACGTCGCTTCCAGCCGGTAGGCGAGTGAAAGGACAAGCTCTCCAACGGGAACTACGATGAACGCCCCTACCGCCGCTTGGGCCTTACCGAGGCTCGACCAGCATCTGGAATTCCTCAACGAAGGCGCCGACCTGGCCAACCGCAACCTCGAGCGGCTGATCTCGACCCAGTACGACGGCTGCCGCGACTGGTTCCGCGCCGTGTCGGGCGAAGCCGATCCGGCCGAACGGCTCGAGCAGCACGTCGACCAGAGCCTGCAGCTCGGTTGCGCGCTGTTCGTGGCGCAGGTGTCGGCGCTGACCGACGCGATGCATCTGGTCGAGCGCACCTGGGCCGAGCAGCAGCGCAGCCTGCTGGCCGGCCTCAACGGCCAGCCCGAGGCGGTCGGCCAGCCGATCAAGCGCGCGCTGTGCGTCAGCGGCTGCGCCTACGACTCGATGTCCAAGGCCACGCGCCAGGTCGCCAACTTCGCCAGCAACCGCTTCGCCGCGGCGGCCGTCAGCGCCTACCAGCAGGCAAGAGACAAACTGGCTGAAACGACCAGCTAGTGGAGGCAGAGCCTGCTGACGATCCCCGGAAGCGGTACTCGGCGGATCGTCGGCACAGGCCAAGTCTCACCGCAGAGGACGCGAAGGACGCGGCGGGTTGAGCGGTTTCTGATTGCTCGTCGCGGCAGGCTCGCCTCTCTCCGCGTCCTCTGCGGTGAAAGTGTTTGCATTGACCCCATCACACCACCGTTCACCGTAGCGCGTCAGCGCTCGGCACGGCCGGTCAGCACCTCGGCGAAATGCACCAGCCGGGTGCGTTTATCGCCACGAGCGCGCAGCCGGCCTTCGAGGTGCAGCAGGCAACCGAGGTCGCCGGCGATCAGCGTGTCGGCGCCGGTCGCGGCCAGCGCCGCGCATTTCTTGTCGGCGATCGCGCACGAAATCTCCGGATACTTGGCCGCGAAGCTGCCGCCGAAGCCGCAGCACTGCTCGGCCTCGGCCATCTCGCGCAATTCCAGCCCCTCCACTTGCGCCAGCAGCGCGCGCGGCTGCGCCTTGACGCCGAGCTCGCGCAAACCGGCGCAGCCGTCGTGGTAGCTCGCCGTGGCCGCGAGCCGCGCGGCCGGGCGGTAGTCGAGCACCGTGACCAGGAAGTCGGCGAGCTCGTGGACCTTGGCGGCGAACGCGTCCACGCGCCCGGGCGCCAGATCGCCGCCCGCCAGCAGCGCGCCGTAGTGGCGCCGCATCATGCCGGCGCAGGAACCCGACGGCAGCACCACGTAATCGCAATCTTCGAAGCGTTCGATCGCCTGGATCGCCAGCCGCCGCGCCAGCGCGCGCTCGCCGCCGTTGTAGGCCGGCTGGCCGCAGCAGCTCTGCTCGGGCACCACCACCTCGCAACCGGCCGCTTCCAGCAGCTCGAGCGCCGCCATCGCCACGCCGGGGCGCAGCAGGTCGGCCAGGCAGCTTGCGTACAGTCCTACGCGCATCATTTTTCTCCCGCCCTTCGTCCCGTCCGCCACAGCCGCGCGGGGTTGATTGTAGGTCGGGCTTTATGCCCGACGGCGACCTTGATTGGCGGCGCGGTCGGGCATAAAGCCCGACCTACGAACCCATCAGCGGCCCGGTCCCCTCACACCTCACACCTCACACCTCACACCTCCCACGTTGTGGCGCATACCACACCGCAATGCAACGCCGCGCGGGTATTCCCCATTGGCCCGCCCCCGGCCGGTGGACTAGATTGCAAGATCGGCCGCACCACCCTCCGCGCCTTTCAAATCCATTCCCGATGTCCACCGACTTCCTCGCCCAACTGCGCACCCTGCTGCCCGCCGACGCGGTCATCGCCGATCGCGAGCGCCTGCGCGCCTTCGAGTGCGACGCGCTGTCGGCCTACCGCACGCTGCCGCTGGCCGTCGCGCTGCCCGGCAACGAGGCCGAGGCCGCCGCGGTGCTGCGGCTGGCGCATGCGCACGGCGTGCCGGTGGTGGCGCGCGGCTCGGGCACCGGGCTGTCGGGCGGCGCCATGCCGGTCGAAGGCGGCCTGCTGCTCGGGCTGAGCCGCATGAAGGCCATCGTGCAGATCGACGCGCTGGCGCGGCTGGCCCGCGTGCAGCCCGGCGTGCGCAACCAGGCGATCTCCGAGGCCGCCGCGCCCTACGGGCTGTACTACGCGCCCGATCCGTCGAGCCAGATCGCCTGCTCGATCGGCGGTAATGTGGCCGAGAACGCCGGCGGCATCCACTGCCTGAAATACGGGCTGACCGTGCACAACGTGCTCGGCCTGCGCGCGCTCACGGTCGAGGGCGAGCTGCTCGAACTCGGCGGCGCCACGCTCGATTCGCCAAGCGACGACCTCCTGAGCCTGCTGATCGGCAGCGAGGGCCTGCTGGCGGTGGTCACCGAGGTCACCGTCAAGCTGCTGCCGCGGCCGCAGCTGGCGCGGGTGATCCTGGCCAGCTTCCCGACCGTCGGCGCCGCCGCCGACGGCGTCGCCAGCCTGATCGCCGGAGGCCTGATCCCGGCCGCGCTGGAAATGATGGACCAGCCGACGGTGCGCGCGGTCGAGGACTTCCTGCGCGCCGGCTACCCGGTCGACGCCGCCGCGATGCTGCTGTGCGAGGCCGACGGCACGCCCGAGGAGGTCGCCGCCGACATCGAGCGGATGAGCGCGATCCTGCGCGCCGCCGGCGCCGACGGCCTGCGCGTGTCGCAGTCCGAGGCCGAGCGGCAGACCTTCTGGGCCGGCCGCAAGGCCGCCTTCCCGGCCGCCGCCAAGCTGTCGCCCGACTACTACTGCATGGACGGCAGCATCCCGCGCGCCGCCATCGGCCGGGTGCTCGAAGGCATCGCCGCGCTCGGCCGCGAACACGGCCTGGCCTGCATCAACGTGTTCCACGCCGGCGACGGCAACCTGCATCCGCTGATCCTGTTCGACGCCAACCAGCCCGGCCAGCTCGCCGCCGCCGAGCGCTACGGCACCGCCATCGCCGCGCTGTGCGTGGCCGAGGGCGGCGCGATCAGCGGCGAACACGGCATCGGCGTGGAAAAGCTCGACGCCATGTGCGCCCAGTTCAACGCGGCCGAGCTCGGCCGGTTCGCCGCGCTGAAGGCGGCGTTCGACCCGCGCGGCCTGCTCAATCCCGGCAAGCTGATCCCGACGCTGCACCGCTGCGCCGAATACGGCCGCATGCACGTGCACGGCGGCCAGCTGCCCCATCCCGACCTGCCAAGGTTCTGATGTCCGATTTCGTCCAGGATCTGCAAGCCCGCCTCCGCGCCGCCGCCGCCGCGGGCACCCCTTGGCGCTGCAGGGCAACGCCAGCAAGCTGGCCGGCCTGCCGCCGGTCATGGGCGAAGCGCTGACGCTGGCCGGCCATGCCGGCGTGATCGACTACGCGCCGAGCGAGCTGGTGGTCAGCGTGCGTGCCGGCACCCCGGTCGCCGAACTCGACGCGCTGCTGGCCGGCTCCAGCCAGATGCTGGCCAGCGAGCCGCCGACCTTCGGCGGCCGCGCGACGGTCGGGGGCGCGCTCGCCACCGGCTGGAGCGGCCCGCGCCGGCCCTGGGCCGGCAGCCTGCGCGACCACCTGCTCGGGCTGACGCTGGTCGACGGCCGCGGCGAGCTGCTGCGTTTCGGCGGCCGCGTGATGAAGAACGTGGCCGGCTTCGACGTCGCGCGCGCCTGCGTCGGCGGCCTGGGCCGCTTCGGCGCCATCGTCGAGGCCCACCTGCGGGTGCTGCCGCGGCCCGAGGCCGAGCAGGTGCTGGTGTTCGAACTGTCGCAGGCCGAGGCGATCCTGCGCGCCAACCAGTGGAGCGCGGCGCCGCTGCCGCTGTCGGGCGCCGCCTGGGCCGACGGCCTGCTGCGGCTGCGGCTGTCGGGCAACGCGGTGGCGGTCGCCGCGGCGGTCGAGCAGCTCGGCGGCGAGCCCGACCGCGACGGCCTGGCCTGGTTCGACGCGCTGCGCGGCCGCCGCAGGCCGCTGTTCGACCCGCCGCCGGCCGGCATGGCGCTGTACCGGCTGTCGCTGCCGCAGGCCACGCCGCCGCTGCTGGTCGGCTACCGCCAGTGGATCGACTGGGCCGGCGGCCTGCGCTGGCTGCACGCGCCGCTCGACGCCGCCGGCGTGGTGCAGGGCGCCGCCCGGCTGGCCGGCGGCCATGCCACCCGGCTGCATCCGCACGGACTGGCCGCGCCGGTGCCGGCCACCGTCGCGGCGATCCAGCACCGGCTGCGCGCGGCCTTCGACCCGGCCGGCATCCTCAACCGCCCCGCCGCGGAGCCCTGAACCGTGCAGACCCGCATCGCCCCTCCGTTCGCCGACAGCGCGGCCGGCCAGGACGCCGAGGCCATCCTGCGCCGCTGCGTGCACTGCGGCTTCTGCCTCGCCACCTGCCCGACCTACCAGTTGACCGGCAACGAGCTCGACAGCCCGCGCGGCCGCATCTACCTGATCAAGCAGCTGCTCGAAGGCCAACCGGTCGGCGCGCAGACCCGCCATCACCTCGACCGCTGCCTGACCTGCCGCGCCTGCGAGACCACCTGCCCGTCGGGCGTCGACTACCACCGGCTGGCCGACATCGGCCGCCACTGGCTCGAGGCGCAGCAGCCGCGGCCGCTGGCCGAACGCTTCCGGCGCGGCCTGCTCAAGCGCCTGCTGCGCAACCGGCCGCTGTTCGCCGGCACGGTGGCGCTGGGCCGGCTGGCGCGGCCCCTGCTGCCGGGCCTGACCGCCAGCCTGCCGGCGCGCGGCAACACCCGCCGGCCGGCCGCCGCCGAAGGCCTGGAACGCTGGCTGATCCTGGAGGGCTGCGTGCAGCCGTCGCTGGCGCCGTCGATCAACGCCGCCGCGGCGCGCGTGCTGGCGGCTTGCGGCATCGCGCTCGAACCGGTGCGCGGCTGCTGCGGCGCGGTGGCCTGGCACCTCAACGACGCCGAACGCGGCCGCGCCGACATGCGCCGGCTGGTCGAGGCCTGCGCGGCCGGCCTCGACCGCGGCGCTGCCGGCATCGTGTCGAGCGCCAGCGGCTGCGGCGCCACCGTCGCCGACTACGGCAAGCTGCTGGCCGACGAGCCGTGCGCGCATTCGGCCCAGCGGGTGGCGGCCGGCACGCGCGACCTGGCCGAGCTGGTCAGCGAGCGGCTCGACCGCCTGCTGCCGCGGCTGGCCCCGCCGGCCGAGCCGCGGCTGGCCTTCCACGCGCCATGCAGCCTGCAGCATGGCCTGCGCCGCCGGCCGCTGGTCGAGCGGATGCTGGAGCGGCTGGGCTACGTGCTGCTGCCGGTGGCCGACAGCCACCTGTGCTGCGGCTCGGCCGGCACCTATTCGATCCTGCAGCCGGCGCTGGCGCGGCAGCTGCGCAACGACAAGCTGGCCAAACTCGAGGCCGGCCAGCCGCCGGCGATCGCCACGGCCAACATCGGCTGCCAGACCCATCTGCAGGCCGGTACCGATACGCCGGTGCGGCATTGGATCGAGCTGGTGGCGGAACGCCTGCGCTAGCCTCGTGGATTTGCGCCGCGGTGTGACTTGCTGAGGCTGCGGCGCAGCCCCCGGCAAAGCCGGGGGTTGATGGAATGCGAGTGCTCGACCAGCGGCCAGCCCTGTTTCATCCCGACTCCCCCCGCCCTCGCCGCCGCGAGGGGGCCTCGCGGGCGCTCGTTCGCGCTCCGTTGCACCTACTGCCAGGCATGTCGCTGCGCTCTGCCGGTCGCCGGCGCCGCCGTAGTCGAGGGTTGCGTAGGAGCGGCTTCAGCCGCGAATCGTGGCTATCCCGCCATGGTCGTTCGCGGCTGAAGCCGCGCCTACATCGGCCGCGGAGCGGCGGCAGGCCTTCCGCGCTTGCCGCAACCCACCGTCCAGCCCCTAAGATGCGGCCATGCTCACCCTGTCCCAGCTCCAGCTCGACCGCGACGGCCGCCGCGTGCTCGACGGTTTCAGCGCCGACGCGCCGCAGCACCGGCTCACCGTGCTGCTCGGCCCCAACGGCGCCGGCAAGTCCAGCCTGCTGGCCGTGGCGGCCGGCGAACTGCGGCCGCAGGCCGGCCGCTGCAGCTTCGACGGCCTCGACCTGCTGGCGGCCGATGCCGCGACGCTGGCGCGCCGGCGCGCGCTGCTGCCGCAGTCGAGCACGCTCGAGTTCGATTTCAGCGTGCGCGAGGTGGCGCGGCTCGGCGGTACGCCTTTCCCCGACATCCCCGCCGCCGAGCTCGACGGCCTGATCGACAGCGTGCTGCGGCTGACCGACGCCGCCGCGCTGGCCGAGCGGCGCTACACCAGCCTGTCGGGCGGCGAGCGCCAGCGCGCCCAGCTCGCCCGCGTGCTGGTGCAGGCCTGCGCCGCCGCCGCGCGCGGGCCGGCGCTGCTGCTGCTCGACGAGCCGACCGCGGCGCTCGACCCGCGCCACCAGCACACCCTGCTGGCCGGCCTGCACGAACTGGTGCGCAAGCTGGCGCTGAGCGTGGTGGCCTGCCTGCACGACGTGAACCTGGCGCTGCACTACGCCGACCAGGCCTGGCTGCTCGACGGCGGCCGGCTGGCCGCCGCCGGCCCGCCGGCGGCGACGCTGACGCCGGAACGGCTCGAGCAGGTATTCCAGCTGCCGGCGCGGCGCGTCGGCGAGCTGATCGCCTTCGGCCTGCCGCGCGGCTGAGGCACGACCGCCCCCCGTAGGAGCGGCTTCAGCCGCGAATGGCAACGGTGGAATGACCAACGATTCGCGGCTGAAGCCGCTCCTACCCAAGGTGTCGGAAGCCGGTGCGATTACCCCTGCGTGGCGCGCCCGCCACAGCGCATTGCGCAGTGCAGCAAAGCGCTGCACACTGCGCGTCGCGGCCGCGTGCCGCCGGCCTTCCGCCGCTCGCCGCGGCGCAGGCCCGCCGGCCTGTTGGGGCGTCGAGACAGTACGAGCGTCCAACTGGCCGCGCCCCGCGCGCTTCAATAGAATCCCGTTTTCCCGCCCACGGTTGTCAATGCCATGAAGTTGATCGCCTCGCTGACCAGTCCCTACGCCCGCAAGGTACGCATCGTCCTGCACGAGAAGCGCATCGACTGCCCGCTGACGGTCGACATCCCGTGGAACGCCGACAGCCAGGTGCCGAACTTCAATCCGCTGGGCAAGGTACCGGTGCTGGTGCTCGACGACGGCTCGACGCTGTTCGACTCGCGCGTCATCGTCGACTACCTCGACCACCTCACGCCGGTGTCGCGGCTGGTGCCGAGCGAGCACCGCAAGGCGGTCCAGGTGAAGCGCTGGGAGGCGCTGGCCGACGGCATCTGCGACGCCGGCATCGCGGTGGTGCTAGAGCGCAAGCGGCCGGCCGCCAAGCAGGACGCCGACTGGATCGCGCGCCAGCTCGGCAAGGTCGAGGCCGGCCTCAAGATGCTGAGCGAGGACCTGGCCGAACGCAGCTGGTGCAATGGCGAAGGCTATACGCTGGCCGACATCGCGGTCGGCTGCTGCCTCGGCTACCTCGACCTGCGCTTCGCCGAGATCGACTGGCGCGGCCCCTACCCCAACCTGGCGAAATTCGCCGACAAGCTCGCGCAACGGCCGGCCTTCGCCGAGACCGTGCCGCAGGCTTGAGCGGACCCGCGACGAAGCGGCCTATCGACCGACCCGAGAACCCATGCGACGGGGCCGTATCCATACGCGATACGGCCCCGGTGCTTTTCCGGACCGGGGCTTCGCCCCGGCCGACCGCGGGCATCCGCCCCCGCCCGGGACGCGTCATGCGCGCGTCGCGTTTGAAACAGACAATGCAGCGGCCCCGCAAGCCGAATCTGGAGATTGCCCGATGAAATTCCGCTTCCCCGTCGTGATCATCGACGAAGACTTCCGCGCCGAGAATTCGAGCGGCCTCGGCATCCGCGCGCTGGCCAACGCCATCGAGCAGGAAGGCTTCGAGGTGCTGGGCGTGACCAGCTACGGCGACCTCACCGGCTTCGCCCAGCAGCAGAGCCGCGCCTCGAGCTTCATCCTGTCGATCGACGACGAGGAATTCATCGGCAGCGCGCCGGGCGAGGAGACCGCCGCGATCAAGAACCTGCGCGCCTTCGTCGAGGAGATCCGCTTCAAGAACGCCGACATCCCGATCTTCCTGTACGGCGAGACGCGCACCAGCCGCCATATCCCCAACGACGTGCTGCGCGAACTGCACGGCTTCATCCACATGTTCGAGGACACCCCCGAGTTCGTCGCCCGCTCGATCGTGCGCGAAGCCAAGCACTACCTCGACTCGCTGGCCCCGCCGTTCTTCCGCGCGCTGCTGCACTACGCCCAAGACGGCTCCTACAGCTGGCACTGCCCCGGCCACTCCGGCGGCGTCGCCTTCCTCAAGAGCCCGGTCGGCCAGATGTTCCACCAGTTCTTCGGCGAGAACATGCTGCGCGCCGACGTCTGCAACTCGGTCGACGAACTGGGCCAGCTGCTCGACCACACCGGCCCGGTGGCCGCCAGCGAGCGCAACGCCGCGCGCATCTTCGGCTCGGACCACCTGTTCTTCGTCACCAACGGCACCAGCACCAGCAACAAGATGGTGTGGCACGCCACCGTGGCGCCCGGCGACATCGTGGTGGTCGACCGCAACTGCCACAAGTCGATCCTGCACTCGATCATGATGTGCGGCGCGATCCCGGTGTTCCTGATGCCGACGCGCAACCACTTCGGCATCATCGGCCCGATCCCGCTGTCCGAATTCCAGCCCGACACCATCCGCCAGAAGATCGAGGCCAACCCCTTCGCCCGCGAGGCGCTGGAGAAACGGCCCGGCAACAAGCCGCGCATCCTCACCATCACCCAGTCGACCTACGACGGCGTGCTCTACAACGTCGAGATGATCAAGGACGTGCTGGGCGAGACCATCGACACCCTGCACTTCGACGAAGCCTGGCTGCCGCACGCGGCCTTCCACGACTTCTACCGCGACATGCACGCGATCGGCCGCGACCGGCCGCGTTCCAAGGACGCGATGGTGTTCGCCACCCAGAGCACCCACAAGCTGCTGGCCGGCCTGAGCCAGGCCTCGCAGATCCTGGTGCAGGAATCGCAGACGCGGCAGCTGGACCGCCACCGCTTCAACGAGGCCTACCTGATGCATACCTCGACCTCGCCGCAGTACTCGATCATCGCCAGCTGCGACGTGGCCGCCGCGATGATGGAGGCGCCCGGCGGCACCGCGCTGGTGGAGGAATCGATCGCCGAGGCGCTCGACTTCCGCCGTGCCATGCGCAAGGTCGACGACGAGTACGGCGATTCGTGGTGGTTCAAGGTCTGGGGCCCGGAATACCTGGCCGAGGAAGGCATCGGCGAGCGCTCCGACTGGGTGCTGCGCGCCGACGACCGCTGGCACGGCTTCGGCGGCCTGGTCGACGGCTTCAACATGCTCGACCCGATCAAGGCCACCATCATCACCCCGGGCCTCGACGTCGACGGCCGCTTCGACGAGACCGGCATCCCGGCCGCGATCCTGACCAAGTACCTGGCCGAGCACGGCATCATCGTCGAGAAGACCGGCCTCTACAGCTTCTTCATCATGTTCACCATCGGCATCACCAAGGGCCGCTGGAACACGCTGGTGACCGAGCTGCAGCAGTTCAAGGACGACTACGACAAGAACCAGCCGCTGTGGCGCGTGCTGCCCGAGTTCGTCGCCAGGCACCCGCGCTACGAGCGCGTCGGCCTGCGCGACCTGTGCCAGCAGATCCACGAGGTCTACCGCGCCGGCGACGTGGCGCGGCTGACCACCGAGATGTACCTGAGCGACATGGTGCCGGCGCTGAAGCCGTCCAAGGCCTTCAGCAAGATGGCCCACCGCGAGATCGAGCGCGTGCCGCTCGACCAGCTCGAGGGCCGCATCACCGCGATCCTGCTGACACCCTACCCGCCCGGCATCCCGCTGCTGATCCCCGGCGAGTGCTTCAACAAGACCATCGTCGACTACCTGCGCTTCGCCCGCGCCTTCAACGAGCGCTTCCCCGGCTTCGAGACCGACATCCACGGCCTGGTGAAGGACGAGCAGAGCGGCGATTACTACGTCGACTGCGTAGTCGGCGACTGAGCGGGGCCTGCGTCCCGGCGGCGCACGACGCGTCATGGACCCGTAGGAGCGGCTTCAGCCGCGAATGGCGTGGGCGAGACCTGCACCATTCGCGGCTGAAGCCGCTCCGACGCATTCGTACTCGCATCCTGGGCGGCGCCGCCCCGTAGGCCGGGCTTGACGCCCGACTGCGATCTTCATCGGCAGCGCTGTCGGGCATGAAGCCCGACCTACGACGGCCAATCCCCCAAGGCACGGCGCCGACAGTTCCTGTACTCGTCGGCACATCCGTCTAAGCCGCCTCCATCCCCATCAGCCGCGCCACCAGCGGATTGGCCAGCCGCGCCGCCGGCGCCACCGCGTAGTAGTCCTCGCTCAGCTCGGGCAGCTCGCGCACCAACTCGGCGCCGTATTGCGCCGCCAGCATGTCGGCCAGCACCGTGGCGGCCGGGAAGAAGCCGGCGCCGTTGCCGCCGAAGGTGGTGAGCAAGGCGCTGTCGTCGAATTCGCCGACGATCGGCGGCCGCAGCCCTTCGCTTTCCAGCCAGCGCTCCAGCCGCGCGCGCAGCGAGCTGCGCCGGCTCGGCAGCAGCAGCGGCGCCTGGCGCAGGTCGGCGCCGTGGCGCGCGCGCAGCGCGCCGGTGGCGAACAGGCCGATCGGGCTGGCCGCCACCCGCCGCGCCCGCAGCCGGTGCTGCAAGGCCGGGCCGAGATCGCGGTCGGACAGCACCACGTCGAGCTTGTGGCGCGACAGCGCCGACACCAGTTCGTCGAATTCGCCTTCATGGCAGGTCAGCCGCAGGTTCGGCGTCGATTCGACCAGCGGCGACAGCAGCTGCCAGGCCACCAGCTTGGGCACCGAATCGGCGATGCCGACCACCAGCCGCGCGGCCTGGCCGAGCTCGGGATCGGCCAGCACCTCCTGCAGCCGCTCGCCGAGCAGGAAGATCTCGTCGGCCAGCCGCAGCGCCTCGCGGCCGGCCTCGGTCAGCACCAGCCGCCGCCCTTCCTGGCGGAACAGCGCGCGGCCGAGGTCGCGTTCGAGCTTGGACAGCTGGCCGCTGATGGTCTGCGGGCTGACGTCGAGCCGTTCGGCCGCGCGCGCCACCCCACCCTCGTGCGCCACGGTCCAGAAGTAATGCAGGTGCTTATAGTTGAGTTCGGCCCGGGCCATCGCCAATCCATCGAAAAAATCGATCACTCCATCAGGATACGCTCGATTCTTTCAACGTATTCGATCGCTTAAGCTGCCGACGTTTCCACTTCCGGGCCTTTTCCCCGAGCGAGGACCTGCCATGAAACGCATCGTCTTGTTCCTGTTGACCAACCTGGCCGTGATGCTGGTGCTGTCGATCAGCGCCCGCCTGCTGGGCGTCGACCGCTTCCTCACCGCCAATGGCATGAACTTCGGCATGCTGCTGGCCTTCTCCGCGCTGATCGGCTTCGGCGGTTCCTTCATTTCGCTGCTGATGTCCAAGACCATGGCGAAGTGGAGCACCGGCGCCCAGGTCATCACCCAGCCGCGCAATGCCGACGAGGCCTGGCTGGTGTCGACCGTGCAGCAGCTGGCCACCCGCGCCAACCTGCCGATGCCCGAGGTCGCCATCTACGAGGGCGCGCCGAACGCCTTCGCCACCGGCGCCAGCAAGTCCAGCTCGCTGGTCGCCGTCTCGACCGGCCTGCTGCAGACCATGCGCCGGCGCGAGGTCGAGGCGGTGCTGGCGCACGAGGTGGCCCACATCGCCAACGGCGACATGGTGACGCTGACGCTGATCCAGGGCGTGGTGAACACCTTCGTGGTGTTCCTGTCGCGCGTGGCCGGCTACCTGGTCGACAGCTTCCTGCGCCGCAACGACGAGGAAAGCAGCGGCCCCGGCATCGGCTACATGATCGCCAGCTTCGTGTTCGAGATCGTGTTCGGCATCCTGGCCAGCGTGATCGTGATGTGGTTCTCGCGCCAGCGCGAATTCCGCGCCGACGCCGGCGCCGCCCGCCTCTTGGGCAACCCGGCGCCGATGATCGACGCGCTGCAGGTGCTCGGCGGCCGCGAGGCGGGCGAACTGCCGAAGAACATGGCCGCCTCGGGCATCAACGGCCGCGGCCTGGCCAGCTGGTTCAGCAGCCACCCGCCGATCGAGGCGCGCATCGCCGCGCTGCGCCAGGCGGCGCGCTGATCCGGTGCCGTAGGTCGGGTATTACACCCGACAGCGCCGCCGATCCGGGTCGCAGTCGGGCATAGAGCCCGACCTACCGATCGGCGCCGCATCTCCTCCCGCTGGCATGCCGACCATGCGTGCCAGCCGCCTCCAACCGCGGCGCCGGCCCCACGGCCGGCCCGCCAACCGGATTCCCAAGATGAACGTTTCACTCTGGATGTGGGGCCTCTTCGCCGCCGTGGTGGTGATCCTGCTGGTGCTCGACCTCGGCGTGCTCAACCGCAAGGACCACGAGATCGGCGTCAAGGAGAGCCTCAAGCTGTCGGCCTTCTACATCAGCGCCGGCCTCCTGTTCGGCGGCTGGGTCTGGTACGCGCTCGGCGCCCAGGCCGGCATGGACTACCTGACCGGCTTCCTGGTCGAGAAGAGCCTGTCGATGGACAACGTGTTCGTCATCAGCCTGATCTTCACCTACTTCGCCGTGCCGCGGCTCTACCAGCACCGCGTGCTGTTCTGGGGCATCCTCGGCGCCATCGTGATGCGCGGCGCGATGATCGGCCTCGGCGCCGCGCTGATCCACCAGTTCATGTGGGTGCTCTACCTGTTCGGCGCTTTCCTGGTGTTCACCGGCGTGAAGATGCTGTTCATGAAGGACGACGAGACCGACCTGGCCGACAACCGCATGCTGGCCTGGCTGCGCGGCCACCTGCGCGTCACGCCCGAGTTCCACGGCAAGCACTTCCTGGTCCGCGCCGACCATCCCAAGCAGCCCGGCCGCCAGGTCTGGTGGGCCACGCCGATGCTGCTGGCGCTGATCATGGTCGAGCTGACCGACCTGATCTTCGCGGTCGACAGCGTGCCGGCGATCTTCGCCATCACCACCGACACCTTCATCGTGTTCACCTCGAACATCTTCGCCATCCTCGGCCTGCGCGCGCTGTACTTCGCGCTGGCGGCCATGGTGCACCGCTTCCACTACCTCAAGTACGCGCTGGCGGTGGTGCTGGTGTTCATCGGCGTGAAGATCTTCCTGGTCAACCTGGCGATCAAGATTCCCTCGCCGGTCTCGCTCGGCGTGACCTTCGGCCTCCTGGCCGCCGGCGTCGGCTACTCGCTGTGGAAGACGCGCGGCGAGCCGATCCCGGAGGCCGGCCGCTGAGACGGAGGATGTCCGTCCACCGCCTCGGCCAGGTCGGACTTCAGTCCGACCTGCGGGCCCCTCGATCGACAGGGCGTGTCGGGTGTAAAACCCGACCGACCTGCCAGCATCCTTCTTCTCGATCCAGGCCAACGCAGCAAAACGAAACCCCGCCTCGGCGGGGTTTCGTTCGTCTGCGGCAGGCAGCGCCGGCTTACTTGCCCGCTGGCTGCCTGATGGTCGGATCGGCCGTCTTGGGGTAGCCGGCCTGGTCGAGCGCCGCCGCCCAGCTGGTGTCCTGGAAGCCCTTGAGCGCCGTGTCGCCGACCTGCAGCACCGGCACCACCACGTCGCCGGCCAGCTTCTTGAGCTGGTCGTAGTCGCCGGTGCTGGCCTGCGGATTGCGCAGCGCGTAGGGCACGCCGCGCTTGCCCAGCAATGCGCGCGCATTGTCGCAGGGTTCGCCGCAGTTGTTGCTCCACAGCGTGATCGGGTTCTTGCGCATCGCCTCGCGGGTGATGAAGTTGCCGCCGCTGGTGGTGATCACGTTGGCCTTCACGTCCTTCTCCTTGACCTGCTGGCCGGGCGGCGGCTGGTCGGAAAAGATCACGTTGCCGTTGGCGTCCTTCCATTGGTAGACCTTGGCGGCGAAGCCGAACGGGGCGGCCAGTAGCAGGGCGATGAGCAGGGCGGACTTCATTTGGTGCGGCTCCGGCAAGCGATTGCATCGAAAAAATGACATTGGATTATAAGCCAAGCACGGCCCCGCCGGCAAAATCCTTCAGTTAAACAATCGTTTCCGTCCGGCGCGCCGCCGACGTACGGTGCGGCGCCGTACCGCCGCGGCCCGCGTGCGATAATCGCCCGCTCTTTCAGCGATACGACCGCATGCCGCTTCCCACGTTCAACCTGATCGGCCCGGGCCGCCTGGGCCGCACGCTGGCCCGGCTCTGGCACGACGCCGGCCTGCTCGCCGTCGCCCGGCTGGTCGGCCGCGACGCGCACGGAATCGCCGCCGCGCGCGATTTCATCGGCGCGGGCAGTCCGGCCACGCTGGACGCGCTCGAGCCGGCCGACTTCACCCTGATCGCCACGCCCGACGACGCGCTGGCCGCCACCGCCGCGGCCCTGGCCGCCGGCGGCGCGGTCCGCCCCGGCGACGTGGTGTTCCATTGCAGCGGCGCACTGCCGAGCGAGGCGCTTGCCCCGGTCCGCGCCGCCGGCGGCCTGGTCGCCAGCGTGCATCCGCTCAAGTCCTTCGCCGATCCGGCCCGGGCGATCGCCGATTTCGCCGGCACCCGCTGCGGCTGCGAAGGCGACGCAGCGGCGCTGGCGCGGCTGGCCCCGCTGTTCGACGCGATCGGCGCGCAGCGCTTCGCGCTCGACCCGGCCGGCAAGACGCTCTATCACGCCGCCGCGGTGCTGGCCTGCAACGACCTGGTCGCGTTGATGGACGCCGCGCTGCGCTGCATGGCTGCCGCCGGCGTGCCGCGCGAGACCGCCTGGCCGGCGCTGCGGCCGTTGATCGACGGCACGCTGGCCAACCTCGACCGGCTCGCTCCGGCCGAGGCGCTGACCGGCCCGGTCGCGCGCGGCGACGCCGCCACCGTGGCGCGCCAACTGGCCGCGACCACCGTGCTCGATCCGGCCGTCGGCGAGGCCTACCGCGCGCTCGGCGCGCTGGCGCTGCGGCTGGCGGCGCCGACGCTGCCGGAAGGGCGCGCCGACGCCGTCGCGCAGGCGCTCGGAGCCGCGCCATGAGCGGCTGGACGCTGCAGCCGATCGGCCTGATCGAAAGCTGCTTCAAGGAAAAATTCGCCATCCCGCGCCAGCCCGGCCTGGTGCCGTCGGCCGAGGCCACGCTGCGGCTGCTGCCGCCCTATGACAGCGCCGAGACGGTGCGCGGGCTGGAGGCCTTCAGCCATGTCTGGCTGGTGTTCGTGTTCCACGGAACCGCGGCGCAGGGCTGGCGGCCGACCGTGCGGCCGCCCAAGCTCGGCGGCAACCGCCGCGTCGGCGTGTTCGCCACCCGTTCGAGCTTCCGGCCCAATCCGATCGGGCTGTCGGTGGCGCGGCTGGCCGGCATCGATCTGGACGGCGGCGTGCGCATCCGGCTCGACGGCGCCGACCTGCTCGACGGCACGCCGGTGCTCGATCTCAAGCCCTACCTCGGCTACGCCGACGCGATCGCGGAGGCCGGCAACGGCTATGCCGACGACGGCAGCGCGCCGCTGGCGGTGGCCTTTTCGGCGGAAGCCGAGATCGCCCTCGCCCGCCAGGCCGGCCGGCTGCCTCGGCTGCGTGCGCTGATCGCCGAGGTGCTGGCGCAGGACCCGCGCCCGGGCTACGCCGACGATCCGGCGCGCGAATACGGCATGCGGCTGTACGACCTCGAGGTGAAATGGCGCTGCGACGGCCGGCTGGCCACCGTGACGCGCATCGAGGCGGCCGCATGAGGCCCGACTTCGCCCTGCTGCCCAAGCCGATCGCCAGCCGGCTGGCCAAGCTCGGCCTCAAGCGGCCGTTCGACCTGGTGCTGCACCTGCCGCTGCGCTACGAGGACGAGACCCACCTGTTCCGCATCGTCGATGCGCCGCTCGGCGCGCCGGTGCTGGTCGAGGGCCAGGTGCTGCACGCCGAGGTGACCTTCAAGCCGCGCCGCCAGCTGGTCGCCCGGGTCGCCGACGACTCGGGCGAGCTCAACGTGCGGCTGATCAACTTCTATCCGAACCAGCAGCAGCAACTGGCCGCCGGCCGCCGCGTGCGGCTCTTGGGCGAGATCCGCCGCGGCTTCTTCGGCGACGAGATGGTGCACCCCAAGGTGCGCAGCGTCGGCAACGGCGCCGCGCTGGCCGAGGCGCTGACACCGGTCTACCCGACCGTCAACGGCCTGGCCCAGCCAGCGCTGCGGCGGCTGATCGAGCAGGCGCTGGACAGCTGCGAGCTGAGCGACACGCTGCCGCCGGCGCTGCTGCACGACCTCGGCCTGATGGCCTTCGGCCCGGCGGTGCGGCTGCTGCACCACCCGACGCCCGACATCGCCCAGCGCGACCTGAGCGAGCGCACCCACGTCGCCTGGCTGCGGTTGAAGTTCGACGAGCTGCTGGCGCAGCAGCTGTCGATGCGGCTGGCCTACCGCCGCCGGCGCGACCAGACCGCGCCGGTGCTGCGGCCGGCCGGCGCGCTGGCGGCCCGGCTGGTGGCCGGCCTGCCGTTCGGCCTGACCGGCGCCCAGACCAAGGTGCTGGCCGAGATCCGCCGCGACCTGGCCTCGCCGCACCCGATGCAACGCCTGCTGCAGGGCGACGTCGGCGCCGGCAAGACCATCGTGGCGGCGCTGGCCGCGCTCGACGCGATCGAGGCCGGCTACCAGGTGGCGCTGATGGCGCCGACCGAGATCCTGGCCGAGCAGCACTACAAGAAACTGTCGGCCTGGCTGGCGCCATTGGGCGTCGCGGTCGAATGGGTGGCCGGTTCGCTCGGCAAGAAGCAGAAGGAAGCCGCCATCGGCCGGGTCGAGCGCGGCGAGGCGCGGCTGGCGATCGGCACCCATGCGCTGTTCCAGGATGCAGTGGCGTTCGAGCGGCTCGGCCTCGCCATCGTCGACGAGCAGCACCGCTTCGGCGTGCACCAGCGGCTGGCGCTGCGGCAGAAGGCGGGCGGCACGGCGGCCGAGGGCGGCGAAGCGGCCGACGCGGCGGCGCCCAACCGCGTCGAGCCGCACATGCTGATGATGTCGGCCACGCCGATCCCGCGCACGCTGGCGATGAGCTTCTACGCCGACCTCGACGTCAGCGTGATCGACGAGCTGCCGCCGGGCCGCACGCCGATCAAGACCCGGCTGGTCAACGACGCGCGGCGCGAGGAGATGATCGAGTTCGTCCGCAAGGTCTGCAGCGAGGGCCGGCAGTGCTACTGGGTCTGCCCGCTGATCGAGGAATCGGAGGCGCTGCAGCTGCAGACCGCGATCGACACCCATGCCCAGCTCGGCGAGGCGCTGCCCGAATACCGGGTCGGCCTGGTGCACGGCCGGCTCAAGCCGGCCGAGAAGGCCGAGATCATGGCCGCCTTCGCCCGCAACGAGCTGCAGGCGCTGGTCGCCACCACGGTGATCGAGGTCGGCGTCGACGTGCCCAACGCCACGCTGATGGTGATCGAGCACGCCGAGCGCATGGGCCTGGCGCAGTTGCACCAGCTGCGCGGCCGGGTCGGCCGCGGCGCGCTCGAATCGAGCTGCGTGCTGCTGTACTCGGCGCCGCTGGGCGACCTGGCCAAGCAGCGGCTCAAGGTGATCTTCGAGACCACCGACGGCTTCCTGATCGCGCGCGAGGATCTGCGCATCCGCGGTCCCGGCGAGATCCTCGGCGCGCGCCAGTCGGGCGTGCCGATGCTGCGCTTCGCCGACCTCGAGCGCGACGCCGCCCTGCTCGAGCGCGCGCGCGACGTGGCGGCCGAGCTGCTCGAACGCGCGCCGCAGGTGGTCGACGCCCATCTCGAACGCTGGCTGGCCGGCCGCGAGGAATTGCTCAAGACCTGAACCGCGGACATCTGCAGGAGCGGCTTCAGCCGCGAATCGGTCAGCGTTCCCTGCCGGCCATTCGCGGCTGAAGCCACGCCTACGGCACGGCCCCTGCATCGCCCCGCGCGCCCGCAGCTTCCGTCCCCGCCACAAACACCCGGATCGCCGACTTCTGCGTTATAACGACGGGATCGCTCCGCCCGGCCCACCATGCTCGCCCGACTGCTGATCGCCTGCCTCCTGCTGCTTCCGCTCGCGCACGCCGATGCGCCGCTGCGGATCGGCACCCTGGCGATCGCGCCCTACGGCTACCTCGATGCCTCCGGCGAACCCGACGGCGCGCTCTACCGACTGGCCAACCGCATCGCCGAGCAGGCCGGCCAACCCTACGAAAACGCGCTTTACCCGACCGCCCGGCTCTACGCCATGCTCGAACGCCGCCGGCTCGACCTGGCGATGTCGAGTCGCGACCTGACGAAGGACATGGGCCTGGTGCAACTGGCACGGGTCTGGCAACTTGAGGGTCAGATCCTCTATCGCAAGGCCCTGCCGATCCAACCGACTCAGGCAACCGATTTCCGCCCCTACCTGGTCGGCCGGCTCAACGGCACCTGCCCGCCCTTGCAACGGGCCGGCGTCCCCCTCTATACCGTCGGCGACCTGGCCCAGGGCCTGCGCATGCTGGCCGTCGGCCGCATCCAGGGCCTGTGCGGCGACGCCGGCGCGCTGGGCCAGGCGTTGCGCAGCGAGCCCGCGGCCGCGCAGCAACTGGCGCCGCCGCTGGTGTTCCTGCGCGCCGACGTCCACCTCTATGCCAACCCCGAGCTGCCCGCCGCACGGCAGAACCTGCTGCGCGAGGCGGCCCTGCAGCTCGCCCGCAGCGGCGAGACGGCCCGGCTGATGGCCGGCTACCTGGGCGCCGACAGCCCCTATCCGAGGGAGAAACCATGAACGAGCTGCTGCAGCGCATCGCCGGCTGGCGCGAACGCGTCCCGCGCTTCACTTCGCAGGGCCTGGTGCCCTGGACCGTCGACGCACTGCCGGCCGGCTGGGTGCGGCCCGACCTCGCCGCGCGCATGCTCGACAGCGCGCTGTTCGAGCAGACCTCGGGCGGACTGGCGCTGGCCGACCACCTCGGCGGCCCGCTCGGACGCAGCCGCGCGCTGCAGGCCTTCGCCGAAACGCTGCGCGCCGACGGCTGGATCGACGGCTGGCGCGACGAGGCCTACGACTGGCTCGACGACTGGGGCCGCGTGCGCTTCAGCCTCGAACGCGCCGCCTTCCGCACGCTGGGCCTGTGCAGCCGCGCGGTCCACGTCAACGGCTACCGCGACGACGACACGCTGTGGATCGGCCGCCGCGCCGCCCACAAGGCGGTCGATCCCGGCCGGCTCGACAACCTGGCCGCGGGCGGCATCGCCAGCGGCGAGACGCCCGAGGACACGCTGGTGCGCGAACTGGCCGAGGAAGCCGGCGTGCCGGGCTGGCTGGCGGCGCTGGCGCGGCCGGCGCAGATCGTGCGCACCACCCGGCTCGAACCGGAAGGCGTCCACGACGAACTGCTGTATTGCTTCGACCTGCCGTTGCCGCCCGACTTCGTGCCGGCCAACATCGACGGCGAGGTGGCCGGCTTCGAGCCGATGAAGCTGGCGGAGGCCGCGGCACGGCTCGACGAGATGACCTGGGACGCGGCGACGGTGACGGTGGGATGGATCGAGCGTTGGCTGGATGGGGAGGTGTGAGGGGGTCAGGTGTGAGGTGTTGACCCCATCCCCCTCCCAGCCCTCCCCTTGAAGGGGGAGGAGTGGGGCGCATCGGTCGGGACCGTCGGTGATCGTTCAGTCGTCGCCGACCGACTCCCTCCCCTTCAAGGGGAGGGCCGGGGTGGGGATGGGGTCAACACCTCACACCTAACGCCTCACACCTCACTCCACTAGAACAATGTCCCCTGCTCCACCGGCGCCTCGCTGACCACCGCGCCGGCCTCGCCCCGCGCGAACTTCAACCGCAGCCGCTGCCCGCTGCGCAACTCCGCCGCATCGCGCACCACATGGCCGTCGGCCGTCTCGACCAGGCTGTAGCCGCGCGCCAGCACCGCTTCCGGATTCAAGGCCGCCAGCCGGCCGGCCAGGCCGTCGAGCCTGGCGCCGCGCCGTTCGCCGCCGCGCTGCACCGCGCGCGCCAGCCGCAGGCCGAGTTCGTCCAGCCGCCGCGCCAGCAGCGCCGGATCGGGCCGGCGATGGCCGTGGCGCTGCGCCAGGCCGAGCAGTCGCCAGCGCTTCGCTTCCAGCAGCCGCGCCTGGGCGCGGCGCAGCGCCAGGTCGGCCTGCGCCAGCCGCTCCGCCTGGCCGCGCAAGCGCTCGCCCGGGTGCACCAGCCGGCGCGACAGGAAATCGAGCTTCTGCATCCGTCCTTCGATCAGCCGGCGGAAATCGCGCTGCAGCCGCTGCGCCGCCTGCGCCAGCGCCAGCCGGTGCGCCGCCTGGTCGGGCACGACCAGCTCGGCCGCCGCGGTCGGCGTCGGCGCGCGCAGGTCGGCGACGAAATCGGCGATGGTGAAATCGGTCTCGTGGCCCACCCCGCTGACCACCGGGAGCGCGCTGGCGGCGATCGCCCGCGCCACGACCTCCTCGTTGAAGGCCCACAGATCCTCGATGCTGCCGCCGCCGCGGCAGACGATCAGCACGTCGACCTCGGCGCGCGCATTGGCCCGGCCGATCATCGCCGCCACCGTCTCGGCCGCGCCCTCGCCCTGCACCGGCGTCGGGTAGAGCACCAGCGGAATGCCCGGCGCGCGGCGGCGCAGCGTGCTCAGCACGTCGCGCAGCGCGGCCGCCTTGGGCGAGGTGACGATGCCGATCGCGCGCGGCAAAGGCGGCAGCGGGCGCTTGCGCGCCGCCTCGAACAGGCCCTCGGCCGCCAGCCGCTGCTTGAGCTTCTCGAACGCCTCGTACAGCGCGCCGAGCCCGGCCGGCCGCATCGCCTCGATATTGAGCTGGTAGTCGCCGCGCGCCTCATAGAGCGACACCTGGGCGCGCGCCTCGACCTTGAGGCCCTCGCGCGGCCGGAACGGCAGCAGCGCGGCGCGGTTGCGGAACATCACGCAGCGCACCTGCGCGCTCGCATCCTTGAGCGAGAAATAACAATGGCCGCTGGCCGCCACGGTGAGGTTCGATATCTCGCCGCTCACCCACAGGATCGGCAGCTCGCGCTCGAGCAGGCCCTTGACGGCGCGGTTCAATTCGGCAACCGACCACACCGGGGTCGGGCTTGACATGAGCTCGTTCATTCGGTCTCTACGCGTCGTTCATCCACATTTCGGCCCGGCCGGCGCAAAAATGGTACGGCCGTGACAGAAGCATTACAGCCAATGCTTAAGTAACTGTTTCTGAACGATTATTTTCACAGGTCATTTTTTAGGCAAATCAGCAAAGGGCTTGATCCTAGGCAGCGGCAGCCGCTTTCCCCAAGCTTCTCCACAAACTTATCCACAGGACGTGTGAACAAGCCTTGCGGCCCAGCAGCGACGGGCCTTTCGCCATGCCAAACGAGTAGCCGGCTTGCCGGCCCCCGCGGGGCGGATAAAGTTACGCGGTTTTTCGCTCACGCGGTAGGACTCATGCTCGCCATCATCCAGGCTGCAGGCTGGCCGATCTATACCATCATCCTGGCCTCCGTCATCGCGGTCGCCATCATCATCGAACGCCTGGTCAGCCTGCGCCGCTCGCAGGTGCTGCCCGACGGCCTGCTGGCGCTGACCGTGCAGGAATACAAGCAGAGCGGCGTCACGCCGGACATGCTGTCGCGCCTGCAATCGAACTCCCCGCTCGGCCGCGTGCTGGCCGCCGGCCTCAAGCACGTCAAGAGCTCGCGCGAGATCATGAAGGAAGGCATCGAGGAGACCGGCCGCGCCGTGGCCCATGACCTCGAGCGCTTCCTGACCACGCTCGGCACCATCGCCACCGCCTCGCCGCTGCTGGGCCTCTTGGGCACCGTGATCGGCATGATCGAGATCTTCGGCTCACAGTCGCCCAACGGCGGCGGCAACCCGGCCGCGCTGGCGCACGGCATCTCGGTCGCGCTCTACAACACCGCTTTCGGCATCATCGTCGCGGTGCCGGCGCTGGTGTTCTACCGCCACTTCCGTTCCAGCGTCGACAGCCTGATCGTCGAGATGGAGCAACAGGCGATCAAGCTGGTCGAAGTCGTCCACGGCGAGCGGGGCTGAGCATGAATTTCCGCCGCGGCCGGCAGCGCGAAGAGCCGGAAATCAACTTCATCCCGCTGATCGACCTGATGCTGGTGATCCTCATCTTCCTGATGGCGACCACCACCTATTCCAAGTTCTCCGAGCTCAAGATCAACCTGCCGACGGCCGCCGCCGACAAGCAGGAGGCCAAGACGGTCGAGATCGAGGTCGCCGTGTCGAGCAGCGGCGGCTACGCCGTCAACGGCCAGCGCATCAACTTCACCGATGCCGCCGCCCTGGCGGCCGAGCTGCGCCGCGTCGCCAACGGCCAGGAGCCGGTGATCGTGGTGAACGCCGACAGCAACACCAGCCACCAGTCGGTGATCAACGTGATGGAAGCCGCCCGCCTGGCCGGCTTCGGCCGCCTGACCTTCGCGACGCAAACCCCGCAGTGATGCGCGCTTGCGCGCGCATCACGTGAAACGTGACTCGCCGCTGCGCGGCATCATGTGAAACGTGGTGCGGCGCTGCCGCACTCCAAAAAACCGTGGAAACCTGAGCCGCGCCAGCGGCGAACATCGCGTTTCACTTTTCACGTTTCACGGGGCTTCCAACATGCAAACGCCAGCCTACTGGCAGTCCCGCTTCCCCGCCGCCCTGCTGCTGCCCCTGGCCGCCCTGTTCGGCCTGCTCGCCGCCGTCCGGCGCGCGTTCTACCGGCTCGGCTGGCTGAAGTCCGAACGGCTGGCGGTAGCCGTCGTGATCGTCGGCAACATCAGCGCCGGCGGCGCCGGCAAGACCCCGACCGTGCGCTACCTGGCCGAGCGGCTGCGCGCCGCCGGCTTCAATCCCGGCATCGTCAGCCGCGGCTACGGCGGCCGTGTCGACGGTGTCGCCGAAGTCCCGCCGCAGGGCGATCCGGCCGTCTACGGCGACGAGCCGCTGCTGCTGGCCGCCACCACCCTGTGCCCCGTCTTCGTCGGCCGCGACCGCGTCGCCGCCGGCCGCGCCCTGCTGGCCGCCCATCCCGCCACCGACGTGGTCCTGTGCGACGACGGCCTGCAGCACTACCGGCTGGCGCGCGACGTCGAGATCGTGGTGATCGACGGCGCGCGCGGACTGCAGAACGGCTGGCTGCTGCCGGCCGGACCGCTGCGCGAGCCGGCCTCGCGGCTCGCCGGCGTCGACGCGGTGGTGTTCAACGGCGACGGCGCAGCCGCCCTGCCGCCCCACCCGCGCAGCCACCGCATGGCGCTGGTGCCCGGCGCCGCCTGGAACCTGGCCGAGCCGGCGAAAACGCGGCCGCTGGCCGATTTCGGCGGCCGGCTGGCGGCGCTGGCCGGCATCGGCCACCCCGCCCGCTTCTTCGCCACGCTGCACGCCGCCGGCCTGCGCGCAGTGGCCGAATACCCGTTTCCCGACCACCACGCCTACCGCGCCGAGGACCTGGCGGCCATCGAAGCCGACGCCGTGCTGGTCACCGAGAAGGACGCCGTGAAACTGGCCGGCCTGTCGCTCGGTGGTAACATCTGGGCCGTTCCCGTGGCGGCCGAGCTGTCGCCCGACCTCGCCGGCTGGCTCGTCCAGCGGCTCCTCGACCTGAAGAATTCCCATGGACGCCAAACTGCTTGAAATCCTCGTCTGCCCGATCTGCAAGGGCCCGCTGTTCCACGACAAGTCGAAGCAGGAACTGATCTGCCGCGCCGACCGGCTGGCCTTCGCGGTGAAGGACGGCATCCCGGTGATGCTCGAAAGCGAGGCGCGCGAACTGCCGGCCGACGAGGAAGTCGGCTCGTGAGCTTCGTCGCGCTGATCCCGGCCCGGCTGGCATCGACCCGGCTGCCCGACAAGCCGCTGGCCGACATCGGCGGCAGGCCGATGGTGGTGCGCACCATCGAGCAGGCCCTGAAGAGCGGTGCCAGCGCCGCCCACGTCGCCACCGACGACGCGCGCATCTACGACGTGGTGCGCGCGCACGGCCACTCGGCGCTGATGACGCGCGTCGACCATGCCTCGGGCACCGAGCGGCTGGCCGAAGCGGCCGACCTGCTGGGCCTGCCCGACGACGCCGTGGTGGTCAACGTCCAGGGCGACGAACCGCTGATCGACCCGGCCCTGATCGACGCCGTAGCGCTTATGTTGCAGCGCGACAACAGCCTGCCGATGACCACTGCGTGCCACGTCATTGCTGGGCCGGACGAGATGTTCAACCCCAACGTGGTCAAGGTTGTGCTTGACCACGCCGGACGTGCCCTCTACTTTAGCCGGGCGCCTATTCCCTACGCCCGTGACGCCTTCGCGGCAACCCGCGAAGCGCTGCCACAAGACCTACCCGTCTATCGGCATATCGGCATCTACGGTTACCGCGCCGGCTTTCTGCGCCGCTACCGCACGCTGGCCCCCTGTGCACTGGAGCAATTCGAAGCGCTCGAACAACTGCGCGTGCTCTGGCATGGTCATGCCATCGGCGTCGCCGTGATGGATCACGCCCCCGCAGCGGGCGTCGACACTGCGGCCGACCTCGAACGCGTGCGGCAGCACTGGGCCCGCATGCAGGGCTGAAGCCGCAGCAGCACCCGCCACGGTCGACGGCCCTGCGCCCGTACCGGATTCGAATCAACCAGAAAACCAGGACCCCCCTTCGATGCGACTGATTCTGTTGGGCGCCCCCGGCGCCGGCAAAGGCACCCAGGCCAACTTCATCAAAGAGAAGTTCGGCATCCCGCAAATCTCCACCGGCGACATGCTGCGCGCCGCCGTGAAGGCCGGCACCCCGCTGGGCCTGGAAGCCAAGGCGATCATGGATGCCGGCGGACTGGTCCGCGACGACATCATCATCGGCCTGGTCAAGGAACGCATCGCCCAGCCCGACGCCGCCAACGGCTTCCTGTTCGACGGCTTCCCGCGCACCATTCCGCAGGCCGACGCGCTGCGCGAAGCCGGCGTCGACATCGACTACGTGGTCGAGATCGACGTGCCGGACGAAGCGATCGTCGAGCGCATGGCCGGCCGCCGCGTGCACCTGCCGTCGGGCCGCAGCTACCACCTGAAGTTCGCCCCGCCCAAGGTCGAAGGCCGCGACGACGTGACCGGCGAAGAGCTGGTGCTGCGCGACGACGACCGCGAGGAGACCGTGAAGAAACGGCTGGCGGTCTACCACGAGCAGACCGAAGTGCTGGTCGGCTACTACGGCGAACTGGCCGCCTCGGGCGACGCCAGGGCGCCGAAGTACGTGAAGATCGACGGCACCGAAGCGGTCGAGACCGTGCGCGACAAGGTGTACGCCGCGCTGGGCGCCTGAGCCCCCGCAGCGATCGGCACAATACGGACAGGCGGGGCGACCCGCCTGTTTTCGTTTGCGCGCGGCGCAACTCGCCGCGCCGCCGGCCGGTCGAAGCGCCTGCCGGCGTACAGCCGGGCCATTGCAAGGAGATCCCGTGTACCGCGGCGAACGTTTCAACAGCATCACCCACCTGGTCGGCACCTGCTTCGCCATCGCCGGCCTCGCCATCCTGGTCACCCTGGCCGGCCAGCAGGGCGATCCGTGGAAGATCGTCAGCTTCAGCATCTACGGCGCCATGCTGGTGCTGCTCTACCTCGGCTCGACCATCTACCACAGCATCCGCCACCCGACGACCAAGGCGGTGCTGCAGAAATTCGACCACTGCGCGATCTACCTGCTGATCGCCGGCACCTATACGCCGTTCGCGCTGGTCAGCCTGCGCGGGCCGTGGGGCTGGACCCTGTTCGGGCTCAACTGGGGGCTGGCGCTGTTCGGCATCATCCAGGAACTGACGCTCGGCCGGCGCACCCGCATCCTGTCGATGATCCTCTACGTGGCGATGGGCTGGCTGGTGCTGATCGCGCTCAAGCCCCTGATCGCCGCGCTGCCGACCGCGGGCCTGGCCTGGCTGGCGGCCGGCGGGGTGATCTACAGCATCGGCATCTACTTCTTCCTCAACGACGAGCGCGTACCGCACTACCACGGCATCTGGCACCTGTTCGTACTCGGCGGCAGCTTCTGCCAGTACATCGCCATCCTGTTCTACGTGGCCTGAACGGGCAGCCGGGCGAGCTGCCGGCCGGCGCGGCGGAGTCGGTAGTTTCAGACTACAATGCGCGCGTTTCCCGCCGCCCGGAGTGCCTGTCCATGTCCCGCCTGATCCCGTTCGCCCTCGCCGGCCTCGCGTTCACCACGGGCCAGGCGGCCGAAAGCGGCATCGAGCTGGCCGTCACGGTCAAGGCGCCGGTCGCCTCGGTGTGGCAGGCCTGGACCACCAGCACCGGCATCACCAGCTTCTTCGCCCCCGAGGCCGAAGTCGAGGCGCGGCCCGACGGCCCGTTCCGCATCATCATCGATCCCTACGCCGCCCCCGGCATGCAGGGCGCCGACGACATGAAGGTGCTGGCGGCCGAGCCGGAGAAGCTGCTGTCCTTCACCTGGAACGCGCCGCCTCACCTGCCCAGGCACGCCAGCAGCGTACCGTGGTAATCCTGCGCTTCGCGCCCGAGGGCGAAGCCGCCACGCGGCTGACGCTGAGCCACCTCGGCTGGGGCAGCAGCGGCGAATGGCCGCAGGCGCGCGCCTATTTCGAAAAGGCCTGGCCCAACGTGCTGGGCCAGCTGCAGCGCCGCTTCGAGACCGGCCAGCCGCAGGACTGGACCGCCTGGCGCGCCCAGCTCAAGCAATGGCACGCCCAGGAGGCGGCCAAGAACAAGCAATAACCCGGCAGGCACCGTGCCGCCGCCAGCGCGATCCGCCGGCGGCGGCCTGACCTGCGTCTTCGTCATCCGGAGCTTCCCATGTCCCTCAAGAATGCCTTCTACGCCCAGTCGGGCGGCGTGACCGCCGTGATCAACGCTTCTGCCGCCGGCGTCATCGAGACCGCCCGCGCCCATTCCGACCGCATCGGCCGCGTCTATGCCGGCCGCAACGGCATCATCGGCGCGCTGACCGAAGACCTGATCGACACCTCGCTCGAGTCGGCCGAGGACATCGCCCGCCTGCGCCACACGCCGTCGGGCGCCTTCGGCTCCTGCCGCTACAAGCTCAAGAGCCTCGACACCCACCGCGAGCAGTACGAGCGGCTGATCGAGGTGTTCAAGGCGCACGACATCGGCTACTTCTTCTACAACGGCGGCGGCGACTCGGCCGACACCTGCTACAAGGTGGCGCAGCTGTCCGAGAAGATGGGCTACCCGATCCAGGCCATCCACGTACCCAAGACGGTCGACAACGACCTGCCGATCACCGACTGCTGCCCCGGCTTCGGCTCGGTCGCCAAGTACGTCGCCACCTCGATCCGCGAGGCCGGCTACGACGTCGCCTCGATGGCTCGCACCTCGACCAAGGTGTTCATCCTCGAGGTGATGGGCCGCCACGCCGGCTGGATCACCGCCGCCTGCGGCCTGGCCGCCGAGGGCGAGGGTGAAGGCCCGCACATCCTGCTGTTCCCCGAGGTCGAGTTCGACGAGGAGGCCTTCCTGGCCAAGGTGCGCGAGACGGTCGAGAAGTACGACCACTGCGTGATCGGCGTGTCCGAGGGCATCAAGAACAAGGACGGCAAGTTCCTCAGCGAGACCGGACTGAAGGACGCCTTCGGCCATGCCCAGCTCGGCGGCGTGGCACCGACCATCGCCCAACTGGTCAAGGACAAGCTCGGCTACAAGTACCACTGGGCGGTGGCCGACTACCTGCAGCGCGCCGCCCGCCACATCGCCAGCAAGACCGACGTCGAGCAGGCCTATGCGCTGGGCCGCGCCGCGGTCGAGATGGCGCTGGCCGGCAAGAATTCGGTGATGCCGGCGGTGCGCCGCCTGGCCGACGCGCCCTACCGCTGGGACATCGCCGAGGCGCCGCTGTCGCAGGTCGCCAACGTCGAGAAGTTCATGCCGCGCGACTTCATCACGCCGGACGGCTTCCATATCACCGAAGCCTGCCGCCGCTACCTGTCGCCGCTGATCGAGGGCGAGGACTTCCCGCCGTTCCGCAACGGCCTGCCCGACTACGTGCGGCTGAAGAACCTGGCGGTGGAGAAGAAGCTGGCGCCGTTCAGCGTCTGATCTGCATCGCGATGCCCGGCACGAGGCCGCCTTCGGGCGGCTTTTTCTTTTTGCACGACCCGGCGCGGAAACGGTAGGGGCGATCGCGGCAGCCGGATGCCGTCGTGTAGGAGCGGCTTCAGCCGCGAGCGGGTTGAGGCGCAACCATCGCCATTCGCGGCCGAAGCCGTTTCTACCGGGCGCGGCGTCGCTCGGCCGCGGGCCGATACACGACGGGCATCGCTGCACTCGGCCCTGCACATGAAAAAAGGCCGCCTGGTAGGCGGCCTTTCCATGGCGAAGCGCCGGGCGTGCGGATCAGCGCGCCAGGGCCTCGCTCAATTGGGTGCGCTTGGTTTCCAGCGCCGGCGGCAGCCGATCGGCCAGCTTGGCCAGCCACTCGGCGTGCGAGCCGAGCTCGGCGCGCCAGGCCTCAAAATCGAGCGACATCAGCTTGGCGAACTGGGCCGGGTTCATCTCGGCCAGGCCTTGCCAGTCGAGGTCGGCGTACTCGGGCATCCAGCCCAGCAGCGTCTCGCGGCCGCCGGCCTTGCCCTGCACCCGGCCGATCATCCACTCGAGCACGCGCATGTTCTCGCCGAAGCCCGGCCACAGGAACTTGCCGGCCTCGTCGACGCGGAACCAGTTGACGCAGAAGATGCGCGGCGGCATGGCGACGCGTTCGCCCATCTTCAGCCAGTGATCGAAGTAGTCGCCCATGTGGTAGCCGCAGAACGGCAGCATGGCGAACGGATCGCGCCGGGTCTGGCCCTGCGCGCCCATCGCCGCGGCGGTGGTCTCCGAGCCCATGGTGGCGGCCATGTAGACGCCCTCGTCCCAGCTCGCCGCCTCGAACACCAGCGGCACCGTGCTCGAACGGCGGCCGCCGAAGATGAAGGCCGAGATCGGCACGCCGGCCGGGTCGTTCCAGGCCGCGTCGAGCGAGGGGCACTGCTCGGCCGAGACGGTGAAGCGCGCGTTCGGATGGGCCGCCTTGCGGCCGCATTCGGGCGTCCAGTCCTGCCGCTGCCAGTCGATCAGATGGGCCGGCGGCTCCTTGCTCATGCCTTCCCACCAGACGTCGCCGTCGTCGGTCAGCGCGACGTTGGTGAAGATGACGTTGCGCTTGAGCATCGCCATCGCGTTCGGGTTGGATTTCTCCGAAGTGCCCGGCGCCACGCCGAAGTAGCCGTTCTCGGGGTTGATCGCGTACAGCCGGCCGTCGGCGCCCGGCTTGATCCAGGCGATGTCGTCGCCGACCGTGGTCACCTTCCAGCCCTGGTAGGCGGCCGGCGGGATCAGCATGGCGAAGTTGGTCTTGCCGCAGGCGCTGGGGAAGGCCGCGGCGACGTAGGACTTCTCGCCCTGCGGGTTCTCCACGCCGAGGATCAGCATGTGCTCGGCCAGCCAGCCCTGGTCGCGGCCCATGGTCGAGGCGATGCGCAGCGCGAAGCACTTCTTGCCGAGCAGCGCGTTGCCGCCGTAGCCCGAGCCGTAGGACCAGATCTCGCGCGTCTCGGGGAAATGGACGATGTACTTGGTGTCCTTGTTGCACGGCCAGGCGACGTCGGCCTGGCCCTCGGCCAGCGGCGCGCCGACGCTGTGCACGCAGGGCACGAACTCGCCGTCGCTGCCCAGCACTTCGTAGACCGCGCGGCCCATGCGCGTCATCACGCGCATCGAGGCGACCACGTAGGGCGAATCGGTGATCTCGATGCCGACGTGGGCGATGTGCGAGCCGAGCGGACCCATGCTGAACGGGATCACGTACATCGTGCGGCCGCGCATGCAGCCTTCGAACAGGCCGTTCAGCGTCTGCCGCATCTCGGCCGGCGCGGTCCAGTTGTTGTTCGGGCCGGCATCCTCGCGGCGCTCGGCGCAGACGAAGGTACGGTCTTCGACGCGGGCGACGTCGGACGGATCGGAGAAGGCGGCGTAGGAATCGGGCCGCTTCTCGGGATTGAGCTTCACCAGCGTGCTGGCCGCCACCATCTGCGCGAGCAACTGCGCGTTCTCTTCGTCGGAGCCGTCGACCCAGTGGATGCGGGCGGGCTGGGTCAGGGCGGCGACCTGGGCGACCCAGTCGATCAATCGGCGGTGCTGGACGTAGGCGGGAGCGGCGAACTGCATGTGATGGCGACCTCGAATGGTAGTAACCACCACCCCACTACGAACGAATACGCCGCAATGAGGTGAAGAAGGCCGCCATTTTCGCAAATTCAGCGCCATAAGTCGTCATCAAATCGTAGTCAACCCAACTCGCCTACTTATCGCTTATGACAATTAGTTCGATATGTCGTCGTTTTTATAAAAAAGTGTCGCCATCTGCATACAAAAATACGTGAAATGCACGCAATTCCGGCCTTCCCCGGCACTCCGCCCTAGCATCGGCGCACCTCGTAGACACACGATCCGAACGCGAGGCCTAGTCACCAAATCAGGGGAAAGTGCATGAGAATCAGGTATTTGGCCCTCGCCATCGCGGCGATCGGCAGTTCGGGCAGCTGGGCGGCGGACGAGCCGATCAAGGCCGAACGCATCGAAGTCACCGGCTCGAACATCAAGCGGATCAGCAAGGAAACGGTCTCGCCGGTCACCACCATCAGCCGGGAGGAAATCGCCCGTTCCGGCGCCACCAACACGGTGGAGCTGATGCGCAAGCTGACCTCGGCCGGGGGCAACGGCGGCGAGACGCTGACCGCCAATTCCTTCCGCAACGGCGCCACCAGCGTCAACCTGCGCCAATTGCCGACCCTGGTGCTGCTCAACGGCTATCGCCTGCCGAGCTCGGGCTCGGACGAATACAGCGGCCAGACCTCGGTCGACCTCAATACCATCCCGCTGGCCGCGATCGAGCGCGTCGAAGTGCTCAAGGACGGCGGCTCGGCCATCTACGGCACCGACGCGGTCGGTGGCGTGATCAACTTCATCCTGCGCAAGAACGTCACCGGCCTCGAACTGTCGGCCTATGCCGGCGCGACCACCGAGGGCGACGGCGAGACCGCGCGCGCCTCGCTGGCCGGCGGCCTCGGCGGCAACTCGTCCGGTTTCAACCTGACCTACACGGTGTCTGCCGAAGAACGCAAGGCGGTCCACGCCGCGGACCGCGACTGGGCGCGCGGCCCCGACTTCCGCGACCGCCCCTGGGGCCTGCACGTCGGCAACGTCTACGGTTCCAAGGGCTCGGACCCCGGCACGCTGTCGACCGGCGGCTCGCAGCGGATGTGGGATCCGGAGTGCACGGCCGAGCACCGCCAACCCTATCCCGACGCGCCGGAATGGTTCGCCGCGCCCAACCGCAACGCCTGCATGTACGCGCCGGCCGACTCGGAAGACCTGCTGCATCCCTACAAGCGCTACAGCGCGATCGCGCTGGCCAACTGGGACGTGAGCGACAGCTTCTCGCTGTTCGGCCAGTTCTTCTTCAACCACTACGACACCCGGCTGGTCGCCTCGCCGGCCTGGATCCAGGACCGCGACCGCGCCAACGTGCTGCTGGTGGCGGCCGACAACCCCTTCAACACCTACGGCAGCAATGTCCGCGTCCGCCGGCTGTTCCAGGCCGACGAGGGCGGCGGCAAGTCCAAGGTCGACACCGGCTGGCTGGTCGCCGGCGCCAAGGGCCAGGTCGGCAGCTGGGACTGGATCGTCGCCGCCGGCCACAGCCAGGAGAAAGGCGACATCCGCACCTACGGCACCTTCCTGCACGACAAGCTGCAGGACTACCTCGACCAGGGCAAGTACAACCCCTTCGGCGGCAACCACAACAGCCCGCAGATCATCCGCGAGCTGACCGCCGACCACGCGGTGCGCACCAAGTCGGAAACCGACTTCGTCAACGCCAAGGCCAGCACCGAGTTCGGCGAACTGTCGGGCGGGCCGATCGGCGTCGCCTTCGGCGCCGAGTTCAAGCGCGACAAGCTGAGCTACGACCCGACCCAGGCCTGGCGCAACGGCGAGATCGGCATCTATTCGGTGCTGCGCGGCATCGACGGCTCGCAGTCGCAGAAGGCGGTGTTCGGCGAGCTGAGCCTGCCGATCCTGAGCAATCTGGAGGCCCAGCTGGCCGCCCGCTTCGACGACTACGAGCTGGCCGGCAGCACCACCAATCCCAAGCTGGGCATCCGCTGGACGCCGACCAAGTCGCTGCTGGTGCGCGCCAACTACAGCACCGGCTTCCGCGCGCCGACGCTGTCGCAGACCTTCAACGAGGGCCGCGGCGGCTTCGCCGCAACGAGCGATCCGAAGCGCTGCCTGCAAAGCAACGCGTATTTCAGCCAGTCCTGCGACGGCTCAGTGCTGTCGGTGGTCACCGGCACCAAGGACATCAAGCCGGAGAAGTCGACCAACTTCAACGTCGGCTTCGTGTTCGAGCCGGTGCGCGACGTCAGCCTGGGCGTGACCTATTGGCGCATCCTGTGGAAGGACCGCATCGCCTCGCTCGACAGCGAGACCGTATTGGCCGGCGAGGATGGCGCCTTCAGGAACAATGTGATCCGAGATCCCGTTTCCGCCATGGACTACGAGGAATACGAGAAGCTGACGCCGGCCGAGCAACTCGCCTTCGGTCCGCTGACACCGGACCGGGGCCGGCTCAAGGAAATCCGCGTCGGCCTGATCAACCGCAGCCGCATGCTGACCGACGGCTACGACTTCGACGCCTCGGTCGGCTGGCGCGCCGGCGAATACGGCAAGTTCAGGCTGTACACCGAAGCGACCTACCTGCGCCGGCAGAACCGCACGCTGACGCCGGACGATCCCGAGGTGAACTGCGACGGCGACCAGGCCTGCGACGCCGGCGAATTCCAGACCCCGCGCGTGCAGGCCAAGCTCGGCCTGAACTGGGAGAACGGCGCCTGGCAATTCGGCACCGCGGCCAACTATGTCTCGTCCTACCGGGTTTCGCGGCTGCCGTCGGCCACCATCAACATCTACTACGACCAGTACGGCGAAGGCGCCAAGGTGGGCAGTTCGACCCAGGCCGACCTGACGGTCGGCTACACCGGTTTCAAGCGGCTGACGCTGCGTGCCGGCGTCGACAACGTGTTCGACCGCGACCCGCCGTTCTATTCGGGCTCCAGCCTCGGCTACGACAGCGCCTACGGCAATCCGCGCGGCCGCTTCGTCTACGGCTCGCTGAGCTACCAATTCAACTGATCGTGGCAGGCGCGGCCGGCCTGCCGGCCGCGCCACCTTTTCGCCCCCGGCTCCGGCCGGGGCTTTTTACCGCAGTACCCTCACGATGAACCGGCGAAAAAGCCACACTTCCCGTACCCGAAAAGCCGCGTCGAAACCGGTCTGCGCTCAGGCGGGACGCGGTCCGCAATGCCCGGCAGGCCTTCATTCCCCGGCAGACACATCTGCTTACTCATATTTGCAACAGCGTAGCAATATGCCAACAGATTCACCGCCCCCACGGTCTGGCATTTCACGGTTGCGCCATCGCGATGGTAGTTTTTCGGCCTTGCGGTAAACGACGAGCGCTAACCCGGCGACTCCAAGTGCAAACACCGTAATCCTGGGGAGAGTCACCATGAAGTTCAGCAAACTGTCAGTTGCGCTGGCCGGTATCGGCCTGTCCGTCGCGGCCATCGCCGCCGAAGAAACCACGCCGCCGCAGAAGGTCGAGCGGATCGAAGTCACGGGTTCCAACATCCGTCGCGCCGCGGTCGAAGGCCCGTCGCCGGTGCAGGTGATCCGCAAGGAAGAGATCGAATCCTCCGGCGCCTCGACCGTGGTCGAGCTGATGAGCCTGTTGCCCAGCGTGACCGGCTTCTTCTCCGGCTCCAGCTCCAATTCGTTCTCGCAAGGCGCCGCCGCCGCTTCGCTGCGCGGCCTGGGCGAAAAGAACGTGCTGGTGCTGCTCAACGGCCGCCGCCTGGTCAACTACGGCTACGCCAACAACATCGATTCGAGCTTCGTCGACCTCAACGCCATCCCCCTGTCGGCCATCGAGCAGGTCGAAGTGCTGCGCGACGGCGCCTCGGCGATCTACGGCTCCGATGCCGTGGCCGGCGTGATCAACTTCAAGACCAAGCGCAACTACCAGGGCCTCGAAGTCGCCGGCCGCTACGGCCAGCACGTCGACGGCGGCGGCCAGGAGCATTCGGCCTCGATCTCGGCCGGCTTCGGCGACCTGAGCAACGACCGCTTCAACGTCCTGCTGACGGCCGACGTGTTCCAGCGCGAGCCCACCTTCGACCGCGACCATAAGTACACCAAGTCGACCGACTACCGTCCCTACGGCGGTACCGACAGCCGCGCTACCAATGCCTTCCCCGGCTCCTACGAGCTGTACGACACCGCGCTGGGCCGGCAGGCCATGGGCGGCTGCCTGGGCTCGGTCGAGCAGGACGACCGCGGCGACTGGTACTGCCGTACCGAAAGCGCCGCCTACACCCAGACCACCCCGCGCACCACGCGCACCGGCACGTCGGGCATCTTCAGCTTCGCGCTGACCCCGGACACCACGCTGTTCAGCGAACTGGCGTTCAATCGCAACGTCACCGACTACGAGAGCGGCTTCGCTTCGATCGGCACCTTCAACAGCGGCAACACCAAGAATGCCGATCGCCTGCTGTGGCCCGGCGACGCGGCCTACCCGACCTCGGTGCCGATCCGCTACTTCGACGACAACGGCGTGCTGCAGCAGGAAAACATCGATCCGGACGCCGATGCCGGCTCCCGCGTGATGGTGTTCCGCTCGGTCTACGAAGCAGGCCAGGTCCGCGAGAAGACCACCTCGGACACCGCCCGCGCCGTATTCGGCGTCAAGGGCAACCTGGCGGACTGGGACTACGAGACCTCGATCGGCTACGGCCACAACAAGGTCAAGACGGTCGAATCCGGCAAGCTCAAGACCGACGCCATCACCGACGCCTACCTGAACGGCGGCTACGATCCGTTCAAGCTGTGGAACAGCGCGGCCGACGTGCAGAAGCTGCTGACCAGCACCACCCGTGCAGCCGAATCGAAACTGATGAGCGCCGAGCTCAAGGCCAGCAACCCCGAACTGTTCAACCTGATGGACAGCCCGGTCGGCTTCGCCTGGGGCCTGCAGGCCTACAAAGACTCGATCAAGGACACGCCGGACGCGCAGACCATCGCCGGCAATATCGAAAATCAGGGCGCAACCGCGGTCAGCGGCGATCGCCGCGTGCTCTCGGCCTACGGCGAACTGGCGTTCAACCCGATCAAGCAGCTCGAGATCCAGCTGGCGCTGCGCCATGACCGCTACAGCGACTTCGGCGGCACCACCAATCCGAAGCTGTCGTTCGCCTTCCGCCCGATGCAGGAAGTCCTGCTGCGCGGTACCGCGACCACCTCGTTCAAGGCGCCGACGCTGCCGCAGCTGTACATGGCCGAATCGACCGCCTACACCGTGGTGGCCGACTGGGTGCGTTGCGGTCCGCTCGGCTACGGCCCGGGCCAGTGCCAGTACTCCTCGCGCCTGAAGATCCATTCGAACCCGGATCTGCAGCCGGAAGAGTCGAAGAACTTCGCCCTGGGCATCGTGCTGTCGCCGACGCGCAATCTGACCACCAGCTTCGACTGGTACCGGATCGAGCAGAAGAACACCATCGAGACGCTCAACGCCCAGTACATCCTGGACCACGAGTACAACGCCGACGGCACCAAGAACCCGGCCTTCGCCAACCTGATCGAGCGCTCGCCGCGCAACCCGGCGCTGGAAGCACAGTACCCGGGCCTGAAGGACGGTCGTCTGATCGGCGAAATCGTGCCGTTCATGAACGTGGGCAAGCAGAACGTCAGCGGCTTCGACTGGGGCCTGATCTACTCCTTCCAGCTGCTGAACATCGGCCGCCTGACCATCAACAACCAATACAGCCGCCTGTTGAAGCTGCAGAAATCGGACATCCCGTCGGAAGCCCCGCGTTCGCGCCTGGACGACAACTACAACCCGGAATGGCGCAACTCGCTGAACATCGAGCTCGCCAGCGGCCCGTGGAGCTACGACACCACGACCCGTACCGTGGCCAGCACCTACGACATGGAAGACATCCTGAACCTGGATGCCACTACGCCGCGCCTGTCGAGCTACACCTCGGTCGACCTGAACGTGGGCTACAAGGGCATCAAGAACACGGTGGTCAACGTCGGCGTGCAGAACCTGTTCGCCCGCGCACCGCGCTTCTCGAAGGACGGCGACGCGTTCCAGGACTCGGTGACCGGCCGCTTCGCCTACGCTTCGCTGCGCTACACCTTCAAGTAAGCGCCAGCCACAGCGACGGCTGCCGCAGCAACGGCTGCCGCAGCGACGGCTGCCGCAGCAAACTGAAACCCACGGCCTCGGCCGTGGGTTTTTTCATTGGCGCGCAAGCCGGGCCGGTGCGCGGGTTGCGACGCCAGCCCGTCAGGACAGCGCGGCCGCGATCCGGCCGGTCTCGCCCGGCTCGACCCGCTCGAATTCGTCCATCTGCCGCCGCAGCCAGGTGATCTGCCGCTTGGCCAGCTGCCGCGTGGCATAGACGCCGGTATCGCGCAGGCCCTGGCGGTCGAGTTCGCCGTCGAGGAACTGCCAGGCCTGGCGATAGCCGACGCAGCGCATCGACGGCAGATCGGGATCGAGCCGGTAGCGCGCGCGCAGCGCGGCGACCTCGTCGACCAGGCCGTCGGCCAGCATCTGCTCGAAGCGCAGCGCGATGCGCTCGTGCAGCACCGCCCGGTCGTCGGGCAGCAGCGCGAACTTCTTCAGCGCGTACGGCAGGCGCTCGTTGCTCTGCTCGGCCAGCCAGTCCGACATCGGCCGGCCGCTGACCAGGAAGATCTCCAACGCCCGCCCCACCCGCTGGCTGTCGTTGGGCGACAGCCGCGCCGCCGTGGGCGGGTCGAGCTCGGCCAGTCGCGCGTGCATGGCCGGCCAGCCCAGCCGCGCGGCATCCCGCTCCAGCTGCTCGCGGATCGCCGAGTCGGCCGAGGGCAGGTCGTGCAGGCCCTGCTCCAGCGCATTGAAGTACAGCATGGTGCCGCCGACCAGCAGCGGCACCTTGCCGCGCGCGGTGATCTCGGCCATCAGCCGCAACGCGTCGGCACGGAACTGGGCGGCCGAGTAGCGCTCGGTCGGGTCGATCACGTCGATCAGGTGGTGCGGCGCGACCGCCAGCGTGGCGGCATCGGGCTTGGCGGTACCGATGTCCATACCGCGGTAGACCAGCGCCGAATCGACCGAGATCAGCTCGACCGGATGACGCTGGGCCAGCTCCACCGCCAGCGCGGTCTTGCCGCTGGCGGTCGGGCCCATCAGGAAGACGGCGGGCGGCAGCGCGCTCACGAGCCGCGCCTCGCCAGGTGGCTGGCGACGAAACCGACCGCGAGGCCGGCCGCCAGGGCCGGCGCCAGCGCGCCGACGCCGAGCAGCGGGATGCCGAAGCCGAGCGCGTAGAAGAACACCGCGAAGCCCATCAGTCCGGTGAGGAAACCGCGCAGCGCCAGCAGCAGCGCATCGCGGCCGGCGTTGGCGAAGGTGAAGGCCGGGATCACGGTGGCGGCCACCGGCGCGCCGGTGAACACGCCGGTCAGCGTCGGACCGAACCAGGTGGCGGCATAGGTGAGCGAGCTGACCAGCGCGGCGGCGGCCAGCATGCGGGTGACGATCTCGACGCGCGGCAGGTGGGCCGGCACCGGCGGCGCGCTCGGCCGCGGCAGCCAGCGCGTGGCGGCCAGCCACAGCCCCGGCAGCACGGCGAAGCCGAGCCAGTAGGCATGCGCCAGGCCGGCGAAGTTGAGGGCGAAGGCCAGCGCCAGGTAGCCGAGCCAGCCGGCGGCGATCGCACCGGGCCAGCGCCAGCGCGCGCTGGCATGGCCGACCAGCAGCATGTAGGCGACATTGGCCCAGACGCCGACCGGCGCCGCCAGCGCGACCTCGCGCGCATAGTCGGCGCCGTGGCTGAGCCACAGCGTCAGCACCACCGGGCCGCCGACCAGCGGCAGGCCGCCCAGGAGGCCGGCCAGGTTCGGCCCCCAGCGTTTGCCGGCGAGGCTGGCGAGGCCGATCAGCGCCGGCGCGGCGAACAGTTTGACCAGCACGACCGGGTCCATCACTGGCCCCGCATGAACAGTTTGTCGAGTTCGCCCATGGTCAGCCGGAACCAGGTCGGTCGGCCGTGATTGCACTGGCCCGAACGCTCGGTCGCCTCCATCTCGCGCAGCAAGGCGTTCATCTCGGGCAGCGTCAGGCTGCGGTTGGCGCGCACCGCGCCGTGGCAGGCCATGCTGGCCAGCAGCTCGTCGCGCCGCTCGGTCAGCACCCGGCTCATGCCGACCTCGCGGATGTCGGCCAGCACCGCGCGCGCCAGCTCGATCGGATCGGCGTCGCGCAGCAGCATCGGGATCGCCCGCACCGCCAGCTGGTTCGGGCCCATCACCGCCATCTCGAAGCCGAGCCGCGCCAGCGTGTCGGCGTGCTCCTCGACGGTGGCGACGTCGAGCCGGTCGGCCGGGAAGGCCAGCGGGATCAGCAGCGGCTGGGTCGGCAGTTCGTCGGCGTCCAGCGCGGTCTTCAGCTTCTCGTACACCACGCGTTCGTGGGCGGCATGCATGTCGACCACGATCAGGCCTTCGCGCGCCTGGCTCAGCACGTAGACGCCGTGCAGCTGCGCCAGCGCGAAGCCGAGCGGCGGGAAGCCATCTTCATTGTCGCTGGGCAGGCGCTGCGGCGCTGCGGCACTCGCGGCCGCGAAACCCGTCGCGACGAAGTCGGCAGGTACTCGGCCCTGCCCATCGGCCACATTGCCGAGCGACGCACCACCGGCCGCGACAGGACGCTCGGCCTCGCGCGCGCCGGCGAACAGCGTGCTGTAGAAATCGCTGCCGCCGCGCTCGCGCACCGCGCCGAACGGCATCCGGGTCTGCTCGTAGCGCCAGGCCGGCGCGGTCGGCGCCGCCGGCGACGGCGCCGCGAACGGCTGCGCCGCGGCCGTACCGTCGGCGGGCGCTTCGCCCTCGGCAGCGGCCTGCGCGCCGGCGCGCGTCTCGGCCAGCGCCTTGTGCAGCGCATGGAACAGGAAGCGGTGGATGGCCTGCGACTCGCGGAAGCGCACCTCGGTCTTGGTCGGATGCACGTTGACGTCGACCGACTCGGGCTCGAGCTCGATGAACAGCACGTAGAGCGGCTGGCGGTCGAGGTGCAGCACGTCGCGGTAGGCCTCGCGCACCGCGTGCAGCACCACCTTGTCGCGCACGAAGCGGCCGTTGACGAAGACGAACTGGGCATCGCGGCCGGCGCGCGACACCGTCGGCGAACCGGCGAAGCCGCTGAGCCTGAGGCTCGCCGCCGCCGCTTCGAGCGGCAGCATGCTGTCGGCGAACTCGTTGCCGAGCACCGCGCGCATGCGCTCGGCCGGCGACTCGGGCTTGAGCCGCCACTGCGCCTTGCCGTTGTGGATCAGGGTCAGGCCGAGGTCGGGCCGCGACAGCGCGATGCGCTTGAACACGTCGTCGCAATGGGCGTACTCGGTCGCCGGCGTCTTGAGGAAGCGGCGGCGGGCCGGCACGTTGAAGAACAGGTCGCGCACCTCGACCACGGTGCCGGCGGCCAGCGCGGCCGGCTCGGGCTCGTGGATGCTGCCGTTGTCGGCGCTCACGCGCCAGGCCTTGTCGCCATCGGCGGCGCGGCTGGTCAGCACCAGCTGCGACACCGAGGCGATGCTGGCCAGCCCTTCGCCGCGGAAGCCGAGGCTCCTCACGCGCTGCAGGTCTTCCAGGCTGGCGATCTTGCTGGTGGCGTGGCGGCTCAGCGCCAGCGCCAGATCCTCGCGGTCGATGCCGCCGCCGTCGTCGGTCACCCGGATCAGCTTGGTGCCGCCCTCGGCCAGCTCGACCGTCAGCGTCAGCGCGCCGGCGTCGAGGCTGTTCTCGAGCAGTTCCTTCAGCGCGGACGCGGGCCGCTCGACGACTTCGCCGGCGGCGATCTGGTTGACGAGATGGTCGGGCAAGGCGCGGATGCGGGACATGGCGTGGGGGGGTGCAGCGGGGAAGGCGCCAGTATACCAGCGCGCCCGGATGCCCCTGATCCACTGGATAGGTCTACTACATGGAATACCGGTAACGCAGCCTGGATAGAGGAGGAAGCGGCTCCCGCAGGTTCATCGGCTCACTGACGAGCGCTAGCGAGGCCCCCTCGCGGCGGCGAGGGCGGGGGAGTCGGGTTGGATCAGGGCTCGCCGTGGTTCGAGCGTTCACCAAGAGAAAACGCCCGGCTTTGCCGGGCGCTGCGCAGACGGTCGATCAAAACACAAGGTGGAGCAAATCCCTAGGCGAGCTTGCTGCGGGCCAGCGGCGGATTCTTGGCCAGGTAGCGGCGGATGCCCTTGAGCAGCGTCTCGGCCATCTTGTCCTGGTAGCCGTCGTCGGCCAGCTTCTTCTCCTCTTCCGGATTGGAGATGAAGGCCGTCTCGACCAGGATCGACGGGATGTCGGGCGACTTCAGCACGGCGAAGCCGGCCTGCTCGACCTGGCCCTTGTGCAGCCGGTTGATCTCGCCGAGCTCGGTCAGCATCACCCGGCCGAACTTGAGGCTGTCGTTGATGGTGGCGGTCTGGGTCAGGTCGAACAGCGTGTGGGCCAGGTAGGGGTCCTTCACGTCCAGCCGCACGCCGCCGATCAGGTCCGACTCGTTCTGGGTCTTGGCCAGCCACTTGGCCGCGGTGCTGGTGGCGCCGCCTTCCGACAAGGCGAACACCGACGAGCCGCGCGCATCGGGCTTGACGAAGGCGTCGGCGTGGATCGACATGAACAGGTCGGCGTTGACCTTGCGCGCCTTCACCACGCGCTGGCCCAGCGGCACGAAGAAGTCGTCGTCGCGCGTCAGCACCGCGCGCATATTGGGCTGGCGGTCGATCAGCGCCTTGAGCTTCTTGCCGATCGCCAGCGTCACCGTCTTCTCGTAGGTGCCGCCCTTGCCGACCGCGCCCGGGTCCTCGCCGCCGTGGCCGGGGTCGATCACGATGGTGACCAGCCGGCTGACGTCGATCTTGTCGCGCCCGATCGGCTTGCCCTCGTCGAAGGCGGGCTGCTCGGGCCTGGGCGGCGGGGCCGGCTGCGGCGCGGCCAGCGCCTTGTCCTCGTCCAAGAGGCCCAGCAGCGGATCCTCCGGCTTGGCCGGGTAGAGGTCGATCACCAGCCGGTGCTGGTATTCGCCGAACGGCTCGAGCGTGAACACCTGCGGCTTCACCTCGGTCTTGAGGTCCAGCACCACCCGCACCGTGCCGGGCTTGTAGCGGCCGGCGCGCAGCGTCTTGACGTAGGGGTCCTCGGTGCCGATGCGGCCGCCGATGCGGGCCAGCTCGTCGCCCCAGTCGGCGCCGTCGAGGTCGACCACCAGCCGCGCCGGATCGGGCACCAGGAACTGGTTGAACTTGAGCGGCGCGCTCGATTCGACGGTGATGCGGGTATAGGCCTTGGCCGGCCAGACGCGCACGGCCACCACGGCACTGCCGGCGAGGACGCGCGGCGCGACGCCGAGCAGCAGCGTCGCCACCGCGCCGCGCAACATCAGCCGGCGGGACGGGTCGTGCCGAAAGCGGTCAGGGATGCGAGACATGTGATTCCGAAAGCGGTGCTTGCGATCAGCTCGAGGCGGCGGCCTTCGCCTTGCGGCGACAGGCGGATGGTCCAGTCGGGCGACGGCAGCAGGCCTGCCGCCTTGTCCGGCCATTCGACCAGGCAGACGCTGGCCGGGTTGAACAACTCCCGGAAGCCGGCATCCTCCCATTCGAGCGGATCTGCAAATCTATATAAATCAAAGTGATGGAATTCTAAGTTAGAAACTACGTAAGGTTCAACCAGCGTATAGGTCGGGCTCTTCACCCGGCCTTTGAAACCGAGCCCGCGCAACATGCCGCGGGTGAGCGTGGTCTTGCCCGCGCCGAGGTCGCCCTCGAGCCAGACCGACAGGCCGCCGCGCAGCCCGGCCGACAGCGTCTCGCCGAGCGCCAGCGTGGCCGCCTCGTCGGGCAGCCAGGCGCTCAGGGTATGATTCGCAGCATGCATGAACCGGATATATCCATCGCTGAAAGGGATTGGTCCGCGCTGGCCGCCCGCATCAAGCGGTGGGCGCGCGAACTGGGATTCGACGCGGCGCAGATCGGCGATGCCGACCTCGGCGCCGCCGCCGAGACGGGCCTCGCAGCCTGGCTCGAGGCCGGCCACCACGGCGAGATGGATTATATGGCCGCCCACGGCGCCAAGCGCGCGCGGCCGGCCGAGCTGGTGCCCGGCACGCGGCGGGTGATCTCGCTGCGCATGAACTACCGGCCGCCGGCCGCCAAGCCGAGCGAGGCGGTGCTGGCCGACGGCGAGGCCGCCTTCGTCTCGCGCTACGCGCTGGGCCGCGATTATCACAAGGTCCTGCGCAATCGCATACAGAAACTGGCCGAGCGGATCGAGGCCGAGATCGGCGCGCACGGCTACCGCGCCTTCGTCGATTCGGCGCCGGTGCTCGAGGTCGAGGCCGCCGCGCGCGCCGGGCTCGGCTGGCGCGGCAAGCACACGCTGCTGCTGAGCCGCGAGCACGGCTCCTTCTTCTTCCTCGGCGAGCTGTTCACCGACCTGCCGCTGCCGATCGACCCGCCCCTGCCGCAGGAGCACTGCGGCCGCTGCACGCGCTGCATCGACGTCTGCCCGACCCAGGCGATCGTGGCGCCCTACCGCGTCGACGCGCGGCGCTGCGTGTCCTACCTGACCATCGAACTGAAGGGTGCGATCCCAGAAGAGTTGCGGCCGCTGATCGGCAACCGCGTCTACGGCTGCGACGACTGCCAGCTGACCTGCCCGTGGAACCGCTTCGCGGTCGACAGCGCCGAGGCCGATTTCGCGGTGCGCAACGGGCTCGACGACGTCAGCCTGGCCGAGCTGTTCGGCTGGGACGAGGCGGCGTTCAAGACCCGGCTGGCCGGCACGGCGATCTTCCGCATCGGCCACGAGCGCTGGCTGCGCAACCTGGCGGTCGGCCTCGGCAACGCGCCGACCACGCCGGCCGTGGTGGCCGCACTGCAGTCGCGCCGCGACGACGCGTCGGCGCTGGTGCGCGAGCATGTGGCTTGGGCGCTGGAACGGCATGGGCAGACCTGAGTGCTCGGTTCGCACGGATGAGCGCGCAGATACGTTGCTGGCCGCAAGTTCGTCGCGCGAACGAGATAGGTCGGGTTTGATACCCGACAGCGATCTTGACGGCAGCGCCGGCGGGCATAAAGCCCGACCTACAGGGATGTCTCCGCAGAACGGTTTCAGCCGCGAATCGACGGCGGGCGCGATGCCGGGCATGCGCGGCTGAAGCCGCTCCTACAGGCGTGACGCGCTAAGATTCGTGCCCCTTCATTCATTTTCCCGGCCGCCATGTCCCGCATCCGCATCGTCCTCGCCGAAGACCAGGCCCTCGTGCGCGGCGCGCTGGCCGCGCTGCTGCGGCTCGAGGGCGATCTGGACGTGGTCGGCGAGGCCGGCGACGGCCGCGCCGCGCTCGAGCGGATCGAGCAGCTGCGGCCCGACGTGCTGCTGACCGATATCGAGATGCCGCTGCTGACCGGGCTCGACGTCGCCCGCACGGTGAAGGAGCGCGGCTGGCCGACGCGGGTGGTGATCGTGACCACCTTCGGCCGCGCCGGCTACCTGCGCCGCGCGCTCGAGGCCGGCGTGGCCGGCTATTTGCTCAAGGACGCGCCGAGCGAACAGCTGGCCGCCGCGATCCGCCGGGTGGCGGCCGGCGGCCGCGCGATCGACCCGGAGCTGGCGATGGCCGGCTGGGACGGCGACGACCCGCTGACCGAGCGCGAGCGCCAGGTGCTGCGGCTGGCCGGCGAAGGCCGCAGCTCGGCCGAGATCGCCGAGCTGATCCACCTGAGCGAGGGCACGGTGCGCAACAAGCTGTCCGAGGCGATCGGCAAGCTCGGCGCGGCGAACCGGGTGGAGGCGGCGCGGATCGCGCGGGACAAGGGGTGGCTGTGAGAGAAGCGGTGAAATGTGAAACGTGAAACGTGGACCCCATCCCCTCCCCAACCCTCCCCTTGAAGGGGAGGGAGCTGCATTGCGACACGTCTGACGATCACCGGTGATCGAGCCTTGCGCGCCCTGCTCCTCCCCTTCAAGGGGGAGGCTGGGAGGGGGTGGGGTCCACGTTTCACGTTTCACGTCTCACGTTTCACTTTTCACGTGAGCCACACCGCGGCGAACCTCACACCACGATCAGCCGATCCCGCCCGTTCCGCTTCGCCCGCAGCAAGGCCGCGTCGGCGCGGTTGACCGTGTCGGAGAAGCTCTCGCCGGCATGGAACTTGGTCAGGCCGGCGCTGGCGGTGATCGACACCACCTCGGTGCCGATCCGCACCGACAGCGAGCGGATGCCGTCACGCACCCGGTCCAGCACCATCTGCGCGGCGGGCAGGCCGGTGTCGGGCAGGATGATCAGGAATTCCTCGCCGCCCCAGCGGCCGCACACGTCGTATTCGCGCAGCTCGGCCTGCATCGCGCGGCCGATCTCGATCAGCACGCGGTCGCCGGTCTCGTGGCCATGGGTGTCGTTGATCTGCTTGAAATGGTCGACGTCGAGCATCGCCAGCGCATACAGCTGGCCATTGCGGTTGGCGCGCTCGGTCTCTTCCTTCAGCCGGTCCATCAGCAAGCGCCGGTTGACCAGGCCGGTGAGCGTGTCGCGCGTCGACGCTTCCTTCAGGGCCAGGTTCAGGTCGCGCATCATCTGCTGGTAGCGGTCGGAGATGCGGGCGATCTTCTCGAGCTGGCGCAGCTGCTTGTTGTAGCGCTCGGTCAGCGACAGCTCCTTCTCGCGCGCCAGCGTCTGGAAGCCGTCCGAGATGCGCGAGATGCGCTCGAGCCGCGTCAGCTGGTCGCGGCTCTGGTGCCACAGCCGCGCCAGCGCCTCGCGCAGCGGGTGGTCGCGATACTGCTCGTCGTCCAGCAACGCCTCGATCAGCTCGTCGAGGCGGCGGTCTTCCCGGGTCATGGCGAATTGCCGTAGGGCAGGATGGCGAACGGAAACGTGCAGTCCTCCTTGAACTCGCCGGCCAGGTCGGCCACCCGCTCGTTGCGGTGATCGTAGTGCCAGGCGACCGAGACGTTGCGGCCGCCGGCCCAGGCCTCTTCGAGCATATCGAATACGTCCATCATCGCCTTGATGCTGCTGGTGTTGAGGTACATCAGCCGCAATTCGAGCGCGAGCGCGCGCTCCGGCTCGGCCAGGAAGCGCTCGACCCAGCCCAGCATCGGGCCGAACAGCTCGAACGAGTTCTCGGGATAGGAGTCGCCCGAGATCGACAGCACGCCGCGCTCCCAATCGCCATCGATGACGGGAGTGGACTGGCTGCCTGGAATATGAAGATCGCTCATGTCGGTACGGTCGCTGGAATCCGGGTGAAGTTCAAATGACGGCGCGCAGGCTGAAGAAGGCGCGCCCGTCGGGGTGCTCGGCCAGGCTGGCGGACAGGGGGGCGCCGGCCTTGCGGGCGATGTCGATCAGGCCCAGGCCGGCGCCGCTGGCGACGCCGTCCTCGCGTGGCTTGCGCAGCTGCTCCTTGTAGCGCGCCTTGAGCTGGGCCTTGTCGAGCCCGGCCAGCTCCTGCACGCGGGCCAGCAGCGCCTGGCCGTCGGCGACCTCGACCAGATTGCCGGCCGAGACCACGTAGCGGCCGGCGTCGTCGCGCGCGATCACCACGGTGGCCGAGGCGGTCTGCTCGTCGTAGCCATGGCTGATCGCGTAGTGGCGGATGTTCTGGCTCATCTCGATATAGACCCCGAACACGTCCATCGCTGCCGAGGGTTGGGCCTGGTCGGCCTGCAGGTAATTCTTCAGCGCATTGCCGATCTCCTCGATCAGGCTGCGCGAAATCGGTCCGTTGAAGCACAGCAGCATGTGCTGGCGGTTGAAGTATTCCCGCAGTTGGTACAGGTCGGAGGTGTCCATCGCGCGTCCTGTGGTTCGAAATCGTTGATCGCCGCCGGCCTCAGTCGAAGCGGAACGACAGCAGGGTGACGTCGTCGCGCTGCGGCAGCGCGCCCTGGTAGTCGGCCAGCGCGGCGTCGAAAGCCTCGGCCTGGCGCTCGAGCGGCAGGCCGGCATGCTGGCGCAGCATCTCGGCGAAGCGCCGGTTGCCGAAGCCGAAGCCGTGCTCGCCGCCGGCCTGGTCGAGGAAGCCGTCGGTGACCAGGTAGAAGGTGCGGCCGGCGGCCAGCTCGAGCTCGGCATCGGCGTACTCGCCGACGCGCTTGTCGGCCAGCGCGCGGCGGCCGCCGCGCAGCTCGCCCATGTCCTGGCCGTCGCTCCAGTACAGCGAGATCTTGGCGCCGGCGAAGCGCAGCGTCCCCGCGGCCCGATCGATATAGCAGAAACCGGCGTCCATATTGGTGGCGATGCCGCGCGGCAGCTCGGCGTCGGCCAGCATCGCCCGCATCGCGGCGTCGGTGCGCGCCAGCACGGCGGCCGGCGAGCGCAGGCCGACCTCGGCGATCGCATGGTCGATCGCGGCGCGCGCCAGCATGGTCATCAGCGCGCCCGGCACGCCGTGGCCGGCGCAGTCGACCACCCCGAGCAGGCAGTTGTCGCCGTCGGCGCGGAACACGTAGAAGTCGCCGCCGACCACGTCGCGCGGCCGCCACAGCACGAAATGGTGCGGGCCGAGCGTCTGCACCAGCTGGTGGTCGGGCAGGATGGCGCGCTGGATCAGGCTGGCGTAGTCGATCGAATCGTCGATCTTCTTGTGCGCCGCCGCCATCGCCTGGTTGGCCGCCTCGAGCGCGGCGGTGCGCTCGCGCACCTTGTGCTCCAGCTCGGCGGTGTGGCGCCGCACCGTGTCGGCCATGACGCCGAAGGCGCGGCTCAGCGCGCCGATCTCGTCGTTGCCGGCGGCCGGCAGCGCCACCTCGTAGTGGCCGGCGGCGATCGCGCCGGCCGACTGCTGCAGCCGCCGCAGCGGCCGCAGCACCAGCCGTTCGACCGCCAGGCCGAAGCCGACCAGCAGCAGCGCCATCATGGCGGCGAAGGCGGCCACCACCGGCCAGATCCAGTTGGTGTCGATCACCCGCGCCGCGTGCAGGTCGACCGCGGTGAGCACTTGCCACTTGAGTTCGGGGATGTAGCTGAGCGCCAGCAGCTGGCGCCGGCCGCCGAGCTCGACCCAGGCGGTCTCGACCTCGCCGGGCCTGGTCTCGGCCGCCTGCATGGCGGTGCGCAGCGCGTGGCGGTCGGCCGCCAGCGGCAGTTGGTCGAACACGGTGCGCTGCTGGACCGCGGCGCCGGTGGCCGAGTTGAGCGCGATCAGGCTGGCGTCGGGATGCGCCTGGATGGCGCCCTGGCGGTCGAGGATCATCGGCGTGACGCCGGCCTCGTCGTGGCGGATGAAGTCGGCCAGGAAGCGGGTCAGGTCGATGCCGGTGCCGGCCAGGCCGATCTTGCGGCTGCCGTCGCGCACCAGCACGTTGATCCACACCTTGGTGACGTTGAGCGCATGGTCGTAGTCGACGTTGATATTGAAGTGGCCGGTGTTGCGCAGCGTGGCGAAATACCAGGCGTCGTTCTTCTCGTCGGTCCTGAGCGTGTAGCGCGGCGCCTGCATCGCGGCGCCGCGGTCGCCCTTGCCGTCGTCGAAGTAGTAGTGGCGGGTCGGATCGGCGATGACGAACCAGGAGTGGTCGAGAAAATCGCGGCGGTAGCCCTCGACCTCCTTGAAGAACAGCGCGCGCTTGCCGGCGTCGTCCTCGTCGAGCAGCCACTGGCGCACCACTTCGGAATCGGCCAGGCGCAGCGACAGCGCCAGTTCGCGGCTGACCGGCGCGAGGATCTTCTGCCGGTTGAGCTGGGTGTAGTTGCGCGCATAGGCGAGGCCGAAGTGCTCGCGCACGTTCTCGACCACCTGCCAGCCGATCAGGCCGGCGCAGACCAGCGCGACCAGGCAGGCGAACGCCAGCGCGAGCAGCGATTTGCTGCGCAGTCCCATGCTCCAAGCCGCCATCCGATTCTCCCCGCCCGGTGCTGAGCGGGCTGGCCGAGATTGTGACGCGGCGGGGGCTGGCGGGGCAATCGTGCTGTCGTTTATATAACGGCTGGGAGGGGTGAGGGGTTAGGTGTAACCCCATCCCCACCCCAACCCTCCCCTTGAAGGGGAGGGAGCAGGGCAGCGACGCAATGACGATCGATGCCCATAGAACCTGCGCTGCACCCCTCCTCCCCCTTCAAAGGGGGAGGCCGGGAGGGGGATGGGGTTACACCTCACACCTAACCCCTTACGCCTCACACCGACTCAACTGCCCAGCGAACGCGCCAATTCCACCACCCTTGGCGCGATCTCCTCCGCCCAGCGCGCCGGCGTCAGCCGGTAGGCCGGGCCCGAGCAGTTGAGCGCCATCGCCGGCGCGCTGCCGGCGATCGGCGCCGCCACCGCGTGGATGTCGGGCTCGAATTCGCCGTAGGAGGCGCAGAAGCCGGCCGTGGCGCATTCCTCCCGCGCCGCCGCCAGCCGCTCGGCCAGCTTCGGCCAGCGCGGGCCGTATTCCTCGGCCAGCAGCGCCTCGACCGCCGTCCGCTCGGCCGCCGGCAGCGCCACGTACAGCGCGCGGCCGATCGCGGTGGTGGCCAGCGGCACGGTCGAGCCGACCTCGAGCCGGATGCCGACCCGCGTCGGCGCGCGGCAGGTCTCGACGTAGACCACCCGGCTGCCCTGGCGCACGCCCAGCGTCACGCTCAGGCCGGTCTCCTCCGACAGCCGCCGCATCGGCTCGCGCGCCCGCTCGCGCAGATCGAGCCCGGCCAGCGCGGCATAGCCCAGCGTCAGCACCGCCGGCGCCGGCCGGTACTTGCCGGCCTCGTCGGTCGCCAGGTAGCCGAGCTTGCACAAGGTGTAGGTGAGCCGCGACACGGTCGACTTGGGCAGGCCGCAACGCTGCGCCAGCTCGGTGTTGCCGAGCGCCCGGTCGCCGGCCCGGAACGCCGCCAGCACGTCCAGCCCGCGCGCCAGCGCGGTGACGAACAGGCGGTCGCCGTCGTGTTCATCGCTCATCGCTGCCCTCCCCGGCCGCATGGCCGCTCGGCTCGACGATCACCAGCGCGATGCCGGCCACCAGGAGGCCCGCGCCGAGCCAGAAGCTCATCGCCGGCACCTCGGCGAAGAACAGGAAGCCCAGTGCCGGGCTGAACAGCAGCAGCGAGAAGCTGCCGGCCTCCACTGCCGAGGCGTCGCCAGCGCGGTAGGCATGGAAATACGACAGGTAGATGCCGGCCGCCGAGATGCCGATCACCGGCAGCAGCAGCCAGTAGTGCATCGGCACCGCCGGCAGCGCGAAATCGCTGAACAGGCCGAAGGTGAACCAGCAGGCGACCTGGCTCCAGGTCAGCACCGCGGTGGCGGTCTCGTCGGCCGAGTACTTCTTCAGCACCACGCCGAGCATGGCTTCCATGAAGGCGCCGAACAGCGCCACCAGCGCGGCCGGCTGGAAGGCGCCGATGCCGGGCCGCAGGATGGCCAGCACGCCGCCGAAGCCGACCAGCACGCCGAGCCAGCGCAGCCAGTGCGGCTGCTCGCCCAAGAGCCAGACGCCGAGCGGCAGCATGAACAGCGAGGCGGTCATCAGGTAGGCGCTGGCCTCGGCCAGCGGCAGGTGCGAGACCGCCCAGGCGGCGCACCAGGCCGAGGTGACGATGAACAGCGCGCGCAAGAGGTGGAACTGCGGCTTGCGGGTGGCGATCAGCCGGCCGCGGCTCCACAGGGCAACGGGCGCGATCATCGCCAGCACCACGGTGGCCTGCAGGAACAGCACCTGGTTGGGCGCGATGCCGGCCTGCATCAGCTCCTTGTTGCAGGCGTCGAGCACCGACCAGCACAGCATGGCCAGCATCACCAGCAGCACGCCGCGGGTATTGCCGGCCAGCCCGCGCCAGCGAGCGAGAAAGGGTTCGATCATCGGAAAAACAGCCACTTGAGGGATGGGGCGACTTTACAAGCGCCGGGACACGACGGTATTCTGTTTCGCATTGCGAAATTATGTTCTGCACTGCGGAACAAAACAAGCGCAACAAAGGGGATGGAAGGGAACGGCCCGATCCGGTGGCGCCCAGGCGCCGAGAGGTGAGGGCCGGGTCCGGGAGCTGCGCCGCCTGCCGCGGCGCCCCCGCCAGGGCCGTTCCCACCCGCGTTGCGCTTCAATCGATCGAACAGAGATGGAGTAGAAGACATGGCCAAGCCGCACTTCCAGTGGGACGACGCGCTGCTGCTCGACGAGCAGCTGACCGACGACGAACGCATGATCCGCGACGCCGCGCGCGACTATTGCCAGGGCCGGCTGATGCCGCGCGTGCTGGAAGCCAACCGGCACGAGAAGTTCGACCGCGAGATCATGAACGAGCTGGGCGAGCTGGGCCTGTTGGGCTCCACCATCGAAGGCTACGGCTGCGCCGGCGCCGGCTACGTCTCCTACGGCCTGGTGGCGCGCGAAGTCGAGCGCGTCGACAGCGGCTACCGCTCGGCCATGAGCGTGCAGTCCTCGCTGGTGATGTACCCGATCTACGCCTACGGCACCGAAGCACAGAAGCAGAAGTACCTGCCCAAGCTGGCCACCGGCGAATGGGTCGGCTGCTTCGGCCTGACCGAGCCGAACCACGGCTCCGACCCGGGCAGCATGATCACCCGCGCGCGCAAGGTCGACGGCGGCTATTCGCTGTCGGGCGCCAAGATGTGGATCACCAACTCGCCGATCGCCGACGTGTTCGTGGTGTGGGCCAAGGACGACGCCGGCGAGATCCGCGGCTTCGTGCTCGAGAAGGGCATGAAGGGCCTGTCGGCGCCCAAGATCGAAGGCAAGTTCAGCCTGCGCGCCTCGATCACCGGCGAGATCGTGATGGACGAGGTGTTCGTGCCGGAAGAGAACGCCTTCCCCGACATCCGCGGCCTCAAGGGCCCGTTCGGCTGCCTGAACAAGGCCAGGTACGGGATTGCATGGGGCGCGATGGGCGCCGCCGAGTTCTGCTGGCACGCCGCCCGCCAGTACACGCTGGACCGCAAGCAGTTCGGCCGCCCGCTGGCCGCCACCCAGCTGATGCAGCTTAAGCTCGCCAACTTCCAGACCGAGATCACGCTGGGCCTGCAGGCCGCGCTGCGCGTGGGCCGGCTGATGGACGAGAACCGCGCCGCGCCCGAGATGATCAGCCTGATCAAGCGCAACAACTGCGGCAAGGCGCTCGAAATCGCGCGCATCAGCCGCGACATGCACGGCGGCAACGGCATCAGCGACGAATTCCACGTGATCCGCCACGTGATGAACCTCGAAGCGGTCAACACCTACGAAGGCACCCACGACGTCCACGCGCTGATCCTGGGCCGCGCCCAGACCGGCCTGGCGGCGTTCGGCCAGTAAGCGGCGGCCGGGGAGGAACGCTAGAATGGCGGGATTGCCGTCATGGAACATCCGCCGTGCGCTTCCTTCCCCTGCTTGCCCTCGGCTTGGCCGCGCTCGCCGCACCGGCCTCCGCCGCCGATGCGCCGCTGCGCCTGTGCACGCTCGATCGCCCCTTCTACCCGTACACCATGCCCGACGGCAGCGGGCGGCTGCAGTACCTGGCGCAGCTGGGCGCTCGGCAGCTGCAACTGCCGCTGACCAACTACACGGCGCCGCGCAAGCGCTGCCTCGATGACCTGCAGCGCGGCAACGCCGAAGCGGTCTTCGGTGCCTTCAGCGCCGAGCGGCTGCCCTACGCGGTCTACCCGATGCGCGGCGACCAGGCCGACGAGAGTTATGCGCTGGCCACCGCCCGCTTCATGGTCTACCGCCGGGCAGGCAGCCGGGTGGAGTGGGACGGCAGCCGCTTCAGCGGCCTGGACGGCCGGCCGCTGGGCGTCCAGCTCGGTTTCATCCACAGCGCCAAGGTGCAGGCGCTGGGCGTGCCGTACGACGACGGTGCCCGCACCGCCCGGCAGAACTTCGACAAGCTCCGCCTCGACCGCGTCGCGGCCGTGCTGGCCGCGGAGGAAGAAGCGCGCGGCCTGACCGCGCCCGGCGAGTTCGAGGCCCTGCCGGTGCCGTTCGACCGCACCGTGCTTTACCTGATCGTGGCGCGGTCCTACTACCAGCAGGATCCGCGCCGCATCGACAAGCTGTGGCGCACGCTGCGCGAGCTGCGCGAGTCGCCCGAATACAAACAGTACCTGAGTCAGTACCGCCCGCAGGACTAGCACGACGGCGGTACCGGAGCCCGACACCGTGTCCGCCCTCTCCCACCTCCGCATCCTCGACCTCTCCCGCGTGCTGGCCGGCCCCTGGGCCACCCAGCAGCTCGCCGACATGGGCGCCGAAGTCATCAAGATCGAAAAACCCGACGGCGGCGACGACACCCGCGGCTGGGGCCCGCCCTTCCTGACCGGCCGCGACGGCCAGCCCACGCGCGAGGCGGCCTACTACCTGTGCGCCAACCGCGGCAAGAAGTCGGTCGCCATCGACATGGCGACGGCCGAAGGCCAGGCCGCGCTGCGCGAGCTGGTGAAGACCTGCGACGTGGTGGTGGAGAACTTCAAGGTCGGCGGACTCGCCAAGTACGGCCTCGACTACGCCAGCCTGTCGGCGATCAGGCCCGACCTGGTCTATTGCTCGATCACCGGCTTCGGCCAGGCCGGCCCGCGCGCCGAGCAGGCCGGCTACGATTTCATGGTGCAGGGCCTGGGCGGCCTGATGAGCATCACCGGCGCCGCCGACGGCGAGCCGCAGAAGGTCGGCGTGGCGGTCACCGACCTGTTCACCGGCATGTACGCCACCGTCGCCATCCTGGCCGCGCTGGCGCACCGCGACCGCACGGGCGTTGGCCAGCACATCGACCTCGCGCTGTTCGACTGCCAGCTCGCCATGCTGGCCAACGTGGCCTCCAACCACCTGGTCGGCGGCGTCGAGCCCAAGCGCTACGGCAATGCCCACGCCAACATCGTGCCCTACCAGGCCTTCGCCGCCAGCGACGGCCACGTCATCGTGGCGGTCGGCAACGACGGCCAGTTCGCCCGTTTCGCCGAGCTGGCCGGCCACCCCGAGTGGGCGGCCGACGAGCGCTTCGCCACCAACAAGGGCCGCGTGCTCAACCGCGCCGCACTGATCCCGCTGATCGAGGCCGCGCTGCGCGAGCAGCCGCGCGCCCACTGGATCTCCGGCATGGAAAGCCTCGGCATCCCCGGCGGCCCGATCAACACCATCCCCGAGGCGCTGCGCGAGCCGCAGGCGCTGGCGCGCGGCGCGGTGGTCGAGATCCCGCACCCGGCCGGCAGCGTGCGCATGGTGGCCAACCCGATCAAGTTCTCCCGGACCCCGATCCGCTACGACGTGGCGCCGCCCACGCTGGGCCAGCACACCGGCGAAGTGCTCGGCTGAGCCGGCCCGTAGACAAACACCATCCCAGTGAAGGAAGGGCGCGCAGCGCCCGATGCGAGACCGAAGATGAATTCCCAAGACAAGAACCAAGACCTGGCCTGGCTGCTGGAACAAGGCATGCGCGAAGTCGAATGCCTGGTGCCCGACATCAACGGCGTGCCGCGCGGCAAGGCCATGCCGACGCGCGCCTTCGCCGCCGGCGCCGAACTGCGGCTGTGCCGCGCGGTGGCGATCCACACCGTGACCGGCGACTGGGCCGACTATCGCTATTCGGGCGAAGGCGATCCCGACATGCGGCTGGTGCCGGTGCCTGAGACGCTCAAGCCGGTGCCGTGGGCCAGCGTGCCGCGCGCGATGGCGATCCACGACTGCTACGACCTCGACGGCGAGGCCACGCCGATCGCCAGCCGCAACGTGCTCAAGCGCGTGCTGGCGCGCTACGCCGAACGCGGCTGGACGCCGGTGGTGGCGCCCGAGCTGGAGTTCTACGTGCTGGCGCCCAACCTCGACCCGAGCCAGCCGCTGGTGCCGCCGACGGTGCGCGGCGGCCGCCACGAGCAGGGCAACCACGGCTTCAGCCTGGGCGGGCTCAACGACCTGGCCGCCTTCTTCGACGAGGTCTATGCCGCGCTGGCCGCGCTCGACATCCCGGCCGACACCTTCGTGCACGAGTTGGGCCCGAGCCAGTACGAGATCAACCTGCTGCACGGCGACGCGCTGACGCTGGCCGACCAGACCTTCCTGTTCAAGTACGCGCTGCGCGAGATCGGCTTCAAGCACGGCCTGCAGGTGGTGTTCATGGCCAAGCCGCTGGCCGGCCAGCCGGGCAGCTCGATGCACATCCACCAGAGCGTGGTCGACCGCGAGGGCCGCAACGTGTTCAGCGCCGCCGACGGCAGCGCCACGCCGGCCTTCCTGCAGTTCATCGCCGGCCAGCAGGCGGCGATCCCCGAGCTGATGCCGCTGTTCTGCCCCAACGTGAACAGCTACCGCCGCTTCGCCAAGCACATGGCTGCGCCGGTGAACCTGAGCTGGGGCCACGACAACCGCTCGGTCGGCATCCGCATCCCGCAATCGGGCCCGGCCGCGCGCCGCGTCGAGAACCGCATCCCCGGCTGCGACGCCAACCCCTACCTGGCGCTGGCCGCCAGCCTGGCCGCCGGCCTGCACGGCATCGAGCAGCAGTTGAGCCCGACCGAGGAAGCCAGCGGCACGGTGTTCGAGCAGGAAGGCACCGGCCCGGACCTGCCGGGCACGCTGGAATCGGCGCTGGTGGCGATGCAGCGCAGCGAAGTGGCCCGCGCACTGCTGGGCGAGGCCTTCGTCGAGGCTTTCGTGGCGGTGAAGCAGATCGAGCTGGACAGCTTCCTGCACGAGATTTCGCCGTGGGAGCGGCGCTACCTGGCCAGCCTCGTCTGATCGCAGCGCAGTCTGAAAACGAAAGGGCCGCATCCGGATCGGATGCGGCCCTTTGTTGTTGGCGCAGCTTTCACCATTGGAGCGGCGTTTGCCGTTGAAGCAGCGTGTAGGAGCGGCTTCAGCCGCGAATGGTGAAGGCTCGACCGGTTCGCGGCTGAAGCCGCTCCTATATGACCCCTGCGGCGAGCCTACTCGGTCAGCTCGTAGCTCGTCTTCAGGATGCCGGCCATCAGCGTCGCCACCACGCCGGCCACCGTCGCGCCGGCCAGGTAGTCCCAGTGCTCGAGCAGGCGGGCGAACTGCGGGATGTTGACGAGGCCGGTCTGCACCAGCGAAAACACCGCGAACAGCGCGATGTCGGCGAACACGCACAGCAGGGTGAACTTGAGCAGCCGCCCGGCCCAGCGGTCGGCCTTCATGGAGGGGGTGTCGGGCCGCTCGATCAGGCCGGCCAGCGGATCGTGGGTGGGGGTGGTCATCGGATTGGCATGCGGATGTCGGACTCCAACAGCATAGCCGAGCCAGCCGCGCTTGCCCGCCCGACGCTCGGCGCGGGCTATATTGTCACACCCTCGAATGCCAGGACCGCCATGACCACGACCGACCAGGCCGCCGCCCTGCTCGCCGATGCCCGCCGCAACGGCCGCGCCGGCCCGCGATTGCCCGAACACCTGCGCCCCGCCGGCCTCGATGCCGCGCTGGCAATCCAGCGGGCCGTCCTCGCCCGGCTGGGCGAGACGGCGGCCGGCTACAAGTGCGCGCTGCCCGGCCCGGACAAATGGGCGATCGCGCCGATCCACGCCGGCGACTGCCACCGCGCCGGCCGGGCCGCGGTCTGGCCGCAGCGCGGCCATGCGCGGGTCGAGCCGGAATTCGCCTTCGTGCTGGGCCAGGCGCTGCCGGCGCGGCCGCAGCCTTATGCGCCGGCCGAGGTCGACGCCGCGATCGGCGAGGTGCGGCTGGCGCTCGAATTGATCGGCTGCCGCTATGCCGCGCCGGCCGAGGCGGCCTTCCCCGAGCTGCTGGCCGACGGCCTGTTCAACCAGGGCCTGCTGCTCGGGCCCGCGATCGCGGCCGCGGCGCTCGATGCGCCGTTCACGCTGACGCTGGCGCACGGCGATGCGGCGCCGGCCGTGTACGAGGCCCGCCACCCGGACGGCGATCCGCGCCGGCCGCTGCACTGGCTGGCCGAATTCCTGCGCAGCCGCGGCGAGGGCCTCGCGGCCGGCCAGGCCATCATCACCGGCTCGCTGGCCGGGGTGATCGAGGTGCCGCTCGAGACGGCGCTGCGGTTCGGGTTCGGGGCGCATGGGCAGCTCGACGCCTGGCTGTCGGGCGGGGCGGTGTACGACGAAACTTAATTTGGCAGACTCCCGTGCCTGGTTCAGCGGGGTTCCACGATCGCCGGCTTGCACACGACCCTTCTCCCGCGTGCGGGAGAAGGTGGCCCGGAGGGCCGGATGAGGGCTGTTCTTCGTAGAACCGACCCTCACCCAGCGCATAGAGTGAGGGAGCGACGGTTGAGCAAATCACTGAGGTCAGCTAGTGCTCCACCGCCGCTCCCTCACCCTGCCCTCTCCCGGAGGGAGAGGGTTCCAAGGCGCATGCACGCCTGGATCGCAGTCCCTCTACCAGAGGGGGACGGACTGCAGTGCCCGCTCAATTCGTTCCCACCGCCACCGGCCGCGCCGGATCGCTGCACCACTCGCTCCACGAGCCCGGATACAGCCGGCTGCCCTTCAGGCCGGCCGCTTCCAGCGCCAAGAGGTTGTGGCAGGCGGTCACGCCCGAGCCGCATTGCTGTACGGTGTCGTGCGGATCGAGCCCGGCCAGCAGCGCCTGCCATTCGGCGCGCAGCTGCTCGGCTGGCTTGAAGCGGCCGTCGGGCTGCAGGTTGAGCTGGAAGAAGCGGTTCAGCGCGCCGGGGATATGACCGGCCACCGGATCCAGCGTCTCGCCCTCGCCGGCGTAGCGGCCCGGCGCGCGCGCGTCGATCACGGTGAAGTCCTGCCGGTCGAGATTGTCCAGCACCGTCGCCGCGTCGACCGTCCAGCCCGGCCGCGGCTTCGGCGTGAAGACGGCCGGCACGGGCTGCGTCACCGCGGTGTCGAGCGTGCCGCCGGCCGCCACGAAGGCCGCCACGCCGCCGTCGAGCACCTGCACCGCGTCGAAGCCGAGCCAGCGCAACAACCACCACAGCCGCGCCGCGTACATGCCGCCCTGGCCGTCGTAGGCCACCACCCGGCTGCCGTCGCCGATACCGGCATTGGACAGGCTGCGCGCCAGCGCCAGCGGATCGGGCAGCGGATGGCGGCCGTTGCGGCCGGTCTTGGCGCCCGACAGGTCCTCGTCCAGGTGCAGCGGCACCGCGCCGGGCAGGTGGCCGCCGGCATAGGCGCGGCGGCCGGCCGTCGGATCGGCCAGGTCGTGGCGGCAATCGACCAGCACCAGGCCGGGCGCGCCGAGTTCGGCGATCAGCTCGCCGGCGGAAATCAATGGGGACATGGGAGCTCCTCCTGCAGGGGCGCGGACCGGTGCGCCCATCGTTAGAAATCGTGCCGCCGAAGGCTCAGCGCGTCGCCGCGGCGACGGCGGCCGGCCGGCGCACCGGCAGCGTCGCCAGCAGCACGCCGAGCAGCGCCACCGCGAAGGCCAGCAGGTGCAGGCCGTCCAGCGTCTCGCCCAGCAGCAGCACGCCGACCAGCGCGGCCGACACCGGCAGCATCACGGTGAACACGCCGCCCTGGCTGGCCGGCACGCGCTCGAGGCCGGTCATCCACAGCCAGACCGTCCAGACGCTGGCCGCCAGCGCGTAGAACACCAGCAACAGCCAGGTGGCCGGCGCCACCGCGGCGAAATCGAAGCCCCAGGCCTGGTAGAGCCCGAACGGCGTCATCAGCGCGAAGCCCCACAGATTGATCAGCGCGGTGATGCGGCGCGGGCTCAGCGCATCGGTCAGCTTCTTGCCGATCACCGCGTAGGCGGCCTCGCACAGCACCGCGCCGAACACCAGCAGGTTGCCGAGCCAGGCCTGGTGGCCGGCCGCCGACGCCGGGGCATGGGCCGGCCGCGCCACGGCCAGGAGGCCGATGCCGAGCATGGCGCAGCCGATCGCGCCCCAGATGCGCGGCGCGATGCGCTCGCGCAGCACCAGCCAGCTCAGGAAGGCCACCGCGGCCGGGATCGCCGCCATCACCACGCCGGCCGACACCGCGCTGGTCAGGCTGACGCCGAACAGCATGCAGATCGAGAACAGGAAATTGCCGATCAGCGACTCGAGGAAGACCAGCCGGCGCGTGTGGTTGGTCATCGGCGCCTCGCCGGCCGGCTTCTTCAGCCAGTGCAGCATGGCCAGGCCGCCGATGCCGAAGCGCAGCCAGGCCAGCAGGAACACCGGCAGCGCGGCGGTGAGCGGCCGCGACAGCGCGACGTAGCTGCCGACCAGCGCCATGCTGAGGGCCAGGCAGCCGTATGCGGTGGGACGATTCATCAGGGGGCCTCCGGGGCCCGGCGCGGCGGGGCCGCGCGCCGGTACCAGCCCGCGCTTATACCATGGCGGCGGCCGGCTTGGCCGCGACCGCCGCAGCCCTGCGGCGACGATCGCGCATTCGCAGGCCGGGCCGCTCGACGCCGAAATGGAGCAGGCCGCCGACCGCCAGCGCCGCGCCGCCATAGACCGCGAAGGCCAGCAGGCCGTGCCCGGCCAGCGCGTCGCCGTAGTGCTGCTGCACCAGGTGGTAGACCGCCTTGTGGCTCAGGTAGAGGCTGTAGGCCAGCGTGGCCAGCAGGCCGGCGCCGGGGATGCGCAGGCGGCCGAGCAGGCTGGCCGGGTCGGCCGCGGCGGCCACGACGGCGGCCAGGCCCAAGGCCAGCAAGGGGTAGCCGAACACGGTCGGCAGGAGCGCGAAGCGATCCTGGAACAGCGCGATCGCACTGCCGGCGATCGCGCCGCCGGCCAGCAGCAGCCAGCCGCTGCGGCGCATCAGCCAGGCCCAGGCGGCGGGTCGGAAGGCTTGCAGCATGGCCAGCGCGACGCCGGCCAGCAGGCCGTCGAGCCGGCACCAGGTCGGGTAGTAGATGCGCTCCATATAGCGCTGGAAGAAGTTGCCCACGCCGTCCCCGACGCCCTGCAGCGGCGCCAGGTCGTGCAGCCAGACGTAGCCGCGCCAGGCCATGCCGGCGGCCGCGATGGCGAGGCAGGCGCCGACCGCGCTGCGCATCGACGGGCGCCGCAGCAGCGGCAGCGCCAGCAGCGGGAACAACAGGTAGAACCATTCCTCGACGCACAGCGACCAGACGTGGGAGAAGGCCTTGGCGTCGTAGTAGTCGATGAAGAGGTTCTCGGTGAAGGTGAGGAACTGCCACGCCGGCTGGATCTGCGGCGTCTCGCGCAGGCCCGGCAGGACGAAGTACAGCGCCAGCACCACCGCGTAGGCCGGCAGCACGCGCCAGGCGCGGCGGCGGTAGAAATCGAGCAGCGGCGGACTGCCGTCGCCGGATTGGGCGAACCACTGGCTGGCGATCAGGTAGCCGCTGAGCACGAAGAACAGGTCGACGCCCATCCAGCCCATGCGGCTGACCGCCAGCGCCGGCGTGCCGAGGCCGGCGATCTGGGCGTGGAACAGCATCACCCAGGCGATGGCGAGGGCCCGCAGGGTGTCGAGGCCGGCGACGCGGTTCATGCTTGTGCTCCTTTGGATTGTCGTTGGAGCGCGAGCATAGAGAGCCGCAGGGGGAAATCGGGGGGAACGGCCGTAACGGCTGTAACGCGGCAGGACAAGGCGTAGGGTTCCTTGTCCCCGTCAATCGACCGGCAACGCGAGGGTAGGTCGGACTTCAGACCGACATTGCCGCGCACCAGATCGCTGTCGGACTGGAGTCCTAAGACCCTCCGCATTAGCACGCGCAACATCGGCAGGGAGGGCAGGTCGGGTTTCATACCCGACAGCGCCGCCGATCAAGGTCGCTGTCGGGTATGAAACCCGACCTACGGCAGTGCATCCCGGCTTGACTTAATTGCATTGGACCTACGGTGGTCGAGCGCCACGAACGAGCGCCGGCGAGGCTCCGTCGCCCCGGGCGAGGGCGGGGGGACCCTCGCCTGGGGCGAGGTGGAAAGAAATCGAGGAGCGGCCCGAACCATCACTTCCGGTCGATCCCACCCGGCTCCGCCGGGTGCGACGACCGGTCGGCGTCACGCCGTCGCCGGGCCGACCAAGAGGCAAACCGCCTGCGCCTCCATGCTCGCCCCTCGCCCACCGGGCCGAGCTTCTCGTAGGTCTTGGCCTTGACGTTGACCTGCGCCGGCGCCACGCCGAGGTCGGCGGCGATGTTGGCCACCATGGCCGGGATGTGCGGCGCCATCTTGGGCGCCTGCGCCAGGATCGAGGCGTCGACGTTGCCCAGCGTCCAGCCGGCCGCCTGCACGCGGCGGTAGGACTCGCGCAGCAGCGTGCGGCTGTCGGCGCCCTTGAAGGCCGGGTCGGTGTCGGGGAAGTGGCGGCCGATGTCGCCCAGGCCGGCCGCGCCGAGCAGCGCGTCGGTGATCGCGTGCAGCAGCGCGTCGGCGTCCGAGTGGCCGTACAGGCCGCGCTCGTGGGGAATCGTCACGCCGCCCAGGATCAAGGGGCGGCCTTCGACCAGCCGGTGCACGTCCCAGCCCTGGCCTATGCGGAAATTCATTGCGCGTTCCTTGCGTCGAGATAGAGCCCGGCCAGCGCCAGGTCGTCGGGATAGGTCACCTTGATGTTGCGCTCGCTGCCGGCCACCAGCCGCGGCGCCAGGCCCAGCGCCTCGATCGCGCTGGCCTCGTCGGTCACGCCGTCGTCGGCCGCGCGGCCCAGCGCCTGGCGCAGCAGGCCGTGGCGGAACATCTGCGGCGTCTGCGCGCGCCACAACCCGCCGCGCGGCACGGTGGCGGCCACCCGGCCGCCGTCGCCGACGCGCTTGAGGGTATCGGCCAGCGGCAGCGCCAGCAGCCCGCCGACCGCGTCGCCGCGCAGCTCGGCGATCAGCCGCCCGACCTCGGCCGGGTCGAGGCAGGGCCGCGCCGCGTCGTGCACCAATACCCAGTCGTCGGCATCGAGCGTGGCCGCCAGCGCCTCGAGGCCGTTGCGCACCGTCTCGGCCCGGCTGGCGCCGCCGCAGCGCAATACCTCGAGCTTGGCCAGGCCCGCGGCCATCGCGGCGTCGAAACGGTCGTCGTCGGGCGACAGCACCAGCACCACCCGCTCGACCGCATCGGCCGCGGCCAGCGCGCGCAGCGTGTGGCGCAGCAGCGGCTCGCCGCGCAGCGGCAGGTATTGCTTGGGCAGCGCGCTGCCCATGCGGCTGCCGCTGCCGGCCGCCGGCACCAGGGCGACGAAACGGCTCATGCCGGCTGGGCCTCGGCCGGCGCCACGGCCTTGGGTTCGAGCGTGCGCCACAGGCTGGTGCCCTTGACCGCCTTGTCCAGGCCGTCGAGATAGCTCTCGTGCGCGGCGATCTCTTCGGCCGTGGCGCGCAGCACCTTGAGCGGCCCGCGCGCGCCGCGCGTGGCGGCCAGCTCGGCGCCGCCGGCCGTCTCGTCGGCACCGGCGAAATCGATCAGCAGGCTGTCCTGGCCGCGCGTCATCGCCAGGTAGACCTCGGCCAGGAGCTCGCAGTCGATCAGCGCGCCGTGCAGCGTCCGGGCGCTGCGGTCGATCTCGTAGCGGTCGCACAGCGCGTCGAGGTTGTTGCGCTTGCCGGGGAACAGCTCCTTGGCTTCCTTCAGCGTGTCGATCACGCCGCTGACGTAGTCGCGCAGCTTGCCGCGACCGAGCCTGGCCAGCTCCATGTCGAGGAAGCCGACGTCGAACGGCGCGTTGTGGATGATCAGCTCGGCGCCACGCACGAATTCGAGGAAGTCGTCCACGATGTCGGCGAACTTGGGCTTGTCGGCCAGGAACTCGGTCGACAGGCCGTGCACGTTGAGCGCGCCCTCTTCCGAATCGCGCTCGGGATTGATGTAGCGGTGCAGGTGGCGGTCGGGCGGCGACAGCTTGCGGTTCACCATCTCGACGGCGGCGATTTCGAGGATGCGGTTGCCGTCTTCGACGCGCAGGCCGGTGGTTTCGGTATCGAGGATGATCTGGCGCATGGCGGCAGGCTTTCGGGTTCGGTGCGGTTGACGCGGTTTATTCGGTGGCGCCGGCTTCGGCGCAGCGCGCGGCCGGCTGGCGGAAATGCAGCCAGGCCATCAGCAGCGCCAGCGCCTGCAGCACGGCGCAGGCATAGAAGGTCGCGCCCATGCGCCAGTCCTGCGGCGGCAGGTGGGCGACGCGGGCCAGGATGGCGGTACCGGCCAGCGGGCCGAAGATGATGGCCAGGCTGTTGATGGCGTTGAGCGAGCCCTGCACCAGGCCCTGCTCGGCGGGCCCGGCCGCCTTGGAGACGATGGCCTGCAGCGCCGGCCCGGCGGCGAAGGACAGGAAGTTGGCGAAGATGACCAGGTACATCATCCAGCCCACCGTGATCGAGCCGTACAGCAGGTAGGCCAGGGTGGCCGACAGGATGCCCAGCAGCACCAGCCGCCGCTCGCCGAAGACGTGCAGCAGCCGGCCCTGCAGGCCGCCCTGCACCACCACGCCGACCAGGCCGACCACGAACAGCGCGATGCCGTTGTCGGTCGGCGTCCAGCCGAAGCGGAAGCCGGTGTAGAGCACCCAGGTGGTCTGCAGGATGATCTGGCCGAACACCATCAGCGCGTAGACCGTGACCAGGCCGCCCACGCCGTGCAGGCGGCCCAGGTGGGCCAGCGCCGAAAACGGATTGGCGCGGCGCAGCGAGAACGGCGAGCGGCGCTCGCGCGGCAGCGATTCGGGCAGCACGAAGTAGCCGTACAGCCAGTTGAGCATGGCCATGCCGGCGGCGACGAAGAACGGCAGCCGCACGTCGTGGCCGCCGAGCAGGCCGCCCAGCATCGGGCCGAAGATGAAGCCCATGCCGAAGGCCGCGCCGAGCAGGCCGAAGGCCTTGCCGCGCTGCTCGGGCGTGGTGATGTCGGCCATGTAGGCATTGGCCACCGAGAAGCTCGACGCGGTGCCGCCGCTGACGATGCGGATCAGCAGCAGCACCAGCAGCGAGCTGGCCATCGCCTGCACCAGCAGGCTGATGCCGAGGCCGAGGATGGACAGCAGCAGCACCGGCCGGCGGCCGAAGCGATCGCTCAGCGCACCGAGCACCGGGGTGCAGAAGAACTGCATCACGCCGTACATGGCGGCCAGGAGGCCATACCAGTGCGCCTGCTGCTCGGGGCTGGCGGTGAACTGGCCGACCAGCGCCGGCAGCACCGGAATGATGAGCCCGATGCCGAGCACGTCGAGGAAGACCGTGATCAGGATGAAGGCCTGGCTGGCCTGGCGATCCTTCTTCAACAGCGTGCCGAGCATCGGGAGTCCTCGTTCAGATGGGCGATCGGCCCGAAGACCGCGTAATCGCGACTCGAACGCCCTGCATCAGCGCCAGCGCGTGAGCGGCGTGGTCGATCTTGCGCGGCGCGCCGGAGCTGTCGCCCGCGGGCGCAGCGAGGCTCCCTCTGGCCCACCCCGCAAAGTCTTCGACTTTGCAGGGACCCGGGCGCGGCGAGGGCGGGGGAGCAGGAATGAATCGAGACGAGCCGCTCGTTCCGCCCTCACCGACCGCGGGCACCCGGTTTTGCCGGGTGCCTGTACGGCAGATCGAATCGCCGCAAAGGTATCCATTCAGCGCAGGCTCGCCACGCCACGGTTGGCCAGCGCATCGGCCCGCTCGTTGCCGGCATGGCCGGCATGGCCCTTGACCCAGGACCACTGCACCCGGTGCTTGCCGCGCGCGGCGTCGAGCCGCTGCCACAGCTCGGCGTTCTTCACCGGCTTCTTGTCGGCGGTCTTCCAGCCGTTGCGCTTCCAGCCGTGGATCCAGCTCTCGATGCCGTTCTTGACGTACTGCGAATCGAGCCAGACCCGGACTTCGCACGGCCGCGTCAACGCTTCGAGCGCCATGATCACCGCCATCAGCTCCATCCGGTTGTTGGTGGTGTCGCGCTCGCCGCCGTAGAGCTCCTTCTCCTGGCCCTTGTAGACCAGCAGCGCCCCCCAGCCGCCGGGGCCGGGGTTGCCCTTGCAGGCGCCGTCGGTATAGGCCACCACGATGTCCTCGCTCTCGCTCATCGGCGCACCTTGCGCGTGGCCGGCTTGGCGGCCGACTTGGCGGCGGGCTTGGCCGCGCCGCCGGGCTTGTAGCCGTAGCGGTATTCGTCGCTCTTGCTGCCCTTGAAGTTGTCGGCGTTGGGCAGCAGCGCCTCGCGCTTGAAGCCGAGCGACTCGACCAGCGCGATCGAGGCCTGGTTGCGGGTATCGATGAAGACCTTGAAGGCCTCGGCCATGAAGGCGTCGGCCAGGTGTTCGCGCAGCCGCAGCGCGGCCTCCTTGGCATAGCCCTGGCGCTGGCGGGCCGGGAAGACATACCAGGCCATGCTGGCCACGTTGTCCTCGTCGACCGTGGCCTCGATCAGGCCGACGTAGTCGCCGTCGGTGCCGAGCCGGATCGCCCAGTTGAGCCACCACTCGGCGCCGTCGGGCGAGCTGCGGCTCTCGAGCCGCTGGTAGCGGGCCTGCAGCGCCTCGAGCGAGGCCGGCGGGTTCTGCGGGATGAATTGATAGAGCGAAGGCGCGCTGAGGCCTTCGAACAGGGCCGCCGCATGTGCGGCGGTCAGGGGTTCCAGCGTCAAGCGCCCGGTGGTGAGTACGGCGTTCGCAGCGCTCATGGGTGTTCCTCGTCGATCAAAGTCCTGTACAGCGTCATCAGCATGCCTGCCGTGGCGCCCCAGATGATCCTGCCCTCCCAGTTCAGCGCGTAGGTGACCGCGCGCCGCTCGGGGAAGTTCAATACCCGCTCGATGAAATTGCCGCGATCGAGCAGGAAGCCCAGCGGCACCTCGAAGGCCTCGGCCACCTCGTCGGCCTGCAGGCTCAGCACGAAGCCGGGCCGGACCAGGCCGACCACCGGGGTGACCCGGTAGCGGCTGACGGTGACGTACTGCGCCAGCCGGCCGACCGGCACCACGTGGGACGCCGGGATGCCGACTTCCTCTTCGGTCTCGCGCAGCGCGGCGGCCTCGGGGGTCTCGTCGAACTCGGCACGGCCGCCGGGGAAGCTGATCTGGCCGGCGTGCTTGGCCAGCCGTTCGGTACGCTTGGTGAACAGTACGGTGGGACCGTCGGCATGCATCACCAGGGGCACCAGCACGGCGGCCGGCGTGGTGTCGTCGTCGGTCTCCACGTCGCCGGTCGGCGGCAGCCTGACGGAATCGAGCCGGCGGGCGAGCCAGTCGCGCGCGTCGTCGAAGTCGGGGGGAGGATCAACATCGCGGCATTTTACCAGTACGGCCCTAGGCAAGGCAGGCACCGCATCGATCTCATCGTCGAACATGCTTTGCCCCTTGGACTACGACAGCATCGGATGCCAATGAAAAGAGGCGGCCCATTTAACATGGGCCGCCTCATTCCTAAACCGCCGCGCTCATCGCGGCATGAACTGCCTTACCACCGCATTCGGCGGCAGGGCGGCATTCCGGAGTCGCGCCGTGACCGAAGGGTTGTCAACGGACGATGACGTGATACCGGACGCCAGCTCCTCTCTTGGCATTCGTTCCAGTTTGCACCAGAGCCACATGCTTGTCGGCAGCGCTATGGAATATCCCGATGCCGTAGGACGGCGTACCGCCGATGGCAGGCAAGGCGATATCCGCATCGGGCAGGAATAGCGCTCCATAATAGCGCTTGTAGCTGGCCGGATATACCGGATTGCCATCGACCCATCCATCCTGCAGCAGCAGTAATTCCTGCTGCGCCGACGAGTTGCTCATACTGACGATACTACCGGTCAATCCACTCAGCATGCCCGCGTATTGCAAGGTATCGGTACGATAATAAGCACCGAGATAGGATGAGAAAACGATGCTCTGGTTTTCCGTCAGATAAAGCGGGGTATTCATGGGATAATCCCCGTGGTAAGGGGAATCTCCCGTTCCACCCACGCTATTGGTCACTGGGTCATAGTAGAAGTAGGAAATATCCGACGGCGACAACCCCTGTGGCATGAACAGCACTTTGTTCAATCGATCCGCAAGTACGCCATATTGGGTTCCATAAAAGCTGGACCCATGAATATATCCACTGCTGTAGATTCTTTCACCGGTCCGGCCATTCACGACGACCACGGCCTCATCGACCCATTGACCACCGGTTTGCCCAATCAGGTAAATAGCACCACTATCGAGCACGAACGCGTCGGTCTGCGCCCCACCGGTCGCGCTGGAATGGACCAAGGTCGCCGTCGTCAGGTCGATCAAGGTCACGATGCCCTCGTGCAGGACGGCAGCCAACTTGCCATTCGGGCTCAGCGAGAAATTCTTGACCGGTAGCGGCAAGGGCACCGAACGAATGGTACCAGTGAACGGATCCACGATATGCACGGCATCGGGATTGGTCGCAGTCAACACCAGCTTGTCCAAGTTCTTGCTGTACTTGGCATAGTCGGGCGCAAAATTGAGCGGGATCGCGTTGCTCGCCGACGCCAGCGCCCTTACGTTCAAATACGCCACGTTGTTGCTACGTCCATCGCCCACCCTCACCGACAGCACATAAGTACCCGGCAGGTCCGGAGTAAAGGCAAGTTCCGCCGTATTGGCGATCGCAATGTTCGCAGTACTGCCGACCGGCCTGGCGTCGACCGCCCATGCATAACTCAACGAATCGCCGTCTTCGTCCGAACTCAGCGCAGCGGATGCCTGCAGCCGATCTCCCGCCACCACGGTCATGCTCGAGCGGCTGATCACTGCCACCGGCGCATGCGTGCCAATGTTCAGGCGAATGGTTCTTTCAGAAAACGCCCCGAGTGCATCGGTGACCTTGAGACGTAGTACATAACTGCCTTCGACGTCGGCGGTAAAGACCGGATCCGCAACCGAGGCCGCAGACAATTGGGCTACGCTGCCCTGAGGCCGGCTCTCGAACGTCCATGCGTAACTTAGCGCGTCGCCGTCGGCATCGATACTCCCGCTACCGCGCAGGGTGACTTCCGTCCCCAGTGGCAAGAGTACGCTCGGTGCAGCCGGCAAGGACTGCGGAGTCGCGTTCGTCGCAATATTGGCGATCGGCCGACGGTTGTTGGCAGTCACGGTGGTCGTATATTGGGATTTGGCGCCGCGTATATCGGTCACGGTCAGCTTGACCACATAATCGCCGAGCAGGTCCGGCGAAAAGGTCACCCTGCTGCCCGAAGTCGAGGCAAAGGCCACTGCGCTTCCCTGAGGCTTGCTGACCAGCTGCCAGTCATGCGTCAGCGCATCGCCATCCAAATCCGAGCTAGACGCCCCATCGAGGATGACGTCGTAGCCCACAGCGCTGCTCAGGCTGTTTGTGCCGCCATTGGCGATCACGTTCGTCGCCGAGGCGACCACGACCGTATCAGGCGCCCAATTGTCGGCGACAAACGAATGGATCGACTCCGAGCTGCCACCGTTTCCATCAGAACCGCGTACCCGAACTCGGTACTGGCCACGGACATCCGCGACGGTACGCGCCGTCTTACCGGAAACCGCCAGCGTGGCCGCACTGCCCACCGGACGCTCGATCAACTGGTAGTCGAATTGCACGATGTCGCCGTCGGCATCGATCGTACCGCTTCCGTCGAGCACGATGCTCGCGCCGACCGTCACCGACTGGGCCAAAAGATTGGTTACCGCCGGAGTGAATTGCACTTCCGCCTGGATGCTCGACGACGGCGCCCGGTTGTCGGCCTTGATCGAATAAATGGACTCGAAACTACCGCCATGTCCATCCGTGCCACGGGCCCGAATCTTGAACAGACCTAAGGTATCCGTGGTCAGAACGGCTACCTCGCCAGAGACATTCAGCGCCGCCGTGCTCCCGTTCGGGCGTTCGATCAGTTCGTAGCCCACTGTGATCGCGTGACCATCCGGATCGGTGGTCTGCTTTCCGTCAAGCGTGACGACCCCACCGACCGTCACCGTCTGCTGCGGCAAGTTTGTCACAGCCGGAGTGAACTGGGGTTGGACGACAATATTGGACACCGGCGCCTGGTTGTCCGCCCGGATGACCATCTGCTGCGTATTGCTACCGCCCTTTCCGTCCGACACCTTCAGCGCAACGGTATAGCTACCCAATACGTCTGGTTTGAATTCAATCTGGCTCGCATTCCCCGATCCAATCGCCACGGCGCTGCCGTCAGGCCTGCCGAGCAAGGTCCAGGCATAGGTCAATGCGTCTTTGTCCGGATCGTTGCTCTTGGTACCGTCGAGGCGGACTAGACCGCCAATCGTCACGCTCAGGCTTGCATCCGCAGCATTGGCTCGAACGTCACCGCTCACCACCATCGCCGCTGCTGGGGGGCGATTCACGCCGCCCGCGGGTGGCTGCCCGCCACTATCGCCCCCACCCCCACCACAGGCAGCTAGCGCGCTCAGCGCGGCAGCCAATACTGCCTTCCGCAGATTTTCAAACATTGGAATCCCTTAAATTAAAATTGAACAATTCAACCAATCATTTAAATAAAGATCAAAACATTCTCAATTCTCCTCTTCATCAATTCTAAAATTCACGACCACAAAATATGCCAACCACATGAATCAGCATTGAAAACTTGGGGCATATGGATCGACACGATCAAGAATCCGCAGGGCTGCTCGGAATGGCGCAGGGGTCACCCGCCATGCGCGCAGCTTAAAATATATTCCACCGCAAATAAAGGCCTCCCCTCGACCTGGCAGCCAGTCTCGATCCGGTCATGCCACCCTGACGCCGATCGCATCTCGTGGCGCAATTTCTTCTAGCCAAGACACATGCAGAGTCCAAGGCAAGCCAAGTACGGTCGGGAAGAGGGCCGAAAAGCATCGGGCATCCGCATCAGTGGGTGGGCATCTCGAACAGCGTAGTGATCGGATGCAGGCTCAGGCGCCGCCATCGCCCAGCGGGCGCCGCAGCAGGTGGTTCAGATGGCGCTCGCCCTCGAGCAGGAAATAGGCCAGGCCGACCCGCTCGAAGCCGCAGGCGGCGTAGAACGCCAGCGCCGCGGCGTTGCGGTGCCAGGTCGTCAGCCACAGCGCCGGTTCGCCGCGCGCGGCGGCGACGCGGTCGCCGGCCGCCAGCAGGCGGCGGCCGACGCCCTGCCGATGGGCATGGCGCGAAACATAGAGCGTTTCCACCTCGAGCCCGTCCACCGCGGCCGTACCGGAGTCGGTGCCGGCCACCAGCAGCAGGTAGCCGAGCAGGTGGCCGCCCTCGCCTTCGGCCACCCACAACGCGCGCACCGGGTCGGCCAGCCAGCCCAGCACATTGGCCGGCGTGAAGCGGCCGAGCGCGTAGTCGGCCAGCGCCGGCCGGATGCCTTCGAGCGTGTAGGTATCGAGCCAGACCTGCAGGCCGAGCGCGGCCACGCAGGCGGCATCGGCGGCGGTCGCCGGGCGGATCGCGGCGCTCATGCGGCGTTCAGGCCCGGCTGCCACAGCACGTCGCCGCAGCCGTCGGCGCGGTTGGCCGCGCGCGCCAGCACGAACAGCAGGTCGGACAGACGATTGAGATAGCGCGGCGCCAGCTCCGACACCGGCTCGGCGGCGGCCAGCTCGACCAGGCCGCGTTCGGCCCGGCGACAGACCGCGCGCGCCACGTGCAGCGCCGCGGCGGCGCGACTGCCGCCGGGCAGGATGAATTCCTTCAGCGGCGGCAGCTCGGCGTTGAAGGCCGCGACGTCCTCCTCCAGCCGCGCCAGCTGCGCCTCGACCAGCGCGACGCGGCCGGGGATGCAGACCTCGCCGCCGAGGTCGAACAGATCGTGCTGGACCTTGACCAGCACCAGCCGCAGCGCGGCCGGCAGCGTCTCGGCCAGCGCCACGCCGAGCTGGCTGTTGAGCTCGTCGACGTCGCCGAGCACCGCGATGCGCAGGCTGGCCTTGGAAACGCGGCTGCCGTCGCCGAGACCGGTGCTGCCGTCGTCGCCGGTACGGGTGACGATCTTCGAAAGGCGGTTGGCCATGGAATTGCCCGGGAGAAATGGTAAGCGGGAGCGGATTCTAGCGGCTGGCGGGCTGCACCGGGGCAGCCGTCGTCCGCCATGGCCGGATACCGCCACCACCGGGCGCCCCCGCTACAAGGGAGACGCAGGTCGGACTTGAAGTGGCAGGTCCGGCCAGGGGTGGTAGGTCGGACTTCGGTGCGACGGCAACCCCGCTCGGCCGCGCTGTCGGACTGTAGTCCGGCCTACGGCGGATCTGCACCGTAGGAGCGGCTTCAGCCGCGAATGGTCGGCGGGGTCGCGATCGCCATTCGCGGCTGAAGCCGCTCCTATGGGTGCGCCACAGACCGCAGCCGTAGCCCAGATGAGGATCAACAGACTGCCGATCAGCCCAGCCGCGCCGCCAGCGAAGCCGGCGCGGCGAACCGTTCGCCGTGCTTGGCCGCCAGCTCGCCCGCCCGTTCCAGCGCCGCGCCGTGCTGGCGCAGGAACTGCATCGCGCCGCCGGTCCAGGCCGGGAAGCCGATGCCGAGCAGCGAGCCGACGTCGGCGTCGCGCGCGTGTTCGAGCACGCCCTCGTCGAAGCAGCGCGCGGTCTCCAGCGCCTGCACGAACAGCAGCCGGTCGATCAGCTCGCGCATCTCGAAGCGCGGGCCGGCGGCCGGCGCCGTCCCTTCGGCAAAGGCGGCAAGACCCGGCCACAGCCGCTTGCGACCGCCCTCCGGATACTCGTAGAAGCCGCCGCCGGCCGCCCTGCCCTTGCGGCCGAAGCCGTGGATCATCCGCTCGACCACCGCCTCGGCCGGGTGCGGCCGGTAGGCAGCGCCGAGATCGGCGCGGGCCTGGCCGGCAATGCGCTCGCACAGCGTCAGGCTCACCTCGTCGGTGACCGCCAGCGGGCCGACCGGCATGCCGGCCTGCAGACCCGCCTGCTCGATCATCGCCGGCGGCACGCCCTCCGCCAGCATGGCCATGCCCTCGTTCACATAGCTGCCGAACACCCGGCTGGTGAAGAAACCGCGGCCGTCGCCGACCACGATCGGCGTCTTGCCGATCTGCTGCACGAAGTCGTGGGCGCGCGCCAGCGTCTCGGCGCTGGTCTGGCGGCCGCGCACGATCTCGACCAGCTGCATCTTGTCGACCGGGCTGAAGAAATGCAGGCCGACGAAGCGCTCCGGCCGCATGGACGCCTCGGCCAGGCCGCTGATCGGCAGGGTCGAGGTGTTGGACGCGAAGATCGCCTCGGCGCCGAGCACCGCCTCGGCCTCGCGCGTCACCTGCGCCTTGAGCGCGCGGTCCTCGAACACCGCCTCGATCACCAGCTCGCAGCCGGCCAGCTCGGCGGCCGAATCGGCCGGCCGGATGCGCGCCAGGATGGCGGCCGCCTCGGCTTCACTGGTACGCCCCTTGGCGATGCGCTTTTCCAGCAACTTGGCCGAATAGGCCTTGCCCTTCTCCGCCGCCTCCAGGCTCACGTCCTTGAGCACCACCTCGATGCCGCGCGAGGCGCAGGCCCAGGCGATGCCGGCGCCCATCATGCCGGCGCCGAGCACGCCGACGCGCGCCACCGGCTGCGGCGCGATGCCGGCCGGACGGCCGGCGCCGGCCTTGATCTCGTTCATGGCGAAGAACAGCGTACCGATCAGGTTCTTGGCCACCTGGCCGGTCGCCAATTTGGTGAAGTAGCGCGTCTCGATGCGGCAGGCGGTGGCGAAGTCGACCTGGGCGCCCTCGACCATGGCGGCCAGGATCGCCTCGGCCGCCGGATAGTTGCCGCGCGTCTTCTCGTACAGCATGGCCGGCGCCACCGCCAGCATCTGCGCCACCTTGGGCTGGCTCGGCGCGCCGCCGGGCAGCTTGTAGCCGTCCAGGTCCCACGGCTGCTTGGCCGCCGGGTGGGCCAGGATCCAGCCGCGCGCCTGTTCGATCAGCTCGGCCGGCGTGGCGGCCAGCGCGTGGACCAGGCCGGCCTTGGCGCCGGTGCGCGGCGAGAACTGGCGGCCTTCGAGCAGGTAGTCGAAGGCGCCCTGCAGGCCCAAGAGCCGCACCATGCGGGTGACGCCGCCGGCGCCGGGCAGCAGGCCCAGCGTGACTTCGGGCAGGCCGAGCCGGATCGACTCGTCGTCGAGCGCGATGCGGTGGTGGCAGATCAACGTCAGCTCGAAGCCGCCGCCGAGCGCGCTGCCGTTGATGGCGGCCACCACCGGCACGCCGAGCGTCTCGAGCGCGCGCATGTCGGCCTTGAGCGCCTCGACCATGCGGAAGAAGCCCTCGGCGCCGTCGGCCGGGATGGCGACCAGCTCCTTGAGGTCGCCGCCGGAGAAGAAGCTGCGCTTGGCCGAGGTCAGGATCACGCCGGCGATCGACTCGCGCTCGGCCTGCAGCCGCGCCACCGCCTCGTGCAGCGCAGCGCGGAAGGCCGCGTTCATGGTGTTGGTCTTCTCGCCTTGCGCATCGAGCGTCAGGGTGACGATGCGGTCGGCGTCGATGCTGTAGTGGATGCTCATGTAATTTTCCTTTCGCGGCTCGGCGCGGTTGTTCGGCCAAGCGCAGCAAAATCAAGCCACGGTGCCAGGCACCGGATGGTTGTCCTCAACCATTCGCGGCTCAAGCCGCTCCTACGCCGACTCGACGATCGTGCCGGCACAGGCGTGGCGCCCAACTGCAGGCTCAGCGACCCACCGACGAGCGCCAGCGAGGCCTCCCCGCTGCGACGGGGACGGGAGGGGTAAGGTTGAAACAGAGGAGCCACGTGATTCAGCCCTCACTGCGGGCGAGCGCCCGGCTTTCCCGGGCGCCTGAACCGGACGCGCAGCTACTCACAGCAGGTTCTCGACGATCGTGGCGACCCCCATGCCGCCGCCGATGCACAGCGTCGCCAGGCCGTAGCGCTTGCCCTGCCGCTCGAGCTCGTCGACCAGGGTGCCGAGGATCATCGCCCCGGTCGCGCCGAGCGGATGGCCCATGGCGATCGCACCGCCGTTGACGTTGATACGGTCCATGCCGACGCCCATCTCGCGGGCGAAGCGCATCACCACCGCGGCGAAGGCCTCGTTGACCTCGTACAGGTCGATGTCGTCGGCGCTCAGGCCGGCCTTGGCCAGGGCCTTCTGCGCCGCCGGCGCGGGGCCGGTCAGCATGATGGTCGGATCGGTGCCGGTCAGCGCGGTGGCGACCACCCGCGCGCGCGGCGTCCAGCCGTAGCGGCGGCCGGCCGCTTCGCTGGCCAGCAGCACCAGCGCGGCGCCGTCGACGATGCCCGAGGCGTTGCCGGCATGGTGGACGTGGTCGATGCGCTCGACCCAGGGATAGCGCCGCAGCGCCACCGCGTCGTAGCCCATCGCGCCCATCTGCTCGAAGCTCGGCTTGAGCTTGGCCAGGCCCTCGGCCGTGGTGGCCGGCTTGATGAATTCGTCCTCGGCCAGGATGGCGATGCCGTTCAGGTCGCGCACCGGCACGATCGAGCGGGCGAAGCGGCCGGCGGCGCGCGCGGCGGCGGCGCGGCGCTGGCTCTCCACCGCGTAGGCGTCGACCTCGGCGCGGCCGTAGCCCTCCAGCGTGGCGATCAGGTCGGCGCCGATGCCCTGCGGCACGAAGCCGAGCGCGCGCGCGGTCTCCGGGTCGGTCGCCATGGCCCAGCCGTCCGAGCCCATCGGCACCCGCGACATCGATTCGACGCCGCCGGCCACCACGATGTCCTCCCAGCCCGAGCGCACCTTCTGCGCCGCCAGGTTGACCGCCTCGAGGCCCGAGCCGCAGAAACGGTTGACCTGCACGCCGGCCGCCTTCCAGTCCCAGCCGGCCGCCAGCGCGGCGGTCTTGGCGATGTCGCCGCCCTGGTCGCCGACCGGGGTGACGCAGCCGAGCACCACGTCGTCGACCTCGGCGGTGGCAAGACCGATGCGCGCTTCCAGCGCGTGCATCAGGCCGGTCAGCAGCGACACCGGCTTGACCTCGTGCAGGCTGCCGTCGGCCTTGCCGCGGCCGCGCGGGGTGCGGATGGCGTCGTAGATGAATGCTTCGCTCATGATTTCCTCGTCCTGGCGCGCCATTGCGGCGCAATATCAAGCAAGCGCTAGCTTAAAGTAAAAGCTCGGCGCATGATAGCCGCCGCTCAGGCCGGCGCGGCCGGTTCGGCGCGCGGCTTGCGCAGCCGTTCGAGCAGGTGGCGGCGCGCGGTCGGGTTGAACAGCAGCATCGCCGCCAGCGCGACCGCCGAGCCCAGCGTGGTGTCGACCAGCCGCGCGTGCAGCAGCGCCACGCTGGTGGCGCGGCCGGCGTCGCCAAGCGCGAGGTCGAACAGCAGCAGCACCAGCGCGGTCAGCGTGGCCGACTGCGCCCACAGGTTCTTGGCCAGCGCGATCGGCCGCAAGAAGGCCAGGCCGATCACGCAGCCCAGCAGCACGGCCGGATCGCTGGTGAAGTGGCCGACCGTCCAGGCCAGCGCCACCCCGCAGGCGGTGCCGAAGGCGCTCTGGAACAGCCGGCGCAGGCTGTCCGGGCCGTCGGGCCGGATCACGAACAGCGTCGCAGCCGCCACCCAGGCCGGCCGCTGGTAGCCGAGCCACAGCGCCAGCGCGAGACCGCCGCAGACGGCCAGGCAGAAACCGGTCGCGTGCTGCCAGCCGGCGTTGTGGCCGGCCGCGATCAGCCGGGTGGCGTTGCGCAGGCCCGGGTGGCGGCGCGGCAGCGCGCGCGGCCAGACCAGGCTGTCGAGCCAGACCGCCAGCAGGCCGGCCGCCATGCCCAGGCCGAAGAACGGCAGGCCCTCGGGCGGCAGCATGGGCATGAAGGCGTAGATCAGCAGGATCAACGCAGCGAAGCGCAGGATGGTCTCGACCGCCACGCCGGTGCCGTCGACCCAGCCGATGCCGAAGCTGAGCACGGCCAGGGTGACGAACAGCAGGTGGTGGTGCGGCCCGAGCCACAGCCCGGCCAGCGCGCTGAGCACCACCAGCGCGAGGCCGGCGAACTGGGTCAGCAGGCGGTGGCGCAGCGTGCCGCCGAAATCGAGCAGGCTGGCGTAGAGCCCGCCGACCGCGCCGAACAGGAGGCCGACCGGCCGGTCGAGCCAGACCGCCACGGCGACCGGCGCGGCCACGCCGAAGGCGGCGCAGACGGCCTGGCGCCAGGGCAAGGCGCCCTGGCGCAGGTGCAGCAGATGTAGGGGCAAGAAGCGCATGGCACTCCGGCCGCCCTCGGGCGGCGCAGGCAAAACAAACCCACCTTAGGAGACAGAATGATTCCCCGCCGCCATTTCGATGCGGAACACGAGCTGTTCCGCGACAACTTCCGCCGCTTCCTGGCCGACGAGATCGTGCCGCACCAGCGCGAGTGGGAAGCCGCCGGCATGGTGCCGCGGCAGGTTTGGAGGCGCGCCGGCGAATTGGGTTTCCTCGCGCCCTTCGTCGACGAGCAGTACGGCGGCGCCGGCTGCCGCGATTTCCGCTACGACCAGGTGGTGGCCGAGGAGCTCGGCCTCGCCAACGAGTGGGGCCTGGCGCTCGGCCTGCATTCCTCGCTGGTGGCGCCCTATATCGACGCCTTCGGCAGCGAGGCGCAGAAGCGCCGCTACCTGCCCGGCGTGGTGTCGGGCGACTGCGTGCTGGCGGTGGCGATGACCGAGCCCGGCACCGGCAGCGACCTGGCCGCGATCCAGACGCGGGCCGAGCTGCGCGGCGACCATTGGCGGCTCGACGGCGCCAAGACCTTCATCTCCAACGGGGTGAACAGCGACCTGGTGATCGTCGCCGCCCGCACCCATCCGACCGAGAAGCGCGGCCTGTCGCTGTTCCTGGTCGAGAAGGGCTGGGACGGCTTCGAGATCGGCCGCAAGCTCGACAAGATCGGCCAGCACAGCCAGGACACCGCCGAGCTGTTCTTCCGCGACGTGCGGGTGCCGGTGGAGAACCTGCTCGGCGAGCCGCACCAGGGCTTCCGGATGCTGATGCAGATGCTGGCGCCCGAGCGGCTGACCTGCGCGATCGGCTCGCTCGGCGCCGCCCGGGCGGCGCTCGCGCTGACGCTCGACTACGTCAAGCAGCGCCAGGCCTTCGGCCAGCGGCTGTTCGACTTCCAGAACACCCGCTTCGAGCTGGCGGCGATCAAGACCGAGCTCGACGTCGGCCAGGTCTACCTCGACCGGCTGGTGATGGAGCACAACGCCGGCAGCCTCGACGCGGTCGACGCCGCCGAGGCCAAGCTGTGGACCAGCGAGCTGCTGGGCCGTGCGGCCGACCGCTGCCTGCAGCTGTTCGGCGGCTACGGCTACATGGCCGAATACCCGATCGGCCGGCTGTGGGCCTCGGCCCGGGTGGCGCGGATCTATGCGGGTTCGAGCGAGATCATGAAAGAGATCGTGGCGCGGGCGATGTGAACGAGCCGAGGTCGAAAGCACCGGCCGGCCAGAGGGCTCCGCAGGTCGGACTTCAGTCCGACCTACGATCCAACCGACGACGGCGATCGGCGGCCGCAGGTCGGGCTTTACGCCCGACAGCGACGCCGGCCAAGGGCGCCGTCGGGCATAAAGCCCGACCTACGCAACCGGTCGAAGCCCGACCTGCTCAACCGCTCCGGCCGCCGCATCAATCGATGCGGAATTCCTTGTCGGCCCGCTCGATGCCGTCGACGAACAGCTTGACCCGGTGCGCGCCCGGTCCGAGCGCCTTGGTCGCCATGCTGCCGTGCACGGTGTAGGGGGCGGCGTTGAAGTTGAACTCGGCACCGAGCTGGGCCAGCTGGCGCTCGCCCGAGCCGTCGTACCAGACCCAGCGGATCGGCCGCTTGCCCAGCGGCTTGTCGGCCGGGTTCCAGCTCAGCACCACGAACACGTTGACGGTGCCGTCCTTCATCGCGAAACGGCTCGCCACCTTCTCCGGCACCGGCGCGACCTCGCCGACGCCGATGTCGCGCGCCAGGGTGATCTGGTCGGTCTGCATCTCGTCCTTGGGAATCGGGGCGGGCGAATGGGAAGCACAGCCGGCAAGGCCGGTGGCGGCGGCGAGGCCGGCCAGGATGACGAGGTTGCGCAGCATGGTGCTCTCCTTGGGGTAGGCGGATGGCACAGCTGGGCAAGTTCCGTGCCGTGGCCCTCGCCCATCGCGCGATGCGCGGCAGAGCCCGCTGGCGGGTTCTGCAAGACCATCGCATGCATGCAGTTCTTGCACGGCGGTCATGTAAAAGCGCGCTCATCAGGCCCTCTCCCGCGCGAGGAAGAAGAGGGGGGTCGATTCAGTTCGAAGATCAGCGCCGACGATGTGGCAAGGCATGAAAAAGCCCCGCATCGCGGGGCTTTCGAACGGCCTGGGCCGCCGCCTACTTGGCCGGGTAGGCCACCGTCTGCAGGCGCACCGCACCCGGTTGCCAATCCCAGTTCGCCTTCCAGGCGCCGAGCACCAGGTTCGGGTACTCGGGCTTGCCCAGGCTGCCGTTGTAGCGGCCCAGCGCGCGGTAGAGGTCGCCCTTCTCGATGTCGAGGTAGTGGCGCAGGATGGTGCAGCCGAAGCGCAGGTTGGTATACATATCGAACAGGTTGTGTTCGTTGGTGCCGATGCTGCGCACCCAGAACGGCATCACCTGCATCAGCCCGCGCGCGCCGACCGACGAGATCGCGTACTTGCGGAAGCCGCTCTCGACCTGGATCAGCCCGAGCACCATCTGCGGATCGAGCCCGGCCCGCGTCGCCTCGTAGTGGATCGCGGTCAACAGCTTCTCGCGCATGAAGTCGTCGGGAATCTTCTTCTTCAGGCGGCCCGACATCTCGGCCAGCCAGGCCTGGCCTTCGCCAGCGCTGGCGAACACCAGCCGCGGCGCGGTCGCGTCGTTGATCGAGCGCTGCATGGCGGTCGCCACCGACAGCGACAGCGCTTCCTCTTTCTGCGCGCCGGCCAGCGCGGCCGGCGAAGCGATCAGCAACAGGGCGGCGGCAAGGGCGAGATGGCGCACGGCTTACTGCCCCTGGCGGCCGAGCTTGCCGAGCACGAAGCCGGCGATCTCGTCGCGGCCGACCAGCTCGGTCGCCGCCTCGCGGCGCGACACGTACTCGACCTTGCCTTCGGCCAGCGACTTGTCGCCGATGGTGATGCGGTGCGGGATGCCGATCAGCTCCATGTCGGCGAACATCACGCCGGGCCGCTCGTTGCGGTCGTCGATCAGCACGTCGACCCCCTTGGCCGCCAGCTCGGCATACAGCGCATCGGCGGCGGCCTTGACCGCCTCCGAGCGCTGGTAGCCGACCGGCACGATGGCCACCGTGAACGGTGCCATCGCCTCGGTGAAGCGGATGCCGCGCTCGTCGAAGTTCTGCTCGATGGCGGCGCCGACGATGCGGCTCACGCCGATGCCGTAGCAGCCCATCTCCATCGGCTTGAGCTGGCCTTCGCTGTCGAGGTACTGGCAGTTGAGCGCGGCCGAGTACTTGGTGCCGAGCTGGAAGATGTGGCCGACCTCGATGCCGCGGCAGATCTCCAGCGTACCGCGGCCGTCGGGCGAGACGTCGCCGGCCACCACGTTGCGCACGTCGGCGACCAGGTCGGCCTCGGCCACGTCGCGGCCCCAGTTGACGCCGGCGATGTGGAACTTGGGCTTGTTGGCGCCGACCACGAAGTCGCTCATCGCCGCCACCGTGCGGTCGGCGATCAGCCGGACGCGGCTACGGTCGATGCCGACCGGGCCGAGGAAGCCGGGCGGGCAGTTGAAGAAGGCGCGCAGCTCTTCTTCGGTGGCGAAGCGGAAGTCGTCCATGCCGGGCAGCTTGCCGACCTTGACCTCGTTGAGCGAATGGTCGCCGCGCAGCAGCACGATCTGCAGCTGGCCGCCGGCCATCAGCGCGATCAGCTTGACGGTGCGCTGCAGCGGGATGCCCATCAGCTCGGCCACCGCCTCGCAGGTGGTCTGCTTCGGCGTGTCGACGTCGCGCATCGCCTCGGCGGGTTCGGCGCGCGGCGCGGCCGGCGCCATCGCCTCGGCGGCCTCGACGTTGGCGGCGAAGTCCGAATCGGGGCAGTAGGCCAGCGCATCCTCGCCCGAGTCGGCCAGCACGTGGAATTCCTGCGAGGCATCGCCGCCGATGGCGCCCGAATCGGCCTTCACGGCGCGGAACTGCAGGCCCAGGCGGGTGAAGATCCGGGTGTAGGCGGCGTGCATCTTGCGGTAGCTGTCGGCCATGCCGGCGGCGTCGACGTCGAAGGAGTAGGCGTCCTTCATCACGAATTCGCGCGCGCGCATCACGCCGAAGCGCGGCCGGATCTCGTCGCGGAACTTGGTCTGCACCTGGTAGAAGTTGAGCGGCAGCTGCTTGTAGCTCTTGATCTCGGTCCGCGCGATGTCGGTGATCACTTCCTCATGGGTCGGACCGAAGCAGAAGTCGCGCTCGTGGCGATCCTTCATCTTCAGCATCTGCGGCCCGAACACCGCCCAGCGGCCCGACTCCTGCCACAGCTCGGCCGGCTGGATCGCCGGCATCAGCAGCTCGAGCGCGCCGGAGCGGTCCATCTCCTCGCGCACGACGGCCTCGACCTTGCGCAGCACGCGCAGGCCGAGCGGCATCCAGGTGTAGAGGCCGGAACCGAGCTTCTTGATCAGGCCGGCGCGCAGCATCAGCTTGTGGCTGGGCAGCTCGGCCTCGTTGGGGGCTTCTTTGAGGGTGGAGAGGAAGAATTGCGAGGTGCGCATCGGTCCGGACTCGGCGGTAATCGTCTGAAAGTGCGCGATTTTACCGCACTGGCCGGGTCTGAGTCGGACTCATCTGCCTTTGGCGCGCGAGGGCTTGGACAGCCGCCGCGCGGAAAAGCTCACTGCACCTTCTTCAGCGCCTCGGCGATCTGGGCCGCGACCAGCTTGTCCAGCTGCGGCTGCAGGGCGCCGAGCGCACGGCGCACCGTCTCGCCGTGCAGCGTGGCGATCTGCCGGCTCATCTCGGCGCGCACCAGCTTTTCCAGCTCGGGCTTGAGCGCGGCCTGCAGCGCGGCGGCCAGCGCCGCGGCGTCGATCGCCGGCGGCGCGGGGGCCGGTACGGGCACCGGAACGGGAATCAGGGGGGCGGCGCCGGCGTCGCGGCCGGTGCGCCGAGCGCGTCGAGGCGCTCGTCGAGATCGTGCGGCAGCTCGATGCTGAGCTCAGGGAAATCGTCGGCGACCAGCCGGGTCGGCGTCGGCGTGGGCTGTACCGGCACGGCCGGCCGGGCCTGGATCGCCGGTGCCACCGGCGGCAGCGGCGCGGCGGCTGGAACCGCAGCGGGCCGGGCCGGCACCGGCGCGGATTGCATCGCCTGCACGGCCGGCGCCACCGGCGCTGCCGGCGGAACGGCCGGCCGCACGGCGGCGGGCGGCTGGAGCGGCTGTAACGGTCGCGGCGCCACCGACGAGGCCGGCGGGACGGCTGCGGCAGCGACCGGGGGAGCGACGGCCGCAGCGGGAGCCGGCGGCGCCATGGCGGGTACCGCGGCGACCGGGGCGGGACTGGCCGGCGCCGGCACGGCCGGGATCGGAGCCGCGGCCGGCCTGGGCGCGGCGGGAACCGGCGCTTCGTCCGGCGCGGGGAAATCGAAATCGAGCGCCAGCTCCGGCATCAGCATCTCGCCGAACGGCGGCGCCGAGGGGCCGAGCGCCGCTGCGGGCGCCGGCTTGGGCTTGGCCTCGAAGGAGGATGGCAGGGTCAGTTCGGGGAAGTCGAGCGCAGGCAAAGGCGGCGGCGCCGCCGGCGCGGGCGGACGGATTACGGCTGCGGGCGCCGGACTCGGCGGCGGCAGCGTGGGCGCGGCCACCCGCGGCGGCTCGGGCCGGGCCACGGTAGCCGGCGGCGGCGCCACGTCCGGTGGCGGCACGCTCGGCGCCGGTGCGATCGGCGCGGGCCGGGCCTGGACTGCCGGCGCGGGCGCCGGCGTCGGTTCCGGCTCGAGGTGCAGATCCTCGGCGCGGATCTCTTCCGGCGTGAACATCAGGTCGTCGCCGATCAGCGGCGCCACTTCGGTCAGCACCGGGATGCCGCCGCGCGTATCGGGCCCGGCCAGGTCGGTCAGCACCGGCACGTTGGGATCGGGGCCGGCGCCGCGATGGCGGGCGATCAGCGCATCCATCTTGCCCAGCACGGCCGGCGGCGGTTCGTCGTCGTCGAAGAATTCGAACGGGGGATGCTCTTCGGCCATCGGCTCAGCTCTGTCTAGTTTGCGCCATGTCGGTGTAGTCGACGAGGTAGCCGGCGTCCTTGTACTGCGCGACGCGCTGGCGCGCCGCCTGGCGGCCGGCCTCGTCGTCGCGCGCGACGATCTCGATCACCCGGCCGGCACCGAGCGCGACGGGCACCACCTGGCCGGTCCAGTTGAACAGCACGGCGCGGCCGGCCAGCGTCTCGAGCCGGTGGTCGAGCCAGACCGGCGTCTCGGCCGCGACCGCGTCGCGCGGATGGCAATGCGGCAGGAAGCCGGTGGCCGGCACCTCCCACAGCAGGCGGTCGAGCCGCGCCGCGGTCGCTTCGGAATCGGCCGCGATGCCGATGGCGAGCCGCTGCTTCAGCGCCTTGCCGACAAGCTGGCAAAGCGCCTGCTCGCGGCTCTGGACGTTGAAGTAGAAGCTCGCCTGCGGCTGCGCCATGCGCTTACTTCTTCTTCGCCGCCGGCTTGGCGGCCGGCTTGGCCGCGGCCTTCGCGGCAGGCTTGGCGGCAGCCTTGGCTGCCGGCTTCGCCGCTGCGGTCTTGGCGGCCGCGGGCTTGGCCGCGGCTTCCTTGGCGGCAGCAGCCTTGGTCGCCTTCGCGGCGGCCGGCTTGGCTTCGGCCTTGGCGGCCGGCTTGGCGGCGACGGGCTTGGCCGCCACCGGCTGGGCAGCAGCGCGGGCGCGCAGGAACTGGGTCAGCAGCGGCACCGGACGGCCGGTCGCGCCCTTGGCTGCGCCGGACTTCCAGGCGGTGCCGGCGATGTCGAGGTGGGCCCAGTCGTACTGCTTGGCGAAGCGCGACAGGAAGCAGGCCGCGGTGACCGAGCCGCCCGGACGGCCGCCGATGTTGGCGAGGTCGGCGAAGTTGGACTTCAGCTGTTCCTGGTATTCGTCGAACAGCGGCATCTGCCAGGCGCGGTCGCCTGCGGCTTCGCCGGCGGCGACCAGCTCACGCGCCAGGTCTTCCTGGTTGGCGTAGAGACCGGTGACGTGGTGGCCCAGCGCGATCACGCAGGCGCCGGTCAGCGTGGCCACGTCGATCACCGCGGCCGGCTCGAAGCGCTCGGCGTAGGTCAGCGCGTCGCACAGGATCAGGCGGCCTTCGGCGTCGGTGTTGAGGATCTCGACCGTGAGGCCGTTCATGGTGGTGACCACGTCGCCCGGCTTGCTGGCGTTGCCGGCCGGCATGTTCTCGCAGCTGGCGACCACGGCGTAGACGTTGAGCGGCAGCTTGAGCGCGCCGACCGCGTGCATGGTGGCGATCACCGAACCGGCGCCCATCATGTCGTACTTCATCTCGTCCATGCCCTCGCCCGGCTTGAGGCTGATGCCGCCCGAGTCGAAGGTGATGCCCTTGCCGACCAGCACCACCGGCTTGTCGCCCTTGGCGCCGCCTTCGTGCTTGAGCACGATGAACTTGAGCGGCTCGGTGCTGCCCTTGGCCACCGAGACGAAGGACCACATGCCGAGCTTCTCGACGTCGGCGCGCTCGAGCACCTCGATCTTCATGCCGAACTGCTTGGCGATGCCGCGGGCGGTCTCGGCCAGGTGGGTCGGGGTGCAGAAGTTGGGCGGCAGGTTGCCGAGCTGCTTGCCGAGGTTGACCGCCTCGCCCAGCGCGCGGCCGGCGGCGATGCCGGCGGTCGCGGCCGCTTCGTCGGCCTTGGCGACCAGCACGGTGACCTTCTTCAGGCCGGCCTTGTCGTCCTTCTTGGATTTGGTGGTGTCGTACTTGTAGCTGGCGTCGAAGGCCGCGCTGGCGATCTCTTCGGCGGCCGATGCGGCGGTGCGGCCGTCGAAGGCCACGGCCAGCTCGCCGCCCACGGCGGCGGCGGCGCGCACCGCGGCGCGGGCGGCGTCGCGGAACTCGCGGTCGCTCGCGCCCACGCTCACCAGCAGCACGCGCTCGGCGGCGACGCCGGGCACCTTGTGCAGCAGCACGCAGCTGCCGGACTTGGCATCGAGGTCGCCGAGCTTGACCACGGCGGCCAGGTGCCCGCCTGCTGCCTGGTCGACCGCCAGAGCCGTCGCGCCCAGCTTGCCGTCGCTGACGGACAGCGCCAGCACGGCGGCTTTGTGTTTTTCGGCGGCAACGGCCTTGGCGATGATTTCCACGGTGGACTCCTGTAAGATCGCGGCGCGTAAACTCTTCGGTCGAGAAGTCTACCCCGCTGGTTGTGAATTCACCGCGCCGCTCATGGCCGCAGGGTGAATAGGCGGAAACGAATTTGAAGGAAATTCGTCCGATTTTCCGAACTCGACCGGCAAAAGTCAAAGCGTGCCCTCTCTTCGCCGAATTCCCCTCCTATCCCGCTGCCTGCCTTCCGAACGCCTGTTCGAGCGCAATCTGCTGCGCGAATTCTCCGGCCTCGCCGCCGGCGTGTTCTTCGTGCTGCTGACCATCATGATCGTGACGCGCGGCGCCAAGCTGCTCGGCCTGGCCGCCAGCGGCACGGTGGCGTCCGAGGCGGTGGCCGCGCTGCTGGGCTTCACCCTGCTGGGCGTGGTGCCGTGGCTGCTGTCGGTCACCGTCTTCATCACCGTGCTGATGGCGCTGACGCGCGCCTGGCGCGACCACGAGATGGCGGTCTGGTTCGCCGCCGGCCAGTCGCTCACCGACTGGATCCGGCCGGTGCTGACCTTCGCCGTGCCGCTGGCGCTGCTGGCCGCGGTGCTGAGCCTGGGCCTGTCGCCGTGGGCCAAGTTCAAGGCACGCGAGTACCGCGAGCAGCTCGCCACCCGCGACGACATGTCGGCGCTGGCGCCGGGCCTGTTCAAGGAATCGACCCATTCGGACCGGGTAGTGTTCATCGAGAACTTCTCTGGCGAAGGCGGCTCGGCGCGCAACATCTTCGTGCAGCAGCGCGAGGGTGACAGCCACATCATCACGGTCGCCAAGCAGGGCCACTTCCTCAACATGCCCGACGGCGAGCGGGTGCTGGTGCTGCAGAACGGCCGCCGCTACCAGGGCGTGGTCGGCCTGCCGAGCTATCGCACGGTCGAGTTCGAGGAGGCGCGCATCCGCATCGAGGAGCCCGACCGCCACGAGGTCACCACCAGCATCGAGGCCAGCGGCACCGGCGTGCTGTGGAATAGCGCCGACCCCGAGCAGGCGGCCGAGCTGGCGCGCCGCATCGCCATCCCGATCGCGACCGTGCTGCTGGCGCTGCTGGCGATCCCGCTGGCCTACGTCAACCCGCGCGTGGGCCGCGCCTTCAACCTGCTGGCCGCCGTGCTGCTGTTCACCATCTATCTCAACCTGATCAACGTGGCGCAGAGCTGGATCGCCTCCGGCCGGCTGCCGGCCGCGATCGGCATGTGGCCGGTCCACCTGACGGTGGCCGCCATCGCCTGGGGCCTGTTCCGCTACCGTTCCAGGCCCCGCACATGAAGACGCTGTCGCGCTACCTGATCAACGAAGTGGTGCGGACCTGTTTCCTGGTCCTGCTCGCGCTGCTCGGCCTGTTCCTGTTCTTCGACCTGATCGGCGAGCTCGGCGACGTCGGCCGCGGCGGCTACACCTTCGGCAAGCTGCTGGCCTACGTCGGCCTCTTGGCGCCGGGCCACGCCTACGAGCTGATGCCGATCGCGGTGCTGATCGGCGGCATGATCTCGCTGGCGATGCTGAACCAGTATTCCGAGCTGACCGTGATGCGCGTCGGCGGCCTGTCGGTCAGCCGCATCCTGGCCATCCTCACCATCGCCGGGCTGTTCTTCGCGCTGGTCACGCTGGCGGCCGGCGAATACCTGGCGCCGCGCGCCGAGCGGGCCGCCACCCAGCTGCGGCTGGCGGCCAAGGGCCAGCTGGTGTCGCAGGACTACCGCTCGGGCTTCTGGCTCAAGGACGACGGCAGCTTCGTCAACGTGCGCGAAGTGCTGCCCGACCAGACGCTGCGCAACATCAACATCTACGAATTCGACGCCAACCGGCGCATGACGCTGTACGGCCGCGCCGAGCGCGGCGTGTGGGAAGGCGACAAGCAGGCCTGGCGGCTGACCGACATCGTCGCCACCCACATCAAGCCCGACAGCATCCAGATCGAGCGGCGGCCCGAATACATCTGGCGCTCGGTGCTGACGCCCGACACGCTGTCGGTGCTGCTGATCGCGCCCGAGCAGATGTCGGTGTTCACGCTGATCGACTACATCGACCACCTGCACCGCAACCAGCAGAAGACCAGCCGCTACGAGATCGCGCTGTGGACCAAGCTGGTCTACCCCTTCGCCTGCCTGGCCATGCTGGTGATCGCGCTGCCGTTCGCCCAGACCCAGCGCCGCGCCGGCGGCGTCGGCGTCAAGCTGTTCGTCGGCATCATGCTGGGGCTGCTGTTCTACTTCGTGAACAAGCTGGTCGGCCACCTGGGCCTGCTGTACGACTGGCCGCCGCTGCTGGCCGCGGCGATGCCGTCGGGGCTGTTCCTGACGCTGGCCGTGTTCCTGCTATGGCGGCAGGAACGACGGTAGCCTTGATGCATTCCAGCGCACGCGCTTGATCGATAGTCACAGTACAGGCGCCCGGCAAACCCGGGCGCTCGCCATTTGCGCGGTCTGAAACGGCGGCGCCCCTGATTTCACCCATCCCCCTCCGCCCCGCCCGCCGGCGGGGAACCTCGCTGCGCTCGTCGGCACATCGAATTGCCATCGCATCGCCATTGCCACGCAATGCGTAAAAAGGCCGCCCAATGGGCGGCCCTTTTCGTTGGCGCGCTGCGGACTGCTTCAGAAGCCGCCGAGGTAATCGGTCTTGCCGATCTCGACGCCGTTGTGGCGCAGGATCGCGTACGTGGTGGTGACGTGGAAGAACACATTGGGCAGCGCGAAGTTGAGCAGGTAGTCGCGGCCCTTGAAATGCAGCTCGGCGGCGCGCGTCTTCACCATCACGGCGCGTTCCTCGCTGCCCTCGAGCTGCTCGGGCCGGATGCTGCGCAGGAAGGCGATGGTCTTGGCGATGCGCGCCTGCAGCTCGTCGAAGCTCGTCTCGGTGTCCTCGTACTTCGGGATCTCGACGCCGGCCAGCCGCGCCGCCGCGCCCTTGGCGTTGTCGGTGGCGATCTGGACCTGGCGGCCCAGCGCGAACATGTCGGGCGCCAACCGCGCATTGACCAGCACCGCCGGATCGAACTTCTTCGCCTCGGCATGCCGGGCGCCCTTGTCCAGCAGCACCGACAGGTTGTCGAGCTGGCGGATCAGGACCGGGATGGAAATCGTGTACATCGACAGCGACATGCGTTTCTCCTTGGGGATGGTCGGGCCGGCCCGCGCCGGCGCTGGTTTTGGCAGCGTGCTGGATCTAGCAGGCCACTGAAATAGGCGCAAATCTCGCGCCAGCGAGGCTCCCTCTGGACCACCCCACGAAGTCTTCGACTTCGCGGGGGCCCCGGTAGCGGCGAGGGTGGGGGAGTGGAATCGAACAACGATCACTCGTCGATTTTTAGCAGGCCCGAAACGCCCGGCTTTGCCGGGCGGATCACGAGCATGGGTGTGCAGCTACGGTTTCAACGACTAAACGGGTAGCGGCGCTTCGTCCATGAGCGCGATCTGCTCGCGAAGTTCCAGGATCTTCTGCTCCCAGTAGCGCGGCGTGTCGAACCAGGGGAAGGCGGCCGGGAAGGCCGGATCGTGCCAGCGCCGCGCCAGCCAGGCGCTGTAGTGGATCAGCCGCAGCGTGCGCAACGCCTCGACCAGGTGCAGCTCGCGGCCGTCGAATTCGCGGAAGTCCTCGTAGCCGGCCAGCAGGTCGGCCAGTTGGGTGGTCTGCTCGCGCCGGTCGCCCGACAGCAGCATCCACAGGTCCTGCACCGCCGGCCCCATGCGGCTGTCGTCGAAGTCGACGAAGTGCGGGCCGGCGTCGGTCCACAGGATGTTGCTGGGATGGCAGTCGCCGTGCAGCCGGATGGCGTCGACCGCGCCGGCGCGGTCGTAGCAGCGCCGCACGCCGTCGAGCGCCTGGGCGGCCACGCCGCGGTAGACCTCGTACAGCTCGCGCGGGATGTAGTCGCCGGCCAGCACGAAGGCCAGCGGCTCCTCGCCGAAGGCGGCCAGGTCGAGCGCCGGCCGCTCGGCGAAGGGCGCGACCGCGCCGACCGCGTGGATGCGGCCGAGGAAGCGGCCGATCCATTCGCGCACTTCGCAGCGGTCGAGCTCGGGCGAGCGGCCGCCGCGGCGCGGGAACAGCGCGAAGGCGAAGCCGGCGTGGCGGTGCAGCGTGGCGCCGTTCACCACCAGCGGCGCCACCACCGGGATCTCGCGCTCGGCCAGCTCGGCGGCGAAGGCATGCTCCTCGAGGATCTGCGCATCGCTCCAGCGGCCGGGCCGGTAGAACTTGGCCACCAGCGGCGGGCCCTCGTCCATGCCGACCTGGTAGACGCGGTTCTCGTAGCTGTTCAGCGCCAGCAGGCTGCCGCTGGTGTAGAGGCCGAGCCCGTCGATCGCGTCGAGCAGGCAGTCGGGCGTCAGGGTTTCGTAGGGGGGTGTCGTCGTCATGGCACCATTGTACGGAGCCCGGGCAGGCGGCACATGCCCGGTCATGCGCATCGGCCGGGCCGACCGTTCGTCGCATCGGCGCCTCGCGCGGCGGGCCGCCGGCCGCCTGCCACACCGGCGGCCCGCCCCATCGGCAGGCGGCCACCGCCCCAAGGCAGCGCAGGCACGGCCCATGCGGCAGTGCAATCGAGCCTAATACCATCGGGCCGCCACGCCCCGGCCGGCGCCGCCGGCACGGTCCGAATCCCCCTGCAAATACAGCAGCATAAATTGCTGCCGCACCCAGCCGACCTCTCGATTCCGGCCATTGGAACGGCCCTCAATTAATACCACTTCCATTTTGCAATGCGGCAGGCAATGGCCTGGTCGGCCGGTGCCGCGTCACCGCACCGCCATGGAGCAGCCGCTGCGCGACGGCTCGACCCACCTCGCCACGATCAATCACAAGTCGATGATTTATGAACGAATATTGACGACCCACCGGGTGCCGCATAGGATCGCCGCAGCCATACCGGCATTGGCTGAATCGATAATACCGGTCTTCACGATAAGCGCCTCCTCATTTATCCGGCCGAACTGGTATTAATCAATGGACAGACAATAAGTCCACTTCACCGTTCCGAATCCGGACACCACCAGACTGACAAGAGATGGAGATTCAACGCATGCACAAGTCGACTTCCACCGCGCGGCGCCTGGCACTGAGCCTTGCCGCCGCCGGCGCCCTCTACGCCCCGAACGCGATGGCCGCCGCCTGCGCCGCCGCCTGGGCCGAGGGCAACACCTATGCCGCCGGCACGATCGCCTCCTACCAAAGCAGCAACTACAAGGCCCTGGTGACGCACACCGCCTATGCCGGCGCCGGCTGGAACCCGGCCGCGTCGCCGACGCTGTGGTCATCGCAGGGCGCCTGCACCGGCGGACCGACGCCTACCCCGACGCCCACCCCGACTCCGACACCCACGCCGACACCCACCGCGACGCCGATACCCACGCCCACGCCGACCCCGACGCCCACCCTGCCGCCGGCCTGCTATGCGACCTGGCTGTCGGGCACCGCCTATACCACCGGCCAGCGCGTGACCTACGACGGCCGCAACTACGAAGCCAAGTGGTGGACGAAGGGCGACGTGCCGTCGTCGAGCGTCGGCGACGGCAAGCCGTGGAAGGAAGTCGGCGTCTGCGGTACGCCGACTCCGACGCCTACTCCCACACCTACTCCCACGCCTACTCCCACGCCGACCCCGACTCCGACGCCCACGCCAACCCCCACTCCGACCCCGACGCCTACCCCCACGCCGACGCCCACCCCGGCCGGCAAGCACCTGCTGGTCGGCTACTGGCACAACTTCAGCAATCCGAGCGGCGACACCTTCCCGATCAGCCAGGTCAGCGACGACTGGGACGTGATCGTGCTGTCCTTCGGCGACAATGCCGGCGCCGGCACCGTCAGCTTCACGCCCAACGCCGCGGCCGGCAGCGAGGCGCAGTTCATCGCCGACATCAAGGCCAAGAAGGCCAAGGGCAAGAAGTTCGTGCTGTCGCTCGGCGGCCAGGACGGCTCGGTCACGCTGAACACCGCTTCCGACGTCACCAACTTCGTCAACAGCCTGTACGCCATCATCACCAAGTACAGCCTGGACGGCATCGACCTCGACCTCGAAAGCGGCAGCGGCGTGAGCCAGGGCGCCCCGATTCAGGCCAACCTGGTCACCGCGGTCAAGCAGCTCAAGGCCAAGGTCGGCCCGAGCTTCTACCTGTCGATGGCGCCCGAGCATCCCTACGTGCAGGGCGGCTACGTGGCCTACGGCAGCATCTGGGGCGCCTACCTGCCGATCATCGACGGCCTGCGCGACGAGCTGTCGGTGATCCATGTCCAGTACTACAACAACGGCGGCTTCACCTACACCAACGGCGCCACGCTCAACGAAGGCACGGTGGACGGCCTGGTCGGCGGCAGCCTGATGCTGATCGAGGCTTCAAGGTCAGCCAGGGCACCGGCTGGGAGTTCAAGGCCTGCGGCCCGACCAGGTGGCCTTCGGCGTGCCGTCGGGGCCGAAGTCGGCCAACCGCGGCTTCGTCACCACCGCCGTGGTGACCAATGCGCTGGACTGCCTGACCAAGCTGCAGAACTGCGGCAGCATCAAGCCCAAGCAGGCCTATCCGACCTACCGCGGCGCGATGACCTGGTCGATCAACTGGGACCGCTACGACGGCTACAACTTCTCCAAGCCGATCAGCGCCCATCTGCGCACCCTGCCGTAAGCGCGCATCACCGCAGCTCGGGAAAGGACGGGGCAACCCGTCCTTTTTCGTTTGCCGGCCGCGGATCGTGCGCCGCCGGATGCCCGCCGCGGGGACGCCCGCCGCGGGAGCGCCCGCCGCATCAATACCAATAACGCGGATAGCTGCCGCGGCGGCGCAGATTGTTGGCCAGCCAGGCCACCGCCACGATCGCCAGCGAACCGAGCAGCACCGGCGCGAACAGGAAGGCCGGGCCGGGCTGGCTGGCCAGCACCAGCAGCGGCGTGGCGCCGGCCGGCGCGTGCACGGTGCGGGTCAGCTGCATGGCGCCGATCGCCAGCGCCACCGCCGCGGCCATCGCCGGCCAGCCGCCGCCGAACAGGCCCAGCACGGCGAAGCCGACCAGCGCAGACAGAAAGTGGCCGCCGATCACGCTGCGCGGCTGGGCCAGCGGGCTGTCGGGCAGCGCGAACACCAGCACGCAGCTGGCGCCGAACGGCGCCATCAGCCAAGGCTGGCCGGACAGGCGGCCGAGCAGGCCGGTGGCGGCGATCGCGGCCAGCGCGCCGAGCATGTTGAGCGCGACGTCGCGCAGCGGTGGAGCGGCAGGGGCGGCCGAGGCCGGCAGGAAAGTGGGCAGTTTCATGGCGGGGTCCGATCGACAAAGGAAATGACGCCGGACTATACCGATCGGTTTACTCAATGTAAACCGATCGGTATACACCTACGACCGGGCGGACTAGAATCGCGCCATGACCAGCAAACGCGATTCCCTCGTCGACGCCTCGCTCGCGCTGTTCCACCGCCAGGGCTTCCACGCCACCGGGTGGAGCAGTTGGCCCGTTCCGGCGGCGTGACCAAGAAGACGCTGTACAGCCACTTCCCGACCAAGGAGGCGCTGATCGACGCCGCGTTGCGGCTGCGCGAGGCGCGTTTCCTGGCCCGGCTCGATGCAGCGCTAGCGGCGCGGCCGCCGCGCGAGGCCATGCGCGCCTATGTCGGGTTCATCCTCGACTGGAGCGGCGAGGCGGATTTCCACGGCTGCGCCTTTATCAACGCCAGCGCCGAATACGCCGAGCCCGAGGCGCCGCCGCACCGGCTGGCCCTGGCCCACAAGCGCCAGGTGCGCGCGCGGCTGGCGGCGCGGCTGGCCGAGGCCGCCGTCGCCGAGCCGGCGGCGCAGGCCGATGCGCTGTTCCTGCTGGGAGAGGGACTGATCGTGGCGCACCAGGTCGATGGCGCGACCGACTTCGGCGCCGCCGGCCGCCAGTTGCTGGCGTTGCTGGAACAGGTGGCGGGGCTGGGCTGATCCACACGGCGCCGGACGATCGCTGGCAATATGGCGGCCGTCCCTCGCCCACCTCGACGCCGTGCCCCGATTCCCGCTTCCCCTCGCCGCCACCCTGCTCGCCGCCCTGCTGGCCGCCTGCGCCAGCGCCGGCCCGCGCGCGGCCGATCCCGATTCGCCCGAGACGCCGGCCGAAACGCCGGTCGACGTCCCCCCGGCGCCCGAACAAGCCGAGCCCGACGGACTGCCGGCCGACCTGACGCCGAGCGACTACCGCCAGCCCGGCGCCGAGCCGCCGGCCGGCGTGCCGCCCGAGGCCGAACCGCCGCGGCCGGTGGCGCCGGCGGTCCAGGCCACGCCGGCCTGGGCCGATCCGCAGCAGGGCCGCGCGCTGCTGGCGCGGCTGCTGCCGCGCAAGATGCCCGACCGCGCCGGCTGGAGCGACGACATCTTCAATGCCTTCAAGGCGCTCAAGATTCCCTATACGGCCGAGTATTTCTGCGCCGCCGCCGCGACCATCGAGCAGGAATCGACCTGGCAGGCCGACCCGGTGGTGCCCGGCCTGGGCAAGATGGTGTGGGCCAGATCGAGCAGAAGGCGCACGCCAAGGGCCTGCCGCTGACGCTGGTTCAGGCCGCGCTGCTGGTGAGCTCGCGCGACGGCCGCAGCTACAAGGCGCGCATCGATGCGCTGCGCACCGAGCGCGAGATGAATGCGCTGTTCGAGGAGATGGCCGACGAGGCCAAGCGGCTGGGCCTGCCGCTGAGCATGGCCAACCCGATCCGCACCGGCGGGCCGATGCAGGTCAGCATCGCCTTCGCGGCAGGCCACGCCAAGGCCTGGCCCTATCCCTACCCGATCAAGGACGGCATCCGCCACGAAGTGTTCACCCGCCGCGGCGGCGTCTACTTCGGCATCGCCAACCTGCTGCATTACCGGGTGAACTACGGCGAGATGCGCTACCGCTTCGCCGACTACAACGCCGGCCGTTTCTCCAGCCGCAACGCCGCCTTCCAGGCAGCGGTGGCCAGGGTGTCCAAGCGCAAGATCGGGCTGGACGGCGACCTGCTGCGCTACGAGGCGGGGGTGCCGTCGAGCGCGCCGAGCGACACGCTGGCGGCGGTGCGCGCGATCGCCGGCCGGCTCGGTCTCGGCGCTGCCGCGATCGAACGCGACCTGGCGCTGGAGAAGGACGGCGGCTTCGACCAGACGGCCTTGTACCGCCGGGTGTTCGAGCTGGCCGACCAGGCCGCCGGCAAGCCGCTGCCGCGCGCGGTGCTGCCGCAGATCCGGCTGAAGAGCCCCAAGATCACCCGCAAGCTGACCACGGCGTGGTTCGCCGAGCGGGTGGAGGGAAGGTATCGGACTTGTCTGGGGCGGCAGTGAGTTGTAAGGCGCGTGAAATTAAGGCGCGTGAAACGTGAAATGTGAAACCCCATCCCCCACCCAGCCTCCCCCTTGAAGGGGAGGAGCAGGACGCATCGGTTCCGGGCGGCAGTGACTGTCAGACGTGTCGCAATCGGACGCCCTCCCCTTCAAGGGGAGGGTTGGGGGCGGCCGGCGCAGGCTGGGAGATGGGGTTCCACGTTTCACATTTCACGTTTCACCTTTCACAGCTCTACTTCGCCTGCACCCGCCAAAGCTGAATGCTCCGCTCGATCAGGTCGTCCATCACCTTGTCGCGCGCCAGCTTCTGCATCGCCCGTGCGATGCGGCCGCGCATCTCGCCGCTGTTGCAGGCCGACTTGTGCGACAGCGTCAGCAGCAGGTCCTCGTTGCTGATCGAGGCCGAGGCCGCGCGCAGGCCCTTGATGCCGAGCTTGGCAGCGTAGGCCAGGCCCGGCGCCTCCTCGTAGATCAGGTAGTCGGCGCGAGACAGCGCCAGCATCTTCAGCGCGCTCTCCAGGCTCGGCACCTTCTGGATCTCGAGGTTGTCGCGCGCATAGCGGTCGAAATCCTCGCCGAAACTGTTGTTGATCACCGTGATGCCGTTGAAGCCGACCAGGTCGGCCCATTTGCCGTAGCGCAGCGCATGGTCGTCGCGGGTCCAGATCACCGTGCGGGTATTGCGGATCGCCGGCCAGAAGTAGTCCATGTACTCCTGCCGTTGCAGCGTGAAGAAGGCGCCGGCGATCAGGTCGACCCGGCCCTGCTTGACCTCTTCCTGCACCCGGCCCCACGGCCCGGCGTACTTGACCGTGATCGGCACGCCGAGCTCCTTGGACAGTCGCTGCATCAGCTCGGCATTGGCGCCGACCAGCCGGTCCTGGTCGTTCGCGTCGCGCCACAGGAAGGGCGGGTACTCGGGATTGCCCGAGGCGATCATCTGCTTGCAGCCCGGCGGCAAGCCGGGCACGGCAACCGCCGGCAACGCGGCCGCGACGGCCAGCAGGCCGTGCAGCAAGGCGCAATGGACGCGGAATCCAGGCAGGCGGGCAAGGGGCATGGCGCGTCCTTTCTTGGCGCAGGACATCAGCTCCCAGTCTAGGCGATCCGCGGGCGGGTGCCGGCGCTTTGACGCGCGCGGCGAAACTGGCACAGTGACGCATCCGCTTCCCGCCCGAGGATCACCCCGATGACCGCCCCCCTGCTGATCGCCAAGCGCGACGACACCGCCCTCGAACTGCTGCCCGCGCTGGCCAACCGCCACGGCCTGATCACCGGCGCCACCGGCACCGGCAAGACGGTGACGCTGCAGCGCATGGCCGAGGCCTTTTCGCGCATCGGCGTGCCGGTGTTCATGGCCGACGTGAAGGGCGACCTGTCCGGCATCGGCGCCGGCGGCAGCGCATCGCCCAAGCTCTCCGCGCGGCTCGACCAGCTCGGCCTGGAGCCGGCCTTCGCCGCCAGCCCGGCGGTGTTCTGGGACGTCTACGGCGAGGCGGGCCACCCGGTGCGCGCCACCGTGTCGGACATGGGCCCGCTGCTGCTGGGCCGGCTGCTCAACCTCAACGAGGTGCAGGCCGGCGTGCTGCAGCTGGTGTTCAAGATCGCCGACGACAACGGCCTCTTGCTGCTGGACCTGAAGGACCTGCGCGCGATGGTCCAGCACGTCGGCGACCACGCCAAGGAATTCACCACCGAGTACGGCAACATCTCGGCCGCCAGCGTCGGCGCGATCCAGCGCGGCCTGCTCACGCTCGAGCAGCAGGGCGCCGACCGCTTCTTCGGCGAGCCGATGCTCGACATCGCCGACCTGATGCAGACCGACGGCGAGGGCCGCGGCGTGGTCAACGTGCTGGCGGCCGACAAGCTCTACCAGTCGCCCAAGCTGTACGCGACCTTCCTCTTGTGGCTGCTGGCCGAGCTGTTCGAGCAGCTGCCCGAGGCCGGCGACCTCGACCAGCCCAAGCTGGTGTTCTTCTTCGACGAGGCCCACCTGCTGTTCAACGACGCGCCGCCGGCGCTGGTCGAGAAGGTCGAGCAGGTGGTGCGGCTGATCCGCTCCAAGGGCGTCGGCGTCTATTTCGTCACCCAGAATCCGCTCGACATCCCGAGACCGTGCTGGGCCAGCTCGGCAACCGGGTGCAGCATGCGCTGCGCGCCTTCACCCCGCGCGACCAGAAGGCGGTCAAGGTGGCGGCCGAGACGCTGCGCGCCAACCCGGCCTTCAGCGCCGAGGCGGCCATCACCGAGCTCGGCGTGGGCGAGGCGCTGGTGTCCTTCCTCGACGCGCGCGGCACGCCGTCGGTGGTCGAGCGCGCCTTCATCGCCCCGCCCGGCTGCCGGCTCGGTCCGCTGACGCCGGCCGAACGCCGCGCGCTGATCGAGGGCTCGGTGCTGTTCGGCCACTACGAGGCGGCCGAGGACCGCGAATCGGCCTACGAGAAGCTGCGCGGCCAGCCGGCCGGCAACGGCGGCGCGGCAGGCCGGGGCACGCCGGCGGGCCCGGCCGGCGACGCGGCGACGGCGCCGCAGCAGGAGGAAGACGGCGGCGGGATGTTCGGCGGACTGGGCGGCGCGCTCAGCGAAATCCTGTTCGGCAGCACCGGCCCGCGCGGCGGCCGCCGCGACGGCGTGGTGCAGACGGCGACCAAGAGCATGGCGCGCACCATGGCCAACGAGGTCGGCCGCCAGGTGCTGCGCGGCGTCCTGGGATCGATCTTGGGCGGCCGCCGCCGCTGATCGCGGCGTCGGCCGCCCGTGAAAGGTGAGAGGTGAAACGTGGGTCGCCGCTGCGCGGCTCGCGGCAAGCGGCGGACGTCGCCTCACTTGAGGGCGGCGCTGCCGCACCTGCGTTTTCGTCCACTGCGCGTATCGCCCTGCTAGGCCGGGATTCATTCCGACAGCGATGTGCATTCCGACAGCGATGTGTATTAGTTACGGCAGCCCTGCCCAGGACGCTGCCCGGATGAATTCCGACCAACCAATCCCCCGCTCTCCCATCGCGGCGCAGCCGCACCAGACTCAATCCCCACCTGCCTTCGAGCCGCGCAGCGGCGACCCACGTTTCACTTTTCACCTTTCACGTTCCACACACCTATCCATTCGTCATAAATTGTTCAGCTAGCGTTCAGCGCAACTGGACGACCATCCGTGCATCGAACGAGGTAAGGCAGGCACGTCGCCCGCCCCAAATCGCAGGAGACGCACCATGAACAAGTCCATGCTGACCGGCGCCATCATCGGCGGCGCCGCCGTGATCTCGCTGGGTTCCGTGGCCGGCTACCAGGCTCTGAAGGGGCCGAGCTATGCGCAGGTGATGCAGGTCGCCGAGGTGAAGGAAACGGTGAAGACCCCGAGCAGGTGTGCAAGCAGGTCCAGATCACCCACCGCAAGCCGGTGAAGGACGAGAACCGCATCGCCGGTACGCTGATCGGCGGCCTGGTCGGCGGCGCGCTGGGCAACCAGGTCGGCGGCGGCAACGGCAAGAAGATCGCCACCGTGGCCGGCGCCGTCGGCGGCGGCTACGCCGGCAACCAGATCCAGAAGAACATGCAGCAGAAGGACACCTACACCAGCAGCGAACAGCGCTGCAAGACGGTGACCCGCAGCCACGACCGCGTGGTCGGCTACGACGTGCAGTACAAGCTCGGCGACAAGATCGACACCGTGCGCATGAGCCAGCCGCCGACCAGCGACCGCATCCCGGTCGAGCACGGCCAGCTGGTGCTCGCCACCGCGCCAGTCGCGATCACCCCGGCGGTCGTGCCGGCCAACTAGGCCCGATTTCTCCCTCGAGGGAACCCTCTCCCTCACCCCTTGGGGCGCCATGGTGCGCCCCGTTTTTTTGCCGCTTGATTGGCTCACCTGCCTGCTTGCATCGCACCCGAGCAAAGCGAGGCGCCCTCGCGGAGGCAAGGGCGGGGAGAGTGGGAATTGAACCAGGGCGCGCCGATCATCCAGCCGGCCCTGAGCGCGAGCGTCCGGCTTTGCCGGACGCCCGGGCTGCGGGCGAATGCCACGTCGATGTATCCAAAATTCACGGCAAGCGATAAAACGTCGGTCATTTTCCGACGGAGACCCCGATGAACAAACGCCAATTCCTCGCCGGCGCCGCGCTCGCCGCCGGCGCCCTGCCCGCGCTCGCCGCCAAGCCGGCCGCCTCCGCCGCGCGCGGACCGGTGCTGCTGACCCTGACCGGCGCGGTCGGCAAGACCAACCGCGGTCCGTTCGATCCGCAATTCGACCAGATGATGGGCAAACACAAGGTCAAGTTCGACCGCGCCTTCACCTTCGATTTCGCCGCGCTGGCCAAGCTGCCGCAGCAGACCATCACCTCGACGCTCGAATACGACGGCAAGCCCCACCAGCTGCGCGGCCCGCTGCTGACCGACGTGCTGGCCGCCGCCGGCGCGAGCGCCGACAACCCGCGCATCCTGCTGCAGGCGGTCGACGGCTACGCGGTGATGTCGCCGCTGGCCGACCTGCGCCGCTTCGGCTTCATCATCGCCCACGAGATCGACGGCAAGCCGCTGGCGCTCGGCGGCATCGGCCCGCTGTGGGCGGTCTACGACCCGGGCCGCTTCCCGGAACTGGCGGCCAAGACACTGCCGGAGCGCTTCGCGCTGTGCCCGTGGGGGATCTATCACATCTCGGTGCAGGCGGGGTGAGCGGCGGGCGCACCGACGGCCGGTGAATGCGCCGGCCGTCAGGCGCTCTTGTCGGTCTCCAGCAAGGCCACCAGCTCCGCCGGCGGCGGCAGCCAGAAGCTGAAGGTGGCGCCCTCGCCCGGCCGGCTTTCGACCCGAATGCCGCCATGGTGGCGGTGCACCACGCGCTGGGCGATGGCGAGGCCCGAGCCGCCGCCCGACATGCCGCTCTCGCCGTGGAAGCGCTGGAACGGCGCGAACAGCCGCTCGGTGGCCGAGGCGTCGAAGCCGGCGCCGTTGTCGCGCAGCACGATCTCGCGATGGCCCTCGTGCATGCGCTCGAACAGTTCGATCAAGGGCGCCTCGACCTGCTCGGTGAAGCGCCAGGCATTGCGCAGCAGGCAGTCGAGCAGGATGCGCAGCAGGCCGCCGTCGCCGTGCACCGTCAAGCCGCGCGCCACCTCGAAGCGCAAGGCCGGCCGCGGCGACTGGCTGGCGAGGTCGTCGGCGATGTCCTGCGCCAGTTCGCCCAGGTGCACCTTGCCGACGTTGAGCGGCCGGAGCGAGATCTTCGACAGGTTGACCAGGTCTTCCAGCAGCCGGCCCATGCGCTCGCCGGCGCCGAGCACGCGGTCGAGGTAGTCGCGGCCGCTGGCGTCGAGCATCGACGCGTAATCCTCGCGCAGGATGGTGCCGAAGCCGTTGATCGCGCGCAGCGGCGCGTTGAGGTCGTGCGAGACCGAATAGGTGAAGGCCTCGAGCTCGCGCATGGTGCGGCGGACCGCGCCGGTGCGCGCGTTGACGCGCGCCTCGAGCTCGGCGTTGAGCCGCGCCACCTCCATGTCGCGCAGCAGCCGCTCGAGCTCGGCGCCGGCGCGGCCGGAGAACAGCTCGAGCAGGCGCCGCACGGTATCGGGATAGCGGGCCGGCCGGTCGTCGATCACCGCCATCAGGCCCAATACGCGGCCGTCGGAAGCCAGCAGCGGCACGCCGACGTAGCTCTGCGCGCCGAGCTCGCGCAATGCGCGGTTGTCGGGGAAGCGAGCCTGGATGTCGCAGGGGAACAGCCAGGTGCCGTCGGCCACCACCTGCTCGCACGGGGTGCCGGCCAGGTCGAATTCGTAGGGCGCCAGCGGCGCGTCGTCGAGCCAGGCGGCCACCACCCGCGCGCGCTCGGGCAGCGGATGCGGCGAGACCTCGGCGACGAAGGCATGGCGCACTTCGAGCGCGCGGCACAGCACGTTGGCCAAGGTGGCGAAGAAGGCCTGGCCGACGGTGGCGGCCAGCACCTGCTGCACCGTCTGCACCATCCAGTTGAAGCGATGCTCGTCGCTCACGTCGCGGTTGATGCCGGCCATGCGCAGCGGCCGGCCGTCGGCCCCGCGCTCGACCCAGGCGGTGCCCTTGATGAAGCGCCAGCCGCCGGCCGGGTCGCGCACCCGGAACACCGTGTCGTAGGGCCGCTCGCCGGTCAACGCGGCGCGCACCTCGAGGTAGAGCCGCGGCAGGTCTTCGGGATGGATGGTCGACAGCCAGGTGGCGCCGGTGTGGTCGAAGCTGTCCGGGTCGAGGCTGTAGACCTCGTACATCGCCTGGCTCCACAGCAGGCGGTCGCGCTCGAGCTCCCACATGAACACACCGATGCCGCCCGAGTAGGCGGCGTGCAGCAGTACGTGGGCGATCTCGCCGGGGTCGTCGAGGTTCTCCGCGGCGCGGATGTGCAGCTTGGAAATGTCGGGCATGGCCGAAGCGGTGCGTTGCATGAAACCAGTCTAGCAGCCGCTCGATAGGCGGCTGCTCGAATCAATGACCGTTCGACCGGGGCGCGATCGACCGGGTCGCGTCCGACCGGGTCGCTCTCGACCGGGACAGCCGCATGCCGGCGCGATGGGTCTCGCCGGCCGCCAGATGCACCGCCGCCGCGCCGATGTTGCCGCGCTCGACGCAGGCATAGCGCGGCCAGTGCGGCCCGATGTCGGCCTGGGCGTTGTCGGGGCCGATGTTCCAGACCACCGCGCTGCGCATGCCGTCGGCCTCGATCAGCACCCGGCGTTCGCCCTCGACCAGGATCAGCGGCTCGGGCGCGATTTCGAACACCGCGTCGATCGGCTCGGCCAGCGCGACGATGCCCTGCTGCGGCATGGTGACGTGGCCGACCTCGCGCCGTAGCCGGCCTTCGAGGCCCTCGACGCGGCAGGCGCGCACGTCGTCGACCGCGAAGTAGCTGTGCAGCGCATAGGTGAATTCGATCGGCGCGTCGTCGCGGTTCTCCACCGCGAAATCGATGCGCAGCGCGGCATCCTCCAGCGCCACCGTCAGCTCGGCGCGGAAGCGGTGCGGCCACAGCGCGCGGCCGGCTTCGTCGTCGCACAGTTCGAAGCGCGCTTGGCGGTCGTCCTGCGCCAGCACGGTCCAGTCGCGGTTGCGGGCGAAACCGTGGGCCGGCAGGCCGGTCGGATGCTTGCCGAACCAGGGAAAGCAGACCGGCACGCCGCCGCGGACCGCGCGGCCGGGCTCGAAGGCCGCCAGCGGCGACAACCACAACAGCGGCACGCCGCCGAGTTCGGCGTCGAGCACCTGGGCGCCCTGCCGCGCGATGCGCGCGCGGCCGTGTTCGGATACGAGTTCGATGATGTCCATGCCGGGGCTCCGCTCGGGATCGCTGACGAATGAAGGGCGGCCGGAGCCGCCCAGGCGCCGTTGTACCAGATCGCGCCGGCCGCCGCTGCGCCGCGGCGGCCGCGGACTAACCCGCCAGCTCGGCCAGCACCGTCTCGCTCGGCGCCACCCGCAGCCGGTTCTTGCCGGCCTCGAGGCCGTGCAGCAGCAGGTTGTGGTGCTCGACGATCTGCGCCGCGGAGAGGCCGCCGGTGTCGATCGTGCCGTGCGCGTCGCCGACCAGCACCACGTCGTAGCCGCGGCCGACCGCGCTGGCGCAGCCGGACTGGACGCAGTACTGGGTCATGCAGCCGGCCACGATCAGGGTGTCGATGCCGCGCTGCGCCAGCTCCTCGCTCAGCGTGGTGTCGTGGAAGGAATCGCGGAAGCGCTTGCGCACCACCGGCTCGCCCGGCTGCGGCGCGATGCGCGCATCGATCTGCCAGCCGGCCGAGCCGGGTTGCAGCAGCGGGTCCTCGTCGTCGTCGTGCTGCACGTAGATCACCGGCACCTTGGCCGCGCGGGCGGCGTCGGCCAGGCCGGCGATGGTCGCCACCACCTCGTCGCCGCGCACGATCGGCAGGCCCGAGATCAGCCCGTGCTGTACGTCGATGATCAGCAAGGCGCGTTGCGTCATGTCGTTCTCCTCGTCGGTTCGGGCCGGCCGGATCTTCGGCGGGCCCGGTTGCAAAGCGGTGAAGCCGTCAGGTGCGCTCGAAGCGCCAGCAGCCGTCGGCGCCGGCCTCGCGCCGCAGCAGGCCAGCCTGGCGCAGGTGGTTCAGGTGGGCGATGCATTCGGCCAGCGCGAACATGGTCTGGTAGAGATCGAACATGCGGCCGAACAGCGCCGGCAGCAGTTCGAAGGCGGTGACCGGCGCGATGACGGCGGCCAGCAGCGCTTCGAGCCGCTCGGCATGGTGCGCCTTGAGCGCCTCGACCCGCGGCCGGATGCCGACGAAGGGTCGGCCGTGCGAAGGCAGCACCAGGGTGTCGTCGGGCAGCGCCAGGAAGCGGTCGAGCGAGGCGAGGAACTGGCCGACCGCGTCGACGTCCGGGTCGCTGCCCCAGGCGCCGACATTGGTCGAGATCTTGGGCAGCAGCATGTCGCCCGAGATCAGCACGCCGCGCTCGGCGCACCACAGCGCCATGTGCTCGGGCGAATGGCCGTAGCCGGGGATCGCCTGCCACTGCGCGCCGCCGAGCGCCAGCGTGTCGCCGGCCAGGATGCGGTTGAAGGTGGCCGGCAGGCTTTTCACGCCCCAGTGGTAGCTGTTGCCGCGCGCGGCGTACTGCGCCAGCTGCGCGGCCGGCAGGCCGTGGCGGCCGAAATGGGCGTTGAGCGCGGCCACGTCGAAGCCCGGCAGGTCGTGCCAGACCGCGCGGGCATGGGCGAATTCGCCGAGGCTGGCGTGGAAGGGCGCGCCGAAGCGGCTCGACAGCCAGTCGGCCAGGCCGATGTGGTCGGGATGGTAGTGGGTCGCCACCACGCGTTCGAGCGGCCGGCCAGCCATCGGGCCGTCGAACACGGCCTGCCAGGCGGCCCGGGTCGGCTCGCTGTCGTAGCCGGCGTCGACCGCGCTCCAGCCGCCAGCCTCCTCGATCAGCCACAGGTTGATGTGGTTGAGCGCGAACGGCAGCGGCATCTTCAGCCAGTGCACGCCGGGGGCGACTTCGAGCGTCGCGCCCGGTGCCGGCACGGCGTCGTGGAAGGGATAGCGGAGGCGGTGCGGCATGCTGCGGCGGGCCAGGCGGGCGAGGAGGAAGCGATTATGACAGTGCGGCTACCCTCTGCTATCTTCGGGCGGCGTATATAAACCAACATAAGCCACGATCCACGGCCGCCCTCGCCATGCCCGACGACCGCACCTACACCATCACCGACCTCGCCCGCGAATTCGACCTCACCCCGCGCGCGATCCGCCACTACGAACACGAGGGCCTCCTGGCCCCGGGCCGCCACGGCCGCAACCGGGTATTCACCCGCGCCGACCGCACCCGGCTCAAGCTGGTGCTGCGCGGCAAGCGGCTCGGCTTCTCGCTGCAGGAGACGCGCGAGCTGTTCGACCTGTACGACGCCGCCCGCGACGAGCGGCCGCAGCTGACCAAGCTGCTGGAATTCCTGCGCCCCAAGCGCGAGGCGCTCGAACAGCAGCGGCGCGACATCGACGCCATCCTGCTGGAAATGGACGACCTCGAGCACGAAGCCGAGCAGCTGCTGCGCGAATGACCCGCGCTTTTGCGCGATAGATTGACGTTGACGTCAACGTCACATACAGTGCCGAGCAAATGCTCGGGCGCCGTTCCATTGCGCAAATCAACCGCCGCCCGGCGCGAAAACGACTATCAATCGACGGAACACGCGCGCGGTGCGGCAAGCGCACCCTGCCCGTTCGACCGCGGTCCGACCGATCCGCCACTGGAGACGACACCATGCACATCCCCGCCCTCAACTTCGGCCTCGGCGAAGACGTCGACATGCTGCGCGAAGCCGTGCAGAACTTCGTGGCGGCCGAGCTGGCGCCGAACGCCGCGCGCATCGACGAGGAAAACCTGTTCCCGGCCCAGATGTGGCGCAAGTTCGGCGAGATGGGCCTGCTGGGCCTGACCGTCGCCGAGGAATACGGCGGTACCGACATGGGCTACCTGGCCCATATCGTGGCGATGGAAGAGATCTCGCGCGGCTCGGCCTCGGTCGGCCTGTCCTACGGCGCGCATTCCAACCTGTGCGTGAACCAGATCCACAAGAACGGCAACGCCGAGCAGAAGGCGCGCTTCCTGCCCAAGCTGGTGTCGGGCGAGCACGTCGGCGCGCTGGCCATGAGCGAGCCGAACGCCGGCAGCGACGTGGTGAGCATGAAGCTGCGCGCCGACAAGGTCGGCGACCGCTACGTGCTGAACGGCTCGAAGATGTGGATCACCAACGGCGGCGACGCCGACGTGCTGGTGGTCTACGCCAAGACCGACGTCAACGCCGGCGCCAAGGGGATGACCGCCTTCATCCTCGAGCCCAAGCATGCCAAGGGCTTCAGCAGCGGCAGCAAGCTCGACAAGCTCGGCATGCGCGGCTCCAACACCTACCCGATCTTCTTCGACGACGTCGAGGTGCCCGAGGAGAACGTGCTCGGCGCGGTCGGCCGCGGCGTGAACGTGCTGATGAGCGGCCTCGACTACGAGCGCGCGGTGCTGGCCGGCGGCCCGCTCGGCATCATGGCCGCCGCCATCGACGCGGTGGTGCCCTATGTGCACGAGCGCAAGCAGTTCGGCCAGGCGATCGGCGAATTCGAGCTGATGCAAGGGAAGCTGGCCGACATGTACGCGACCTGGAGCGCCTGCCGCGCCTACGTCTACACCGTCGGCCGCGCGCTGGACCGCGGCGAGACCACCCGCAAGGACGCCGCCGGCGCGATCCTCTACGCCGCCGAGAAGGCGACCTGGATGGCCGGCGAGGCGATCCAGACGCTGGGCGGCAACGGCTACATCCGCGAATACCCGGTCGAGCGCCTGTGGCGCGACGCCAAGCTGTACGAGATCGGCGCCGGCACCAGCGAGATCCGCCGCATGCTGATCGGCCGCGAGCTGTTCAACGAAACCAAGTGATCGGCGCGCGCCGATGCAACGCCGTGCCGGGCCGCTTCGCGCGGCCGTCCGCTCACTGCAGGGTGCCGAGGTAGCGGTTGCGGATCGCCCGCAGCGCGCCGCGCCGCTCGAGCTGGGCGACCGCCTGGTCGAGCGCGACGAGATCGGCCGGCGTCAGGCTCTGCCGGCTCAGCATGAAGTGCACCGGGCTGCGGTTGACGCTGAACGGCAGCGCCGCGATGCCGGGCACCGCCTGGCTGCGGATCGAATCGGCCAACGCGTAGCGGTCGCCGATCAGCACCCGGCCACGGTCGAACAGCAGGAGCCGCACGCCGTTGGCGTAGCCTTCGTAGCGCGTCAACAGGCCGGCCGACTCGAAGGCCGGCTGCAGCCGCTCGTAGTCGGCGCCGTACCAGCCCGAGTTCGGCGCGATCAGCGGGATCCGGCGCGCCAGCAATTCGTCGAGCGAGCCGGTGGCCAGCGCCACCGCGTCGCTGCTGCGCGCCAGCGCGGCCATCTCCTCGTCGCGATAGCTGCGGGTGAACCAGGCGTAGCCGCGCCGCTCCTCGGTCGCCGAGGCGGCCACCAGCAGGTCGAGCGCGCCCTGCTGGAACATCAGCAGCCGGCGCTTGCGCGGCAGGTCGTAGACGAAGGCCAGCTTGCAGCCGGCCTGGTCGGCCACCGCGCGCAGCAGCTCGAAATCGAGGCCGGCCGGCTCGCCCTTGGCATCGCGCTGGGCATAGGGCGGCCAGTCCTCGAACGGCACGCGCAGCGTGCGGCTGCAGGCGGCGTGGGCAGTACAGGAAACGAGCAGGACGAAGAGCGCGAACAGGCGGTACGGCATAGAAGAAACGATAGAGCACCCGGGGCCGCGTGGCGGGACGTCGAAGGCGTGGGCGGGCCCGAATGGTAAGTGCGCACCGGGCCGGCCCTGCCGCCGGCTGATGAACGGCATTCCGTCCGGCCGCGCCGCCCGCCGGACGATCCAGCAGCAATCCCCGCCGCCGGCCACGCCGAGCGGCACAACCGAACAGATTCAGGAGCCCACCATGTCCGACCCCATCGTCATCGTCTCCGCCGTCCGCACCCCCATGGGCGGGCTGATGGGCGACTTCGCCAGCCTCACCGCCGGCCAGCTCGGCGCAGCCGCCATCCGTGCCGCGGTCGAGCGCGCCGGCCTCGCGCCGGGCGACGTCGAGGAAGTGATCATGGGCAACGTGCTGCCGGCCGGCCAGGGCCAGGCGCCGGCCCGCCAGGCCGCGCTCGGCGCCGGCCTGCCGCTCGGCGCGCACTGCACCACCGTCAACAAGATGTGCGGCAGCGGCATGAAGGCGATCATGCTGGCGCACGACCTCCTGCGCGCCGGCAACGGCGACGTGATCGTCGCCGGCGGCATGGAGAGCATGAGCAATGCGCCCTACCTGCTGCAGAAGGCGCGCGGCGGCTACCGGCTGGGCCACGGCGAGCTGAAGGACCACATGTTCCTCGACGGCCTCGAGGACGCCTACGACAAGGGCCGGCTGATGGGCACCTTCGCCGAGGAATGCGCCGACAAGTACGGTTTCAGCCGCGCCGCCCAGGACGAATTCGCGCTGCGCTCGCTGAGCCGCGCGGTGGCGGCCATCGAAGGCGGCAACTTCAAGGACGAGATCGCGCCGGTGACGGTCGCCGGCAAGAAGGGCGACCTGCTGATCGCCGTCGACGAGCAGCCCGGCAAGGCGATGCCGGAGAAGATCCCGGCGCTCAAACCGGCCTTCCGCAAGGACGGCACCGTCACCGCCGCCAATTCCAGCTCGATCTCGGACGGCGCCGCCGCGGTGGTGCTGATGCGCGAGTCGGAAGCCCGCGCGCGCGGCCTGACGCCGCTGGCGCGCATCGTCGGCCACGCCAGCCATGCCCAGGAACCGGGCTGGTTCACCACCGCGCCGGTCGGCGCGATGAAGAAGCTGTTCGAGAAGACCGGCTGGAGCGCCGAGTCGGTCGACCTGTACGAGATCAACGAAGCGTTCGCGGTAGTCGCCATGGCCGCCATGCACGAGCTGGCGCTGCCGGCCGACAAGGTCAACGTGCACGGCGGCGCCTGCGCGCTGGGCCACCCGATCGGCGCCAGCGGCGCCCGCATCGTGGCCACCCTGATCCATGCGCTGCGCCAGTACGGCAAGCGCCGCGGCGTGGCCAGCCTGTGCATCGGCGGCGGCGAAGCAACCGCGCTGGCGCTGGAACTGTGCTGATCGGCGGGTGCGGGCGGACTAAAGTGAAAGCATCGTCCGCCCGAACCTGCCCGCCATGCGCCCGTCGCCTCTCCTGTTCCTGCTGCTCCTGTCCGCCGCGGCCGTGCCGGCCGAGCTGCGCATCTCGCTGTGCGAGTGCGATTCGCCGCCCTTCGTGGAGTTCGACGTGAGGGGCAACCGGCCGCGCGGCGGCCTGATCAAGGACATCGGCGACCAGGTGGCGCGGCAGATGGGCTACACGCCGCGCTACGTGGTGCTGTCGCGCAAGCGCATGGACCTGGCGCTGACCCGCGGCGACACCGATCTCAACTGTTTCTTCAACCCGGGCTGGACGGCGCTGGCCGACCAGCTCGAATGGACCGAGGAGACCGTGCCCCAGATCGAGCGGCTGCTGATGCCGGCCGAGGCGGCGCGCCGCGTGCACGGGCTCGACGATCTCCACGGCCTGCGCCTGGGCCTGATCCACGGCTTCCACTACCCGACGCTGGAGCCGCTGATCGCCGCCGGCCAGATCGTGCCGGTGTACGAGCGCGACCACCTCTCCAACTTCCGCCTGCTCGAACGCGGCGCGGTCGACGCGGTGGTCAGCGCCGACCTGCAGATCGCCCACTACCTGCACGGCCGCGACAAGGGCGCGCCGGTGGCGGTGGCCGATTTCGTGCTGAGCTCGACGCCGACCTATTGCGTGGTGCCCAAGGCCAGCCCGATCGACGCCGCCGCGGTGCAGCGCGCCGTGCATACCCTGCGCGAGCAGGGCGTGTTCGATCGATTGCTCAACCAGTACCGCGGGCCGCACCTGCGCGCCCCGGCCCGGACCGAATCGCCATGACGCTCTATTTCGAAGACCTCAAGCCCGGCCGCGTGTTCAAGGCCGGCCCGGTGACCGTCGATCCCGCCGAGGTGCACGACTTCGCCCGGCGCTACGATCCGCAACCGTTCCATCTCGACGAAGCGGCCGGTGCCGCCAGCGTGTTCGGCGGCCTGGTCGCCAGCGGCTGGCAGACGGCCGCCTACAGCATGCGCATGCTGGCCGCCAGCGAGCTGAACAGCATCGCCAACGGCCTGGTGGGCCTGCAGATCGACAAGCTGATGTGGCACCAGCCGGTGAAGCCGGGCGACGTGCTGAACGCCGAATTCGACGTGATGGGCCGCAAGCACTCGCGCTCCAAGCCCGAGTTCGGCGTGGTGCAGCTGGCCTGGCGCACCTTCAACCAGCGGGGAGAGCTGGTGATGAGTCTGGAGAATGCGATCTGGGTGGCGGTGAAGAACGTGAAAAGTGAAACGTGAAACGTGGAGCAGCCGCTACGCGGCGCTGATTTCAGGTGCGGCAACGCCGCACCACGTTTCACGTTTCACCCATGCCGCGCAGCGGCGAATCACGTTTCACGCCTGGCGCGCCAACAAACATAAGAGGGACAACTCATGATTCTCAGCGAAGAACACCAGCTCATCCGCGACAGCGTGCGCGATTTCGCCCGCGAGCGGCTGTGGCCGACGGCCGGGCTGCGTGACGAGACCCATGCCTTTCCGCACGACGAGCTGGCCATGGCGGCCGAGCTCGGCCTCCTGGGCCTGACCGTGCCGACCGACTGGGACGGCGCCGGGCTCGACTACCTGGCCGCCGCGCTGGCGATCGAGGAACTGGCGGCCGGCGACGGCGCCTTCTCGACCATCGTGTCGGTGCACAACTCGGTCGGCTGCGGCCCGGTCCTGGCGTTCGGCACCGAGGCGCAGAAGGAGCAGTACCTGAAGAAGCTCGCCAGCGGCCGCTGGCTGGCCAGCTTCTGCCTGACCGAGCCGCAGGTCGGCTCCGACGCCGGCGCGATCAAGACCCGCGCGGTGCGCGACGGCGACCACTACGTGCTCAACGGCGCCAAGCAGTTCATCACCAACGGCAAGAACGGCCACGTCAGCATCGTCATCGCCGTCACCGACCCGGCCGCCGGCAAGAAGGGCCTGAGCGCCTTCATCGTGCCGACCGACACGCCCGGCTACACCGTGTCGCGCATCGAGAAGAAGCTCGGCCAGGCCGCCAGCGACACCTGCGCCATCGTGCTGGACGACTGCCGGGTGCCGGCCGCCAACCTGCTGGGCGCGGAAGGCATGGGCTACAAGGTGGCGCTGGCCAGCCTCGAATCGGGCCGCATCGGCATCGCCGCCCAGGCGGTCGGCATGGCGCGTTCTGCCTACGAGTGCGCACTGCAATACAGCAAGGAGCGCGAGACCTTCGGCAAGCCGATCATCGAGCACCAGGCGGTCGCCTTCCGCCTGGCCGAGATGGCGACCCAGCTCGAGGCCGCGCGCCAGCTGATCTGGCACGCCGCCACGCTGAAGGACGCCGGCCTGCCCTGCCTCAAGGAGGCCAGCATGGCCAAGCTGTTCGCCAGCGAGATCGCCGAACGCGTCTGCTCGGATGCGATCCAGATCCACGGGGGCTATGGTTATCTCAACGACTTCCCGGTCGAACGCATCTATCGCGACGTGCGCGTGTGCCAGATCTACGAGGGCACCAGCGACATCCAGAAGATCGTCATCGGCCGGGCGATCGCGGCGGAAATTATGTGAAAAGTGAAATGTGACTCGCCGCTGCGCGGCATCGGTGAAACGTAGTGCGGCGCCGCCGCACCAAGCAAGCGGCGGCACGCCAAAACGCGAGCCGCATGGCGGCGACCCACGTTTCACCTTTCACCTTTCACGTTTCACTGGGGTCCAAACATGCAAGAACAAATCCAGCGCATCCGCCCCGACCAGGCGGACGTCCTGCGCGGCCTGCGGCTCCTCGGGCTGGAAGACGCGCCCGACGCGTTCGGCCGCCGCTACGCCGAAGTCGCGGCGCGGCCGTTCCAGTACTGGTGCGACCACGTCCAGCGCTACGCCAGCAGCAGCGATTCGGCCACCTTCGTGCTCTACCGCGCCGGCAAGCCGGTCGGCATGGCCGGGGCCTATCTCGAAGGCGGCCGCCGCGACCATGCCTACATCTGCAATATGTGGGTCGAGCCGGCCTACCGCCGCGGCGGCGCAGGCGCGCGGCTGGTCGACACCGCCAACCGCTGGCTGGCCGAGCGGGGCGTCGAGCGCATCAACGCCTGGGTGGTCGACACCAACGACACCGCGCTGCGCTTCTACGAAACGCTCGGCTTCGTCCGCCTCGAGCAGCGCCGGCCGATGCCGGGCAATCCCGGCCACGACGAGGTGCTGCTGGTGTTCGACACCGCGCTGCTCTAACCCGCCATCCACACGATCGCGCAGGAGCGGCCGGCCCCGCACCGGACCTCGGCCGACGACGGCACGGCGCCAACCGCGCCGGCCGCGGCCGAAGCCCGCTACCGGCCGGCCGCTCCTGCCAAACCCGCCCGACCGCCTCGGAGACGACATGCAGACCTTCCACCTCGACGCCATCAGCCAGGACCGCCAGACGCTGGCCGAGCCCTACCACGAGTTCCTGCGCACGCGCGACATGAGCGCCGGCGTCTACCACATGGAACCGGGCAGCCACGACCCGCAGGGCGCGCACCAGGAGGACGTGCTGTTCTACGTGATCCGCGGCGCGGCCACGCTGCGCGTCGGCGACGACGAGCTCGAAGTCGGCGCCGGCAGCATCGTCCACGTGCCGGCCCGCGTGGCGCCGCGCTTCGTCGCGGTCGCCGAGGCGATCGACGTGCTGGTGGTGTTCGCGCCGGCCGAGTCGGCGCCGACCATCGAAGTGAAATACACGGCCTGAGCGCCTGAACGGGCGCCGCGTGCCGCCCTGCCTATCCACCGCAGCGCCGGACCCACGCCCGGCCGACCGATGCCCATGAATACGCTACCCAACACCATCAATCCCAAATCCGAGCAATTCCAGGCCAACCGCGCCGCCATGGAGGCGCTGGTGGACGACCTGCGCACCCAGGCCGCCCGCGTCGAGCAGGGCGGCGGCCAGGTCGCGCGCGACCGCCACACCGCCCGCGGCAAGCTCCTGCCGCGCGACCGCGTGGCCCAGCTGCTCGACGTCGGCTCGCCCTTCCTCGAGATCGGCCAGCTCGCCGCCCACGGCCAGTACGACGACCAGGTGCCGTCGGCCGGCCTGATCGCCGGCATCGGCCGGGTCTCGGGCGTCGAGTGCATGATCATCGCCAACGACGCCACGGTGAAGGGCGGCACCTACTACCCGATCACGGTGAAGAAGCACCTGCGCGCGCAGGAGATCGCCATGGAGAACCGGCTGCCGTGCATCGCGCTGGTCGATTCCGGCGGCGCCAACCTGCCCAACCAGGACGAGGTCTTCCCCGACCGCGACCACTTCGGCCGCATCTTCTACAACCAGGCCAACCTCAGCAGCCAGGGCGTGCCGCAGATCGCCGCGGTGATGGGCTCGTGCACCGCCGGCGGCGCCTACGTGCCGGCCATGAGCGACTACTCGGTGATGGTGAAGAACCAGGCCACCATCTTCCTGGCCGGCCCGCCGCTGGTGCGCGCCGCCACCGGCGAGGTGGTGACGGCCGAGGAGCTCGGCGGCGCCGACGTGCACGCCAAGATCAGCGGCGTGGCCGACTACTACGCCCACAACGACGCCCATGCGCTCGACCAGGTGCGCCGCATCGTCGCCAACCTCAACTGGACCAAGCCGATGACGGTGGCGATGAAGCCGGCCGAGGCGCCGCTCTACCCGGCGGAGGAGCTGTACGGCATCGTCGGCGCCGACCTGAAGAAGCCGTTCGACATCCGCCAGGTGATCGCCCGCATCGTCGACGGCTCGAAGTTCGACGAATTCAAGGAAACCTACGGCACCACCCTGGTCACCGGCTTCGCCCACCTGTACGGCTATCCGGTCGGCATCGTCGCCAACAACGGCGTGCTGTTCAGCGAATCGGCCCAGAAGGGCGCGCACTTCATCGAGCTGTGCAGCCAGCGCGGCATCCCGCTGGTGTTCCTGCAGAACATCACCGGCTTCATGGTCGGCAAGAAGTACGAGGCCGAGGGCATCGCCAAGCACGGCGCCAAGATGGTGACCGCGGTGGCGACCAGCAAGGTGCCCAAGTTCACCGTGATCGTCGGCGGCAGCTTCGGCGCCGGCAACTACGGCATGTGCGGCCGCGCCTACGGCCCCAACTTCCTGTTCATGTGGCCCAACGCGCGCATCGCGGTGATGGGCGGCGAGCAGGCGGCCGGCGTGCTGGCCCAGGTGCGCGAGGAGGCGCTGGCCAAGAAGGGCCAGCAGCTGTCGGACGAGGAACGCGAAAGCATCAGACGGCCGCTGCGCGACCAGTTCGAGGCGCAGAGCCATCCCTACTACGCCACCAGCCGGCTGTGGGACGACGGCATCATCGATCCGAAGGACACCCGCCGCGTGCTGGGCCTGGCGATCTCGGCCAGCCTCAACAAGCCGATCGCCGAGACCAAGTTCGGCGTGTTCCGGATGTAGGCGGACGAGGCCGGTATGGGAGCGGCTCCGGCCGCGGACGCATCCAGAACGAATCGCGGCGCCAGTCGCTCCTACAATATGCCAACCGGATCGCCGCCGGCCGGACTTCGGTCCGGCCATGCCGGCGGACCGGACCGCCGTCGGGCCGCCCCCCGGCCCACCCGCCGACCTATCCAGACGAGATTGCAGACCGACTCATGAGCACCGAAGCCATCCTTCCCTCCCCCGCAGTGCCGCGCACGCGCGATACCGGCCGCCTGCGCCGGGCGCTGGTTTTCCTGATCGCCGGCTGGTCCGGCTTCTTCGTGATGGCGGTCGAGCTGCTCAGCGGCCGGCTGCTGGCGCCGAGCTTCGGCAACAGCATCTACGTCTGGGGCGGCGTGATCACGGTGTTCATGCTGGCGCTGTCGATCGGCTACCTGCTCGGCGGCCAGCTGAGCCTGCACTCGCCGAGCCTGCGCCGGCTCGGCGCCCTGCTGATCGCGGCCGGGGTCTCGACCCTGCCGGTGGTGCTGTTCGGCGACACGGTGCTGGACGCCCTGTTCGAGCACGTCGCCGACCCGCGCTGGGGCACGCTGCTGGCGTCGAGCGCGCTGTTCTTCGTGCCGACCGTGATCTCGGGCACGGTGTCGCCCTACGCGATCCGCCTGCTGGTCACCCATCTGCGCGCCAGCGGCCGCTCGGCCGGCCTGCTGTACTTCGTCTCGACCTTCGGCAGCGCGGCCGGCACGCTGGCCACCTCGTTCTACCTGGTGCTGCTGCTGGAGGTGAACCAGATCTTCTTCGGCCTGATCGCGGTCTCCTGCGTGCTCGGCGCGCTGGCGCTGCCGTTCGGCGACCAGGCGACGGAGGACGCGGCATGAAGCGCGCCCTCCTCTCCCTCGCCGCCGTGCTGCTGGCGGCCTGCCTGCCCCATGCCCGCGCCGAGGTGGTGCACACCGAGAAATCGCTGTACCGCAACATCGTCATCTACGAAGAGAACGGCGTGCGCTGCATGGGCTTCGGCCGCAACGGCGTCGGCCGCCAGACCTGCCAGATCATCGCCGCGCCGGACAAGCTGGTGTTCGCCTACACCCGCATCATGCTGGGCGCGCTCTACCTCAATCCCGAGCCGCGCGAGATCCTGGTGATCGGCCTCGGCGGCGGCACCCTGCCGCGCGTGCTGCGCAAGCTCAGGCCCGAGGCGCGCATCGACGCGGTCGAGATCGACCCGGCCGTCAGCCGCATCGCCGGCCGCTTCTTCGGCTACCGGCCCGACGCCAACAGCCGCGTCTACGAGGAGGACGGCCGGGTGTTCGTCAAGCGCCAGCTCAAGCAGGGCAAGAAGTACGACCTGGTGATCCTCGACGCTTTCGACCACGACTACATCCCCGAGCACCTCTTGACCCGCGAGTTCCTGCAGGAAGTGCGCGGCGTCCTGGCGCCCGGCGGCGTGCTGGCGGCCAACACCTTCTCGACCAGCAAGCTGTACGCCCACGAGTCGGCCACCTACGCCAGCGTGTTCGGCGAGTTCTACAACATCCGCCAGATCAACCGCGTGATCCTGCTGCGCCAGGGCGGCCTGCCGAGCCAGGCCGAGCTCGAGCGCAACGCCGCGCGCTACGAAACGGCGCTGGCGCCGTACGACATCGGCCGCGAAGCGCTGCTGCCGCTGTTCAAGGCCCAGCCGCGCGACTGGCCGGCCGACACCCGGGTGCTGACCGACCAGTATTCGCCGTCCAACCTGTTGAATGCCTTGTGAGCACGGCGATCCAAGCATGGGCGGACCCAACCCGCCGCGACCGAACCACCCGATACCGACACAGGAGATGACACCATGAGCAACTGTCTCGACCTCCAGCTCGCCGCCAACGGCGTGGCGACGCTGACCATGAACCGCAGCGAGCGCCACAACGCCTTCGACGACGTGCTGATCGCGCAGATGACCACCGCGCTCGAGGCGCTGGCGGCCGATCCCAAGGTCCGGGTGGTGGTGCTGGCCGCCAGCGGCAAGAGCTTCTCGGCCGGCGCCGACCTCGGCTGGATGAAGCGCATGGCGAGCTACGGCGAGGCGGAGAACCTCGAGGACGCCAAGAAGCTGGCGCGCCTGATGCACGTGCTCGACACCCTGGGCAAGCCGACCGTCGCCGCGGTGCAGGGCCCGGCCTACGGCGGCGGCGTCGGCCTGGTGGCCTGCTGCGACATGGTGTTCGCCGCGCCCGAGGCCTTCTTCGCGCTGTCGGAGGTCAAGATCGGCCTGATCCCGGCGGTGATCTCGCCCTACGTGGTGCGCAAGATCGGCGTGGCGCAGGCGCGCCGCTACTTCGTCTCGGCCGAGCGCTTCAGCGCCGAGCAGGCCCAGCGCATCGGCCTGGTGCACGAGATCGCGCCGCAGGACGAGGTCGGCACGCTGGCGCGCAGCTGGGCCGCGCAGCTGCTCAACAACGGCCCCGAGTCGATGGCGGCCGCCAAGCGCCTGATCGCCGACGTGGCCGACCGGCCGATCTGCGAAAACCTCAACGAGGACTGCGCCCGCCGCATCGCCGGCCAGCGCGTCAGCGCCGAGGGCCAGGAAGGCCTGACCGCCTTCATCGAGAAGCGGCCGCCGAGCTGGGTCAACCAATAACCTTTTCCACTCACCGCCGAGGACGCAGAGGACGCGGAGGAAACCGGAGCCAGGCTCCGCGTCCTCGGCGTCCTCTGCGGTGAAAGCACTGTCCCTATGTTCAAGAAAATCCTGATCGCCAACCGCGGCGAGATCGCCTGCCGCGTCATCAAGACCGCGCGCCAGCTCGGCATCAAGACGGTCGCCGTCTATTCCGACGCCGATGCCGACGCGCGCCACGTCAAGCTCGCCGACGAGGCGTTCCGGCTCGGGCCGGCCGCGCCGCGCGAGTCCTACCTCAAGGCCGAGCTGATCCTCGAACTGGCGCGCCGCAGCGGCGCCGAGGCGGTCCACCCGGGCTACGGCTTCCTCAGCGAGAACGAAGCCTTCGCCGAGGCCTGCGCCGCCGCCGGCGTGGCCTTCATCGGCCCGCCGGCCTCGGCCATCGCCGCGATGGGCTCCAAGTCGGCCGCCAAGACGCTGATGGAAGGCGCCGGCGTGCCGCTGGTGCCGGGCTACCACGGCGACGAGCAGGACACCGCCTTCCTGCAGCAGCAGGCCGACCGCATCGGCTACCCGGTGCTGATCAAGGCCAGCGCAGGCGGCGGCGGCAAGGGCATGAAGATCGTCGAGACCGCCGCCGACTTCGCCGGCCAGCTCGCCTCGGCCAAGCGCGAGGCGGCCGCCAGCTTCGGCGACGACAAGGTGCTGATCGAGAAGTACCTGACCCGGCCGCGCCACGTCGAGATCCAGGTGTTCGGCGACAGCCACGGCGACGCGGTCTACCTGTTCGAGCGCGACTGCTCGGTGCAGCGCCGCCACCAGAAGGTGCTCGAGGAAGCGCCGGCGCCGGGCCTGTCGGCTGAACTGCGGCGCGAGATCGGCGAGGCCGCGGTGCGCGCTGCCCGCGCGGTCGGCTATGTCGGCGCCGGCACGGTCGAATTCATCTTCGACACGCTGACCGACGCGTTCTACTTCATGGAGATGAACACCCGCCTGCAGGTCGAGCACCCGGTCACCGAGATGGTCACCGGGCTGGACCTGGTCGAATGGCAATTGCGCGTCGCCGCCGGCGAGCCGCTGCCGCTGGCGCAGGACGCGCTGCGCATCCGCGGCCACGCCTTCGAGGCGCGCGTCTACGCCGAAGACCCGGCGCGCGACTTCCTGCCGCAGATCGGCCGGCTCGCCCACCTGCGCCAGCCGGCCGAGTCGGCCCACGTGCGGGTCGATACCGGCGTCGAGAGCGGCGACGAGATCTCGCCGTTCTACGACCCGATGATCGCCAAGCTGATCGTCTGGGACGAGAACCGCGACCGCGCGCTCGACCGGCTGGCCAGCGCGCTGGCCGAGTACGAGGTGGTCGGCCTCGACACCAACCTCGACTTCCTGCGCCGGCTGGCCGGCCACCCGGCCTTCCGCGCCCAGGAACTCGATACCGGCTTCATCGCCCGCCACCGCGACGCGCTGATCCCGCCGCCGGCGCCGGTCGACGCCGAGACGCTGGCGCTGGCCGCGCTGGCCGAGCTGGCGCTGCTCGAAGCGCGCGGCGAAGCGGCCCGGCTGCGCTCGGCCGACGCCGCCTCGCCGTGGTGGCAGACCGACGGCTGGCGGCTCAACCAGGACAACCGCCACGCGCTGCACTTCCGCGTGGGCGAAGCCGAGCACGCGGTGGTGGCGCACTACCGCGACGACGGCTACCTGCTCGAGATCGGCGAGGCCCGCATCGAAGCGCGCGGCAGCCTGCGCGACGGCCGCCTCTCGGCCACGCTGGACGGCTACCGGCTGGCGGCTGGCGTGGTGCGCGACGGCGGCACGCTGACACTGGTGCGCGACGGCGGCAACGTCGCGCTCGAACCGTTCAACCCGCTGCTGGCCGGCCTCGCGGCCGCCGAGAGCGGCGGCGGCCTGACCGCGCCGATGCCGGGCACGGTGGTGGCGGTCCACGTCGCACCGGGCGACACGGTCGAGAAGGGCGCGCCGCTGGTGATCCTGGAGGCGATGAAGATGGAGCACACCATCCTGGCGCCGCACGCGGGCACGGTGCGCGAGGTGTTCTTCCAGAAGGGCGAGCAGGTGAAGGAAGGGCTGCCGCTGCTCGAGATCGAAGCAGCCGCCTGAGCGACGGAACCGGGCATGCAAGGCCCGGCATCCGTGCAATTGCAATGAAATGAAGCCGGGCACGATGCCCGGCTTCTGCTTTTGGATGGACCTGACTCGGCGAGGGACATTTGCAGGAGCGGCTTCAGCCGCGAACGGCCTTCGCGCGCTTCCCGCTATTCGCGGCTGAAGCCGCTCCTGCATGAAACCGAGCCCGCAGCGCGGCCCGGCTAGTGCCCAGGCCCGGCCAGCGCCACCCGCTGCTCCGCCTTCTTCGCTGCTGCCTCGGCCGCCAGCCGCAACAGCAGCCGGTGGCCGACGCTGCCGGTCCAGTTGAAGCTGTTCTGCAGCACCACCACCGCGGTGCGGTTGGCCGTGTCGAGGCCGACATAGCTGGTGTAACCGGCCACCAGGCCGATCTGGTAGGTGATGCGCTGGCCGTTCACGTCGTCGGTGATCCAGGCGATCGCGGCGCCCTCCTTGGGCCGCGGGAAGCGGACCTTCAGCGTATCGTCGAGCGCCGCGTGCAGCGGGGTGTCCGCCTGTTCGAGATGGGCCTGGGCATAGCGCAGCAGGTCGCGCGCGCTGGCATAGGCGCCGGCCGAGCCGCGCATCAGCGGCGTGAACTGCCAGTCCGGCGTCGGCTGGCCGCGGCGGATGAACTTGGGCTGGTCGCCGGCATAGCCGTGCGCACGGGTGGCATAGCCGGGCAGCAGTTCGGGCCGGTAGCCGGTGCTGCGCAGGCCCAGCGGCCCGGCGATGCGGCGGGCCAGCAGCTCGTCCAGCGTCAGGCCGGTGCGCCGTTCGAGCACCAGGCACAGCGTGGCGTAGCCGATGTTGGAATAGCGCGGCTCGTGCTCGGCCGGCGCGCTGAAGCCGGCCAGGTAGTCGAACAGGTAGGCCTGGTCGATATGGCGGTAGAAGCTCTCGCCGGTGAACAGGTACTGGACGAAGTAGGCCAGCATCCGCTCGGTGATCGGCTGGCGCGGCAGGCCCGAGGTATGGGTCGCCAGCTGCAGCAGCGTGATCCGGCCGGCGTCCCGGCTGAGCTTGGCGTCGGGCAGCAGCTCGGCCAGCGTGTCGTCCCACGACAGCTGGCCCTCCTGCACCAGCTGGTCGGCGATGGCGCCGACGAAGCCCTTGCTCAGCGAGCCGATCGCGAACAGCGTATCGGCGTCGGGCGGCTGCCCGCTGGCCTTGTCGGCCACGCCGTAGCCGAAGAAGCGGCTGCTGCCGTCGGGCAGCAGCACGCCGACCACCATGCCGGGGGTATTGCCGCCGTCGATCAGCGGCTTGGCCAGCTCGTCCACCTCGGCGGCCAGGTCGCCCTGGCGCAGGTGGTGGCCGACCTGGGCGCCGACCGGGTCGACCGGCATGCTCGACAGGGTGCCGCAGCCGCACAGCAGCGCTGCGGCGGCAAAGCCGGCCAGCAGGCCGGCGCGAAAGCGCCGGTCCGGGCTCGAGGACTGCATCGGGGATTCCTCCCGCGCCGGGAGCCGGCGCGTACGTTCTTGTGCTGCCGTCGGCGCCGCCGCGCGGCGCGCGCGGTCAGCCGGGGATCTTGGCGTAGCTGCCCTTGAGCGTGACGCCGATCACGATGGCGCCGGCGTGGCATTCGACGGTGCTGTCGCTGCGCGTCTCGTCCCGCTTGTAGTAGCTGACCAGGTCGACCACCGCGTTGGCGCCCTTCTGCTTGGCCGTACGCTGGAAAGCCAGCAGCGCCGACAGCGCCGCCCACTTGCAGCCGAACTCGTCGCTCTTGCCGACGCCGTTGGTCTTCTGGTTGGAGACGTCGTCGCCGAGCTTCTGCAGCACCTTGGGCGTCTTCTGGCCGGCCAGGAAGAACTTGACCGAGCCGTCGAGCTCCTTCTGCGCTTCCGGCATCGCCAGCACGTCGGCCAGCGGGATGTTGAGCACGGTGTCGCGGGCCAGCGCCGGTGCGCTGAGGCCGGCGGCCAGCACGGCCAGGGCGATGATCTTCTTCATGCGATTCTCCGGAAGGATGGTTCGAAACGGGGTGGCGGCGTTCACTGCGCCGCTTCGGGCTTGGCGTCGGCGGTCTCGGCGCCCTTGGGCGCGGCCTCGTCCTCGATCTTGTAGGCCGGGTCGCCGACCCAGCGGCCCAGGTCCTTGCCGATGGCGACGGCGCAGCGGTCGAGGATCGAGCAGGTGCCCTTGAAGCCGCCCCACATGCCGCCGGTCGACCAGCGGTTGATGCGGGTCTGCCGCACCACCTTGCCGCGTTCGAGCAGTTCGGCGTTCACGGTGATGGCCTTCGGGCCGCTCCAGCCACCGCCGCCGACGCCGAGCACGTGGGTGATCTGCAGACGCAGCACCGAGGCGTCGCCGGCATCGGCGCCGGCCGCCACGGTGGCCTCGCCCTTGTTGCGGCGCTTGAGCACCGGGGCGACGCGGCTGGCCAGCATCTGCTCGATCTTGCACTCCTCCTTGACCTTGTCGACCACGCCGGCGCTGGGGTGGTAGGTGACCGGAGTCTCCAGCACGACGTCGCTGGCGGAGGCGAAGGTGGCGAGGGCGCAGAGGCCGAGCAGCGCGGTTGTCTTCATCGTTGATTCCTGGGCGGGTGGATATGGGCAAGCGTTACCCGATCGGCATAAGCCGGCCGGGCTCGCAGCCTTATAGCCGAATACGCCGGGAAGGGCACGCGCACGATTACCAAACCGGTGGTGCGCCCCGCGGCGGCCCGCCGCTATTTCAAGGCCGCCTTGTTGATCTGGGCGATCAGGTTGCTGATCCAGCGGTTGTAGTTCGGATGGATTTCCGCCTGCTCGCCGGTCTTCTCGTAGTTCATGTTCTGGCTGCCCAGGTACTTGATCTGGTACTTGTCGGCGTCGTAGGCCACCTCGATCGTCACTTCGTGCTTGCCCTGCTTGTTGTAGGTCAGGACCAGCCGGCCGGGCTCCTGCTTGCTGACCATCCAGCCGAGCCGGAGCGCGCCTTCGACGATGGCGGCCCGCACCGCCTCGGCGGTCTGCGGCTGGCCGGTGGCCGCGCTCAGCTGCACCGGCGCCGGCTCGATCAGCGGCGCCTGGCGGGCCGCGGCCGGGGCAGCGGCGAAGGCCAGCACCAGTCCGGCAAGAATCAATCCACGTTTCATGAAAACACTCCTCTCAAAGGTATGGACAGGCGCCGGGCCTGGATCACCAGCGCTTGAAGATCAGCGAGGTGTTGATCCCGCCGAAGGCGAAGTTGTTGCTCATCACGATGTCGGTCTCGATCCGCCGGCCCTCGCCGGTGACGTAGTCGAGCGCGCCGCAGCGCGGGTCGACGGTCTCGAGGTTCAGCGTCGGCGCGAACCAGCCGCTGCGCATCATCTCGATGCTCATCCAGGCCTCCAGCGCGCCGCAGGCGCCCAGCGTGTGGCCCATGTAGCTCTTGAGCGAGGAGATCGCCACCCGCTCGCCGAACACCGACTGGGTCGCCTGGGTCTCGGCAACGTCGCCCTGGTCGGTGGCGGTGCCGTGGGCGTTGACGTAGGCGATGTCGCTCGGCGCGAGCCTGGCGTCGTCGAGCGCCAGCCGCATCGCCACCGCCATGGTGTCGGCGTTCGGATGGGTGACGTGGCGGCCGTCGCTGTTGGTGCCGTAGCCGATCACCTCGGCCAGGATGGTGGCGCCGCGGGCGCGCGCATGCTCGAGCTCTTCCAGCACGAAGGTGCAGGCGCCCTCGCCCAGCACCAGGCCGTCGCGCTCGGCGTCGAACGGCCGCGGCGTCAGCTCGGGCGTGCCGTTGTGCTTCACGCTGGTGGCGAACAGGGTGTCGAACACCGCCGCCTCGGTGGCGTCGAGCTCCTCGGCGCCGCCGGCCAGCATGGCCACCTGCTTGCCCGACTGGATCATCTCGTAGGCGTAGCCCAGGCCCTGGCTGCTGCTGGTGCAGGCGCTGGTGGTGGTGACGATGCGGCCGGTGATGCCGAAGAACACCCCGATGTTGACCGCCGCGGTGTGCGCCATCATGCGGATGTAGGTGGTGGCGGTGATGCCCTCGACCGTCTTCTCGACGATCATGCGGCCGAAGTCGCCCATATTGGCCGGCGTGCCCGAGCACGAGCCGTAGGCGATGCCCATGCGGCCGCTCTTCACCAGCGGGTCGTCCAACAGGCCCGCGTCGATCAGCGCCAGCTCGCTGGCGCGCGTCGCCATCAGCGCCACCCGGCCCATGCTGCGGGTGGTCTTGCGGTTGTAGCGCTCGGCCGGCAGCTCGAACGGCGCGGCCGGCACGCCGACGTGGGTGTTGAGGCCGTCGTAGACCATCCAGTCGCTCATCACCTGCACCGCGTTCCGCCGCGCGCGCAGCCGCGCCTCGACGGTGGCCCAGTCGTGTCCCAGCGGGCTGATCGCGCCGACTCCGGTAATCACTACGCGCTTCATCCGATCATCCCCCCGTTCACCGAAATCACCTGCCGCGTGATGTACGCGGCGTCCTCGCCCAGCAGGAAGGCGACCGTGGCGGCCACCTCCTCCGGCTTGCCCATGCGCTTGGCCGGGATCAGCTTCATCGCCTCTTCGAGCACCTGCGGCTCGACCATCTCGGTGTCGATCAGGCCCGGCGCCACGCAGTTGACCGTGATGGCGCGGCTGGCCAGCTCGGCCGCCAGCGCCTTGGTGGCGCCGATGATGCCGGCCTTGGCCGCGCTGTAGTTGACCTGGCCGCGGTTGCCGATCAGGCCCGACACCGAGGCCAGCGTGACGATGCGGCCCGGCTTGCGGCGCCGCACCAGCGGCATGGTCAGCGGGTGCAGCACGTTGTAGAAGGCGTCCAGATTGGTATGGATCACCGCGTCCCACTCGGCCGCCGGCATGGCCGGAAAGGCGTTGTCGCGCGCGATGCCGGCGTTGCACACCACGCCGTAGTAGCAGCCGTGCGCCTCGACGTCGGCCAGCAGCGCCTCGGCCGTCGCCGCGCGGTCGGCCACGTCGAACTGCAGCACGCGGACTGCGCGGCCCAGCGCGCGGATTTCTCCGGCCACCGCCTCGGCCTCGTCGATGCGGCTGCGGCAATGCAGCACCAGGTCGTAGCCCTCGCGCGCGAGCCGAAGCGCGATGGCGCGGCCGATGCCGCGGCTGGAGCCGGTGACCAGCACGGTCTTGTCGTTCATCCCTGTATTACCCCGTTGCAATTCATTCATTTATTCGTCGTTTCGATTCGTATCGTTCTTCTACGGCCTGAATCGGTGTTGTAGGTCGGAATCTATTCCGGCATCGCTCTTTTTCACGTCCGCCGGCGCCTTTTATTCACCTTGCCGCCGGAATGCAATTCCGACCTGCAAAACCGTTCCGAACGGCAGCGCGGTTGCAGCGGATCGATCCCGCCGCGGACGACATTCCAGGTTCATCTCACCCTCCCCGCCAAGGAATTGCAGCGCATCGTCCGGCTCGAACACCGTCAGCGCCGCGGTGGCCACCGTCTCGCCGGCGATCTCGATGCGGCAGTCGAACTGGCCCAGGCCGTTGTCGGCGCGGAATTCCTGCCGCACCGCCACGCGCAGCACCTGGCCCGAACGGAATACCGGCACGCTGCACGCATAGCGCCGGCTGCCGAGCAGGAAGCCGACCTTGGGCGCCTCGCCGCGCTGGCGCGCCTGCCAGCCGGCCCAGGCCGCCACCGCCTGCGCCATGTACTCGATGCCGACCCAGGCGCCGACGCCGTCGTCGCCGCAGAACAGCCCGCCCGGCCGGATGTCGACCTCGGCCACGAAGTGCTCGCCGTCGCCTTCGATCGCGCGGTCCAAGAGGCTCATGGCGCCGGCGTGCGGCACCAGCTCGGCGATCGGGTAGTCGGCGGCGGCACGACGTGCCGTCGCGGCGCGAGACACCACCGTGGAGCGAGGCGCCGTCGTCGTACCGTCCTCCGGCACCGCGCCCGCGGCCTCGTCGGCCCGCCCCGCCGCCTCGTCGCGCACCCGCTCCAGCACCAGCGCGGCATTGCTGCCGCCGAAGGCGAAGGAATTGCTCAGCGCGTAGTCGAGCGGCCGGCCCAGCGCCTGGCCGGGCTGCACCAGGTTCAGCGCCGGCAGCGCCGGGTCGGCCGCGCCGTCCCACCAGTGCGGCGGCAGCCGTCCCTGCGGATTGTCGGTCAGCGCCAGCCAGCACAGCGCCGCCTCGAGCGCACCGGCCGCGCCCAGCGTGTGGCCGGTCAGCGGCTTGGTCGAGCTGGCCGGCAGCGCTTCGCCGAACAGCTCGCGCACCGCCAGGCTCTCCATCGCGTCGTTCTGCGGCGTGGCGGTGCCGTGCAGGTTCAGGTAGTCGATCGCGGCCGGCGCCACGCCGGCCTGCTCGAGCGCCGCGCGCATGGCGGCCAGCGCGCCGCGGCCGTCGGGCGCCGGCGCCGAGATATGGTGGGCGTCCGAGCTCTCGCCCCAGCCGGCCAGCCGTACCGGGCCCGGCTCGGTGCCGAGCAGGAACAGCGCGGCGCCCTCGCCGATGTTGATGCCGTGGCGGTTGGCGCTCATCGGGTTGCAGCGCTCGGCGCTGACCGATTCCAGCGCCGAGAAGCCGGCCACGGTGAAGGCGCACAGCGAATCGGCCCCGCCGGCGATCACCGCGTCGCACAGGCCGGCGCGCAGCAGCCGCGCGGCGCTGGCCAGCGCCTTGGCGCTCGACGAGCAGGCGGTCGACAGCACGATGGCCGGGCCGGACAAGCCCAGGTATTCGGCCAGCATCAGGGCCGGCGAGCCCATCTCCTGCTGGCCGATGTGGAAATCGGCGTCGAGCGCGCCGTCGCGCTGCAAGGCGGCGACCGCGCGCTCCGATTCGCCGATGCCCGAGGTGCTGGTGCCGAGCACCACGCCGACCCGCGCCGCGCCGTGGCGCGCGATGGCGGCGTCGACCGCCGGCCGGATCTGCGCCAGCGCGGTCAGCAGCAGCGCGTTGTTGCGGCTGCGATGGGCGAGCGGCAGGCCGGCCAGGTCGGCCAGCGGCGCGGTCACGGCGCCGAGATGCAGCGTGCGGCCCGGCAGCAGCCCGGCCAGCGGCGCGACGCCGGAAGGCGCCTCGGCGAACAGCGCGGCGCGCACTTCGTCGACGCCGGCGCCGAGTGCGCAGACCAGGCCGAGCCGGTTCAGGTAGATCGCTTGGGTCAAGGTACGGCCTCCACGCCGGACGGACTCGATTCGATGGTCAGGCGGTAGCCCTCGCGGCGGTTTTCCAGCACCACCGTCGCGGCGGCGCCGGCAGCGGTGCGGCTCACCGTCAGCACCGGCACGCCGTCGGCCAGCAGGCGGCGGCCGTCGGCGCCGTCCTCCAGCGTCCAGCCGGCCGGCAGGGCGGCGCGCAGCCGCTCGGCCGGCCAGTAGACCAGTTCGATGTCGCGCAGCACGCGCGCCGCGTCGACCTCGGCCGGCAGGCGCGGATGGCGCTCGACTGCCAGCTGGCGGCCGTCCCAGGCCAGCGTCAGGATGCGCTGGCCGAGCGCGAAGCCGGCCAGCCGCACCGATTCGCCGTCGATCTCGAGCAGCGCCTCGATCGGCTGGGCGCCGCTGGGGCGGCCGTCGAGCCGGGCGAAGTCGAGCCGCTGGGCCAGGCTCAGGCTGCCGCCGAAGTCGGCCGGGGCGAGCTGCAGCGGCGGCAGGTCGGGCAGCGTTGGACGCTGCGGCTGTTGGGCACAGCCGGCGAGCAGGAAAGCCGTGAAAAGTGAAACGTGAAAGGTGAAACGCGGGATCGCGCCGCTGCGCGGCGCAGGCCGTTTCGGTGCGGCATGGCCGCCAAGCGGCAGCGCGATGCCGAGGCAGGCCGCGAAACGCGAAAGATGAACGGCGACGCGCGACCCGCGCGTTGCCGTGCGGAGCTTCCGCGCAGCCTCGCCGCACCACGTTTCACCCAAGCCGCGCAGCGGCGCGTCACGTTTCACGTTTCGCTCCTTCGCGCGTCGCTGCGACCGAAGCGCAGCAAGGAGTGGCAGTAGCCGATGTCGTCGCGCGCGGTCAGCAGCGTCAGGCCGGCCGCCTCGCACAGCCGCACGTAATCGCCGCTCTGGTAGATCTTGCTGTTGCCGCTGGCCAGCGCGGTGAAGTACGGCGAGGTGTTGATCAGGCAGTAGGCGGCGATGTCGTAGCGCTGGCGGTCCCAGAAGGTGTCCATGATCAAGAGCTGGCCGCCCGGCGCCAGCGCCGCCACCGCGCGCGCCAGGATGCTGGCGATCACCGGCTCGCTGAAGCAGCTGAGGAACTGGCTCATCCAGATCACGTCCATGCCGGCCGGGAAGGCGGCGGCCGGGTCGAGCATGTCGACCGGGTGCAGTTGCGCGCGCGCCGAGAGGCCGGCCTCGGCCAGGTTCGCCTCGGCCAGCGCCAGCTGCTGCGGCAGGTCGACCAGATGCAACTGCACCGTGCCGTGGTAGCCGAGCGCGGCGCGGCTGAACTTGCCGGTATTGGCGCCGACGTCCATCACCCGCCGCGGCGCGGTGGCGAACACGTCGGGCAGGATGGCCGGGAAGGAGGCGTCGGAATAATGGTGGTCGAAGGCGAACCAGCTGGTGCGCGCCGGCTCGGGCAGCTCGGCCAGGCCCTGGTACAGCGTCGGCCAGTCGCCGAGCGCGGCGAGGCCGTGCGGCTTCTCCTCGTCGAGCGAGCGGTCGAGCGCATGCAGGCCCTGGTAGCAGACGTCGTGGACGAAATCGAGATTGATCTGGGTGGTGGCGTCGCTGAGCACGCAGAAGCCGGCCTTGTCGAGCGCGTAGCGGCCGTCGGCCAGCCGCACCACGCCGCAGGACAGGCAGGACTCCAGCACCACCTTGAGCGCGTAGGCGGTCCAGCGGCCGTCGGCGGCGAGCGCCTCGAGCGTCAGCCCGGCCGCGCCGGCCTCGGCCAGCGCCTGCAGCATGCCGCGCTTCCATGCATAGCGGACGCACTGGAACACGACCGGCCCGAAGGCGATCTTCTGCGCCTCGAAGCGCGCGTCGAAGGCGGTCTGGCGGGCGGGGGAGAAAGTTTTATCGAGCATAAGGTCCGTGAAAAGTGAAAGGTGAAACGTGAAAGGTGGTTCGCCGCATCGCGGCTCAAGTGAAGCCTTCGGCAACTACTTTGCGGTGCGGCTGCGCCGCCCGAGTTCCCGTGTCGCGTTTCATTCCTCCCCGTTTCCGATTTCAGAGTCCCGCACCCATCAAAAGCGGCGCAGCCGCACCCCGACCACCCGCCGCCAGGCATAAACACGTTTCACATTTCACGTTTCACCTTTCACGGCCTCTCGCACCCTTCACCCACGTCCTCCAGCCGGAAACACGGTGTGACCAGCCAGATCAACAACTCCCCAGCAGCATCGTCAGCCCGAACGCCCGCAGCGCCGGCGTCGACGACAGCGCCAGCAGGCCGAACGACAGCAGCGTGCTGACGCCGGCCAGCGCCACCGCCAGCCAGGCGGTGCCGTCGCCCGGGTGCTCGAGCAGGAAGATGCCGTAGTCCACCCCATGCCCAGCAGCAACACCAGCGCCAGCACGCCGAACAGCTGCAGCGGCAGGCCGAGCCAGCCGAAGATCGCCAGCGTGGCCAGGCTGCCCAGCACCGTCGGCAGCAGCGCGCGCCAGGCGGCGCGGCGGAAGCGCCAGGCCAGCGCGGCGAACACCGCGGCGTAGCCGGCCAGCAGCAGCGCCGCCATGCCGCTGCGGTAGCGCGCCAGCAGGCTCGAGATCTCGGCGGTCTTGTCGACCCAGCGCACGCCGGCGAGCCCCTGGCCGGCCTCGGCCAGCCGCGGCAGCAATTCCGGGCTCAGGCCGCGCAGCAGCAGCACGCTGTAATGGCGGCCGCCGAGCTCGCCGAGCCACTGGCCGCGGATCGCCGGCGCGGCCGGGCCGGCCAGCCAGTCGGCCGGCGCCAGCGGCGCCGCGGCGAAAGCCGGCCGCTCGGCCGCCTCGCCGGCCTGGGCCGCGACGGCGGCCAGCGCGGCGCGCTCGGCCGCGGCGGTCAGGCCAGCGTCGGCACGCTGGCGCGCCTGCGACGGCAGCCAGTCCGATACCGCGCGGTAGCCGGTCAGCTTGCCGGCCGCCACCAGCCGGTCCAGCCGCGCCTTGAGCGCTTCCTCGCGCAGCAAGACCTGTTCGGGGTCGGCGCCCTCGAGCAGGTAGAACTGGGCCGGGCTCGGCAGGCCGAGCAGGCGGCCGAGCTCGACCTGGTCGGCGATCAGCGCGGCCGGCGAGCCCTGCAGCTGGCGCAGGTCGTCGCGGCTCTCCAGCCGCGCCAGGCCGCCGGCCATCAGCGCCAGCAGCACGGCGGCCAGCGCCAGGCCGCCGCGGGTGGGCGCCAGCGCGGCCAGCGCCCCAGCGTGTCGGCGAAGCGGGCCGAGAAGCGCGTCAGCGGCAGCTCGCCGCGATCGAAGGCCGGGAACCAGCACAGCACGGTCAGGAAGGCGGCGGCCAGGCCGACCGAGGAGAACACCGCCATCTGGCGCAGCCCGGGAACGGCGCCAGGCCGAGCGCCAGGTAGGCCAGCGTGCTGGTCAGCAGCGCCAGCGCCAGGCCCGGCAGCAGGCCGCCGAGGATGCCCCAGCGCGCTTCGGCCGGGCGGCCCTGGCGGGCAGCGAAATAATGGAAGCCGTAGTCCTCGGCCACCCCGACCAGGCTGGCACCGAACACCAGGGTGAGCAGGTGGACCCGCTCGAACAGCAGCGCGGTCACGCTCAGCGCCACCGCGCAGCCGATCAGCAGCGACAGGCCGACCAGCACGATCGGCCGCAGCGAGCGGAAGGTCAGCCAGACCAGCAGCAGCACCGCCGCCAGCGAGCCGTAGCCGATGGTATTGATCTCGAAGCTGGCGCGCGCCGCCGCCGCCTCGGCATGCAGCGGCACGCCCGCCGCCAGCAGCCGGCTGCCCGGCGCGGCCTGGGCCGCCGCAGCGCGCGCCGCGTCGAGCGCATCGGCCAGCGGCGTGTCGCCGCCGACCGCGAAGGCCGAGCCGCGGCGCTGGTAGCCGAGCAGCACCCATTGCCGCCCCTCGCCTTCGAGCCACATCAGGCCGTCGCGCGGCCGCGCCCGCGTCTCGGCGGCGCGCGCCGTCCACCAGGCCGGCCACAGGCCGAGCGGATCGCTGCGCCAGTCGCCCAGGTGCAGTCCGCCGCCGGGCTGGTACAGCTGCATCAGCGCGGTGGCGCCGAATTCGTCGGCGCCGGCATGCGCCAGCCAGTCGCGCTGGTCCGCCGTCAGCAGCCGGTCGCGCCAGGGCCGGTAGAACTCGACCGCGGCGTCGAAGCGGCTGCCGTCGAAGGCGCCGGGCTCGAGCACATCGCGGGCGCCGTCCAGGCTGGCCGAAACGGCCTTGGCCGCGCGCTGGGCGGCCGGCCAGTCTGCCGCGCCGACCAGCACCACCACCGGCCGCGTCGCCTGCTCGGCCAGCGCGCGGGTGGCGGCGGTGACCGCCGGCGCCTGCTCGTCGACCGGCAGCAGCGCCAGCACGTCGGTATCGAGCCGGGCCGCGCGCCAGAACTGGACCTGGTGCAGCACCACCGCCAGCACGATCGCGCCCCACAGCGCGGCCAGCCAGCGGCGATGGCGCCGGAGCGGAGCAGCAGGCGGTGGAAAGTGGCGCGAATCTCGCGTCAGCGCGGCTCCCTCGCGGCGGCGAGGGCGGGATGAGTGGAATGAAATAGCGATAACCCGTTGATTTTCATTAACTCTAAAGCGCCCGGCCGAGCGGAGTTGTTGCCCGTCTTACGGGCTTACAACTCCGGCCTCCCCCTTGCGGGGATTGCCGGGCGAATCACGGAGCTTGGTGCTCAACTACTGTTTCAACAACCTACCTGCCAAGGCGTTGAGCCTCGTCGGCGCTGGCGGCCGGCGCTTCGGCCAGGCCGTCGAAACGGATCAGGCTGGCGTCGCCGTTGGCCTCTTCCAGCTTCACCTGGCGCACGTAGCGGTCGCCGTTCAGTTCGATGCGGCGGAACACCTTGGCCAGGTTCGGCTCCAGCGGCGCCAGCTGCAGCGTCCAGCCGTCCTTGCCGGCCAGCGCGCCGTCGATGCGGAAGCGCTGCGCCAGCGCCGCCACGTCGCCGGCCAGGAGGGCGAACAGCAGCGCGTTGACCTCGCGCAGGCCCGGCTCGCGGCCGGCGTCGAGCCGGTAGCCGGCGCGGCCGTCGCCCTGGCGCGCGCTCAGCGCGTCGCGGGTCAGCGCCAGCGTGGCGTCGAACGGCTTCTTGGTGTGCCACAGCACGCCATGGTCGCGCCACAGCAGGAAGTCGCCGCTCGACACCAGCGGTTTCTTGAAGCCGGCCACCTGCTTCTCCTGCACGAACTGGCCGCGCAGCAGCGGCGGCGCGGCCAGCCGGGCCTTGACCTCGTCGGCCAGCGGCGCGGCGCGCAGCGGCAGGGCCAGCGCAAGGCAGGCCAGGGCGATCAGGCGCTTCATTCGACCGTCACTCCGAGCCGGTCCCACAACACCCGCGGGCAGACGTACTGCATCTCGCCGCTGGCGGCGTCGACCGCCACCTGGATGGTATGGGCCTTGTTGAGCTTCTCGCCGGTGACCGCGTCGCGCACCAGGTAGTCGATGCGCAGCCGGCATTCCCACTCGGTGATCTCGGCCCGCACCGTGATGCGCTGCTTGAAGGTGGCCGGCTTCACGTACTTCAGCCGCATGTCGACGATCGGCCACAGATAGCCCGAGTCGCGCATCTGCGGGTAGTCGTAGTCGAACTTGTCCAGCAGCGCGCAGCGCGCCAGCTCGAGGTATTTGACGTAGTTGCCGTGCCAGACGATCTGCATCGGATCGACGTCGTGGAAAGCCGGCGCCAGCTCGATCTGGTGGCTCAGGTCAGGCCGCATACAGGCTCCAGGCCTGCGCGCGGATGGCGATCAGCAATTGCTGCAGCTCGCCGTCCAGCGCGCGGTCCTCGACCACCAGCGCGATGCGGTCGGCCAGGTCGGCCTGCATCGCGGCCAGCTCGGCCGGCAGCGCCAGCCCGCCGTCGACGCGCTGCCGCAGCGCCACGCCCTGGCGCGCCGCGATCAGCATGGCGGCCACCACCTGTTCGCTCAGTTCCAGCACGCGCAGGCAGTCGCGCGCGGCGATGGTGCCCATGCTGACCTTGTCCTGGTTGTGGCATTCGGTCGAGCGGCTGAACACCGAGGCCGGCAGGGTCAGCTTGAGTGCCTCGGCGGTCCAGGCCGACACGCTGATCTGCAGCGCCTTGAGGCCGTGGTTGATCGCCGCGCGCGGTCCGCTGGCGCCCGACAGGTTGCTCGGCAGGCCGTGGTTGAAGCGGGTGTCGACCAGCAGCGCCAGCTGGCGGTCGAGCAGGTCGGCCACGTTGGCCACCGCGTTCTTCAGGCCGTCCATGGCGAAGGCGATATGGCCGCCGTAGAAGTGGCCGCCGTGCAGCACGCGCTCGCCCTCGGCGTCGATGATCGGGTTGTCGTTGGCACTGTTGAGTTCGTTCTCGATCAGCGTGCGGAAGAACGGCAGCGTGTCTTCGAGCACGCCGATCACGTGCGGCGCGCAGCGCAGCGAGTAGCGGTCCTGCAGCCGCTGCTCGTTGCGGCTGGGCCGGTCGCTGGCGAGGTCGGCGCGGATGCGCGCGGCGATGCGCTGCTGGCCGGCGTGCGGCTTGACCGCGAACAGCGCCTCGTCGAAGTGGTGGGCGTTGCCGGCGCTGGCCAGCACGTTGAAGGCGGTCAGCCGGGTGGCCAGCCTGCACAGGTAGTCGGCGCGCTGCCAGGCGAGGCAGGCCAGCGCGGTCATCACCGCGGTGCCGTTCATGATCGCCAGGCCTTCCTTGGGCCGCAGCCGCAACGGCGCGATGCCGAGCTCGGCCAGCACCTCGGCGGCCTGGCGGCGCTCGCCGCGGTACAGCACCTCGCGCTCGCCGCACAGCACGGCGGCCAGGTAGGACAGCGGGGTCAGGTCGCCGCTGGCGCCGACCGAGCCCTCGGCCGGATCAGCGGCAGCACGTCGTGTCGCAGCAGCGTCTCGATCTGCTGCAGCAGCGCCACGCTGACGCCCGACACGCCCTGGGCCAGCGAGGCCAGCCGGGTCGCCAGCACCGCGCGGGTCTCCTCCGGCGTGAGGAAGCGGCCGGCGCCGCAGCCGTGGTAGGCGTACAGGTGGTGCGGCAGCTCGGCCACCAGCTCGGGCGGGATGGTGACGGTGCAGGAATCGCCGTAGCCGGTGGTGACGCCGTAGACCACGCCGTCCTCGGCCAGCAGCCGGTCGAGGAAGTCGGCGCCGCGGGCGATGCGGGCGCGGAATTCCGGTTCCGGCGACAGCTCGGCCGGCCGCGCGCGGGCGGCCAGCGCGACGACGTCCTCGATGGCGAGGCGGCTGCCGTCGAAGCGGACGGGATCAGGAGGGGTGTGCGGACGTGACATGCGGGCGATTCCGGGATTGATCCCAAAACGGGAAGAAGTTGAACCAGTCGTAGGGCGAGCGCCGCAGCAGGCGGCGAGCGCGGCGGCGTAGCGGCCGGCGTATTCGGCCATGGCGGCCTGGCGGCGGCCGCGCGGCAGCTCGACGCGCTCGGCCAGCCGTTCGAAATGCAGCAGGTAGCCGTCGCCGTCGTGGATGCAGCCGAGCAGGTAGAGCGGGCACTTGAGCAGGCCGGCCAGCACGTAGGGGCCGATCGGGAAGTGGGCCGGGTGGCCGAGGAAATCGGCCTCGACGGTCTGGCTGGCGAACACCGGCACGCGGTCGCCGGCGATCGCCACGCATTCGCCGGCGGCCACCTTGTCGGCCAGCAGCACGGCGGTGGCCGGGCCGATCTCGGTCACCTCGATCAGCGTCAGCGCGTTGTCCGGGTTGAGCCTCTGCAGCAGCCGGTTGAAGCGCACCGCGTGGCGGGTGTGCACCAGCACGTTGAGGCGCAGGCCGCGGCGGCGCTCGGCCAGCACCCGGCACAGCTCCAGGCAGCCCATGTGGGCGGTGACGATCACGCCGCCGCGGCCGTCCAGCGTGGCGCGGTCGATCTCCTCGTTGCCTTCGCAGCGCACCGCCTCGAAGCGGTAGCGGCCCGACACGGCCAGGAGCTTGTCGAGCAGGGTCTCGGCGAACAGCGCGACGTGGCGCAGGCTGTCGCGCCAGTTCGGTGCGCGGCCGAAGGCGCCGGTGGCGGCCTCGAGCCGGGCCAGGTATTGCAGCGAGGCGGCGCGCAGGGCCGGCCGCGCCAGCCAGTGGATCGCCACCACCGGGTAGAGGCAGAGCCGGAACGGCCAGCGGCCGAACAGGCGGTGGACGGCGTAGAGCAGCCAGATGCCGAACACGAAGGTGCTCTCGCCCATCTCGGCCCAGTGGCGGCGGCCAGCCGGCGCGCTCATGGCGCGACCCGGCGCAGCCGGGGCTTGCGCGACCGGAACTTGCGCGCCAGCAGCAGCGGCAGGCGCAGCAGCATGCCGCCGAACAGCCGCGCGTGCATGCGCGAGATCAGCAGGTTGTCGCGCCAGACCTGGAAGTGCGAGACGCCGTCGCTCGGGTAAGTGACGCGGGTCGGCAGGTTGACCACCGCCAGGCCGCGCCAATACAGCCGCACCACGATCTCGGTATCGAAATCCATGCGCCGGCCGATGCGCACCGCGTCGAACAGCGCCACCGTCGGCGCCAGCGGATAGACGCGGAAGCCGCACATCGAATCGCGGATGTCGAACGACAGGGTATTGATCCAGACCCAGACGTGGGTGGCGTAGCGGCCGTACAGCCGGCCCTTGGGCACGCTGTCGTCGTAGACCGGGCAGCCGCAGATCACCGCGGCCGGGTGTTGCGCCGCCAGTTCGAAGAAGCGCGGGATGTCGGCGGTGGCGTGCTGGCCGTCGGCGTCGATCTGCAGCGCGTGGCTGTAGCCCAGCTGCAGCGCGCGGCGCAGACCGGCCTCCATGGCGCCGCCCTTGCCCTGGTTGCGCGCCAGCCGGACCAGCTCGATGCCGGCCGGGTCGGCCGCCGCCAGCGCGTCGAGCACCGCGGCGCAGCCCGGCTCGCTGCCGTCGTCGACCAGCAGGCAGGGCAGGCCGTGGCCGCGCACCGCCGCCGCCACCGCGCCGATCGCGGCGCCGTGGTTGTAGACCGGGATCACCACGCAGGGCTTCACGGCGCGTCCCCGAACACGATGCGGCCGCCGGCGTGCGGACCGGCCGCCGAACTCAGCTTGAAGCCCAGCACCCGCTCGGCCGCGGACGGCGACTTGAGCGTCAGCTCCAGCGTCACCACCGTGCCGGGCACGATCACCTGCTGGAACTTGACCGCCTCCATGCGCAGGAAATGCGGCGGCAGCGCGAACAGCTCGCGGCCGAGGCGGATCGCCCAATCGAGCTGGGCCACGCCCGGCAGGATCGGCGCGACCGCGAAATGGCCGTCGAAATACGGTGAACTCGCGGCGACCTCGATTTCCAGCACGGCGGCAGCCGGGCCGTGCGCGCGCAGCCGCGCGACCGGCCGGCGCGGATCGAACAGCGCCTGCAAGGCGGCCACGGTGGTCTTGCCCTGGCTGTTGGCCGGCAATGCCCAGACGTAGCGCCAGCGCCGCGGCAGCACCGCCGCCTCGGCCACGCTGGCCAGCGCCGTGCGCAGCCGCTGGCTCAGCGCGCGGCGGCCGTCGCCGTCGTGCAGCGCCCAGCCGGCCTCGCTCGGCACCGCGGCGACCGCCAGCAGCGTGCGGGCGCCGGGCAGCGCCAGCACGCGCGCCTCCTGCACCAGGCCGGTGGCGCGCAGCGCCTGTTCGAGCGCGTCGAGCGAGACGCGCTTCTCTTCGATCTTGACGATGCGGTCGGCCCGGCCCAACAGCGCGAAACCGTCGCCGCGTGCCTCGGCCCGGTCGGCGGTCGCCTGCCAGTCCGACTCGAACAGGTGGGGCGAGCGCACCTCGAGCACGCCGTCGGCCACCCGCACCGCCACGCCGGGCAGCGGCCGCCAGGCCAGCGCCGCGTCGTCGCTGCGCTGGCGCCAGGCCACGCCGCCGGTCTCCGAGCTGCCGTAGACCTCGATCGGCGCCCGGCCGAGCAGCGCGCGGCAATCGGGCAGCGCCTCGTCGGGCAGCGGGCCGCCCGAGGAAAACACGGCGCGCAGCGACGCGCGGCCGGCCGCCCACGGCAATTGCGCCGGCAAGCGCTTGAGATGGGCCGGGCTGGCCACCAGCGCGCAGGGGCCGGCGACCGCCAAGGCGGCGGCGATGTCCTCGGGGAAGGCCAGCCGGCCGGCGGCGAAGCGGCGGCCGGCCGCCAGCGGCCACAGCACGCGGAACAGCAGGCCGTAGATATGCTGGTGCGACACGCTGGCCAGCACCGCGGCATCGCCGAGGCGAGGGCCGAAGCCGCGCTCGAGCGCGGCGACCTCGGCGTCGAGCTGGCCGAGCCGCTTGGGGATCGCGCCCGGTTCGCCGGTCGAGCCCGAGGTGTAGACCACCAGCGCGACGGCGGCCGGATCGAGCGGCGCCCACGGCGCGGCGTCCACCGTTGCGGCCGGCGTCACCACCGGCTCGCCCGGCACCTCGCCGGCGAAGCCGTCGACCTCGCCGCGCAGCCGCGCCAGCGTGGCCGGCAGCACGTCGGCCGGCAGGTAGGCGCACTTGCCGGCGTGCCAGGCGCCGAACAGCGCGGCGGCGAAGCGCGCGCTGTCGTCGAAGAACAGCGCGAAGCGCTGGCCGGCCTGGGCGGCGAAGGCCGCACGCCAGCGCGCGACCTCGGCGGCGAAGGCGGCGAAGCCGAGCACGCCGTCGGCGGCCAGCGCCACCGGCTGCTCGGCGGCGCGGCCGGCCAGCAGCAGCTGGGCCAGGTCGATGAACTCAGCCATGGGCGATCCTCGCCCGCACGCGGCGGCGCACCAGCCATTCGCCGCCGAACAGCGCGCCCATCAAGAGGTAGGACAGCAGGCCGTTGTACAGCGCCCAGCCGGCGTCGTCGGCCCACAGCGTGGTCGCCAGCGACACCAGCGCGTTGAAGGCGAAGAAGCCGCACCACACCTGGGTCACCCGGCGGGTATAGGCCACGGCTTCGGGCGGCAGGTCCGGGTCCTGCAGCCGCGCCAGCCGCTCGATCACGCTCGGCGGATGGGCCAGGCTGGCGAGGAACACCGTCAGCAGCACCAGGCTGACCAGCACCGGGTAGAGCTTGAGCGGCAGCGCCGCGTTGCCCAGCGCGCTGATCGCGGCCAGCAGCAGCGCGCCGCCGGCGGCGGCCAGCCAGACGCGTTCGCGCGTGGCCAGCGCGCGCAGCAGGGCGAGCGCGGCCAGCAGCAGCGCCATCCAGCGCGGCTCGAAGCGGCCGAGGCCGAGATAGACCAGCAGCGGGTAGGCGGCGGTCAGCACGGCGACGCCGACGAGCCTGAGCCGCGGCGGAACGGCAGCACCCATGCGCTCAGGCGGCGGAGGCGTCGTTCATCAGGCCGTGCAGCGCATCGACCACGTCCTGCAGCGTGCGCACCGACTTGAAGGCGTCGGGCTGCAGCCGCTTGCCGGCGATCGGCTTCAGTTTCACGATCAGGTCGACCGCGTCGATGCTGTCGATGTCGAGGTCCTCGTACAGCCGCGACTCGGGCTTGATGCGCGCCGCGTCGATGTCGAAGGTTTCCTGGAGGATCGCGCTCAGGCGATCGAACATTTCCTGCTTTTCCATGCTTGTAAGCCCCTGGTCGAAGGCCGGCGCGAGGGCCGGCGGTTCATCCGTTGTTTCCTGGTCGCGCCCCGCAGGGCGTCCTGGCCGTTGGCCTGTTCTATCGTGCAGCACCGCCCGGCTTTCGCCGGCAGGTCGGGCGTTGCGCCCGACGGCGCCCTCTATTGGCGGCGCTTGTCGGGCGTAAAGCCCGACCTACGGGTGGGCGGCGCTGTTGGGTAGGGTTCGCGTCGCCTCAGCGGGTCCGACTGGCGGATACGAATTCCGCCAGCGCGCGCACGCTGGCGAAGTGCTTGCGCGTCTCTTCCGAATCGGCCGACATGCTCACGCCGTAGCGCTTCTGCAGCGCCAGGCCGAGCTCGAGCGCGTCGATCGAATCGAGGCCGAGGCCTTCGACGAACAGCGCCGCGGTCGGGTCGATGTCGTCGGGCGTGATGTCCTCGAGGTTGAGCGACTCGATGACGAGTGCCTTGATTTCGTGTTCAAGCGCCTGCATGGGCGGTCTCCGTCGAAAAATAGTCGTGTAGGTGTTCGGTGAGCTGGCGCGCGGCCAGGGCCGGCTCGTGGCCGGCGCGCTCGAGAAAGGGCTGCACCGCAATGTCGTCGCGCACCACCAGGGTGAACTGCATGCGGCGCGGCGGCACCTTCCACCACGGCAGGCCCTTGGTCAGGCTCAAGGGCTCGCAGCGGATGGTGACCGGCGTGACGTCGCGGCCGCCGCGCACCGCGATGTTGGCGGCGCCGCGCTGCAAGCGCATCGGACCGCCGACCGGGGTGCGGGTGCCCTCGGGGAAGATCACCAGGTTGTGGCCGGCGCACAGCGAGGCGATGCAGTCCTCGACCAGGCCGGCGCCCGAATCGTTGCAGATGTAGTTGGCGGCGCGCACCGGGCCGCGGGTGAAGGGGTTGCGCGCGAGGCCGCCGCGCACCACGCAGTCGGCGTCGCGCACCAGCGAGATCAGGAACACCACGTCGATCAGCGTCGGGTGGTTGGCCAGGATCAGCAGGCCCGGCCGCTGCAGCTTGTCGATGCCCTCGATGCGGTAGCGCAGGATGCCGAGCACGCGCATCAGCTCGATGAAGGCCGCGAAGGCGTAGTGAATGGTCAGCCGCGCCAGGCGCGCCAGCCGTTCGCGGTCGCGCACCGCCAGTTGCAGCAGCGGGAAGTAGACCAGCCGCAGCAAGAGGCCGCCTAAGCCGAAGGTGGAGAAGGCAATCGCGGTCGCGATCACGCGCCAGCCGCGATCGAGACGCTCAAGCATGGCGCACCCAATGCCACTGGCGCACGCCGGCGCGGTGGACGTAGCGTTCGTCGCCGGACAGCAGGAAGCGCAGCGCGGCCAGGTCGGCCGGCCAGTCGCCGCGCGCCGCCGTGCCGTCGCCCGGCGCGGTGGCCAGCGAGAAGCCGCCATGCTCGGCGCGGACCAGCCGGCAGGCCCAGGCGCGCGGGAAGTCGGCGTGTTCGGCGAAGGATCGGTAGAGCGGCGGCAGCGGCTCGTCGTAGCAGACCACCAGCACGGCCGGCGCGCCGTCGGCCAAGAGGCCGAGCGCCTCGGTGAAGGCCGCCTCGGCGGTCTCGGCGCCGGCCGCCACCGCGGTGTAGGCGGCGGTATCGCTACGCGCGATCGAGAACAGCGCGCCGATCGCGTTGTGCACCGACAGGCTGAAGGCGGTCGGCGACAGCGCCTCGCCGGCGGCCAGCTGGCGCAGCAGCTCGACCGAGCGGGCGATGTCGCCGTAGCGCGAGGCGAACACCAGCGGGCAGTCGCCCGCCGGCGCCCCGTCCGATTCCCGGCCATCCAACCCCCAATAGGCCGCCTGCAGCGCGATGCGGCCCAGCCGCTCGACGCGGCGGCGCATCATCGGCGCCATCTCGGCCAGCGGCGGCGCCCCGTCGCCCTCGAGGGCACGGGGTTCGGCCAGCCAGGCCAGCCAGGCCTCGCGGTCCGGCAGCCCGGGTGCCCAGGCCGCCCAGCGGTCTATGGAAAAGCGAATGGTCATGGTCGCGCGATGTCGTGTTCGAACGCTCGACGCGAAGGTAAAGGCTTGATTTCAAAAGTATAAAACCGGCACTCGACCCCACCGTCAGCACGGCGGCGCCCCCTCGAGCGAAGCGCGCGAGTCTAACAGAGTCATCAAGGAAAACAACCGCTTAGCGGCGACCGGCGGCCGGCATGCAACTTAATACCGCTCGACCGGTCGCCGCGGCCGGGCTAGAGCAAGGGCTTGAGATAGCCGTCGAGCCTGGTCTGATCGAGCCGGCCGGCGTGGGCCGCCACCCGCTTGCCGCTGGCGTCGTAGATCACGGTATAGGGCAGCGCGCCGATGCGGTTGCCCTCGGACCGCATCAGGTCCATCGCCTCCTGCTCGCCGTACAGCAGCGGGTAGTCGACGCCGAGCTCGGCGGCGAACTTCTTCACTTCCGTCGGATTGTCGATGGCCAGGCCGACGAAGCGGACCTTGTCGCCGAGCGCCTTCTGGGTGGCGACGAACTCCGGCATCTCCTCGCGGCACGGCGCGCACCAGCTGGCCCAGAAGTTCAGCACCAGCGGCTTGCCGCGCCACTGCGCCAGCGGCTGCGGCTTGCCGTTCAGGTCGTTGAAGCTGGCCTGCCACAGCGAAACGGCCGGCGCGGCGGCGGCCACCGGCTCGGCCGGCTGGCTGCGCCACCAGGCGAAGCCGCCGCCGGCGGCCAGGGCCAGCGCAGCGACGGACAGGTAGAGGGCGGCTTTTTTCATGGGGCGACGGATCTAGGCAGAAGGTTGAAGACCGGTGAGCCGGGAGATAAAGGCGTCGGCGTCTTCGAAACCGATCAATCGCTGGCCGATCTCCTGGCCGCCGGCGCCGAAGAAGATGGTGCCGGGCGGGCCGAACAAGCCGAAGCGCTTGAGCAGCGCCTTGTGCGCCTCGGTATTGGCGGTCACGTCGGCCTTGAGCAGCACCACGCCGGCCAGCCGCTGCTGTACGCGCGCATCCGAGAAGGTGAAGCGCTCCATCTCGCGGCAACTCACGCACCAGTCGGCGTAGAAATCGAGCATCACGGTCTTGCCGCCGGCCGCGGCTATGGCGGCGTCGAGTTCGGCCTCGCTGGCCACCGGGCGGAACGCCAGCTTGGCTTCGGCCGCCTGCACGCTGCCGCCGGCCAGCGGCCTGAGCGGCTGCAGCGGATCGCGCGCGCCGGCCAGCAGGCCGATCAACTGCGCCGCGCCGACCAGCGCCAGCAGCACGCCGACCGCCTTGGCCAGCCGCTGGCGCGGCTTGGCGTGCGGCGCCAGCGAATCGAAGGCCGACAGCGCCGCGCCGGCGCCGAGCGCCAGCATCGCCCAGCCGAGCATATAGGCCCAGGCCGGCAGCACCGGACTGGCGATCCACAACGCCACAGCCAGCATCAGCGTGCCGAAGGCGTTGCGCACCAGGCTCATCCACGGCCCGGCCTTGGGCAGCACATGGCCGCCGGCGACGCCGACCACGATCAGCGGCAGGCCGATGCCGAGCGCCATCGCGTACAGCGCCAGCGCGCCGCGCAGCACGTCGCCGCTGGCGCCGATGTAGCCGAGCGCGGCGGCCAGCGGCGGCGCGACGCAGGGACCGACGATCAGCGCCGACAGCGCGCCCATGCCGAACACCGGCAGCCAGCGACCGCCGGGCAGCTTGTTGGAGGCGTCGTTGAGGCGCGATTGCAGCGCCGACGGCAGTTGCAGCTCGTACAGGCCGAACATCGACAGCGCCATCAGCACGAAGAAGACGGCGAAGGCGCCGAGCACCCAGGGCTGCTGCAGCGCGGCCGACAGCAGCGTGCCCGACAGCGCGGCGGCCACGCCGGCCGCCGCATAGGTCAGCGCCATGCCCTGCACGTAGACGAAGCTCAGCGCGAAGCCGCGGCCCTTGCCGACGCCGGCGCCCTGCCCCACCACGATGCCCGACACGATCGGGATCAGCGGGTACATGCAGGCGGTGAAGGCGAGGCCGAGGCCGGCCAGGAAGAAGAAGCCGAGCAGCGCCGGCAGGCTGCCCTGGCGGAACAGCACGGCGCCGTCGCCATCGGCGGTGGCCGCGGCCGGCGGTGTCGCGGTGGCAATCTTGGCGGATGCATCGCTGGCCGGCGCATCGCCGAACAGGCCTTTCACGGCCGCGCCGACGCTGGCGGCGACGCCGCCGCTCAGCGCCAGCTCGGTGGTCTGCGGCGGATAGCAGACGCCGGCGTCGGCGCAACCCTGCGATACGACCTGCAGCTTGGCGTCGGGCTTGAAGGCGGCCTCGGCGGTCAGCGGGATCTCGACCGCGTGGCGATAGGTCTCGACCTCGCCGAAGTAGTCGTCCTGCTTCTTCTTGCCCGGCGGGATCTCGGCCTTGACGCTGCCGTCGGGCAGCAGGCTGAACTTGAACTGGTCGCGGTAGAGGTAGTAGCCGTCGGCGATGTCGAACTTCACCACCGCGGTATTTTCGCCGGTCCGGCTCAGCGAGGGCTTGAAAGCCTGCTCGGGCGGCAGCAGATCATCGGGGTTGGCGGCCGCCTGCGCGGCGAAGCCGAGGAACCCGGCAGCCAATGCGGCGACAAAGCGGGGGCCAGGCGCAGAATCATCGCGCGCCCCCGGTTTCGGCCGCGACCCAGGCCAGGTATTCGGGCAGCCCGCCGGCGGGCAGCGCCAGGATCTCGGGCAATTCGTAAGGATGCAGCTCGCGCAATGCCGCTTCGAGCGCCGGGTAGGCGGCGGCGGTGGTCTTGATCAACATCGGGATCTCAGTCGCGGTTTCGATCGCGCCCGCCAGCGGTAGATCGAGCGGGCCGGCGCGAGCAGGTTGACGCAGGCGGCCAGGCGGCGCTCGATCAGCGCGGCGGCCAGCCGGTTTGCCTCCCCCTCGTCGGGGGCGGTGCACATTACCATCAAGACGGAATCTTTTTCATCCATGTTGCTTCGACTTCTCCCCCTGTTCGGCCTCGCCCTGCTGGCCCTGCCGCTGATCGAGCTCAGCGCCTCGATCTGGCTGGCCGGCCAGATCGGCTGGTGGCTCGCATTCTGGCTGTTCGCCAGCGCCTTGGTCGGCGTCGGCATCCTCAAGAGCTGGCGCATCGCCACCACCTGGGCCATGGTGGACAGCGTCCGCTCCGGCGAGTTGCCGCTGGGCCGCATGTTCTGGGTGGCGCGCAGCCTGGTGGCGGCGCTGCTGTTCATCTTCCCCGGCCCGGTCAGCGACCTGGTCGGCCTGGTCCTGCTGCTGCCCTGGCCGGGCGGCCGCACCATTCGCTTCGGCGGCGCGATGTCGGGTTCGGCGAGCTTCGGCGCGGATTTCGACCTGGGCCGATCGGGCCGCGAACGGCCTACCGATCGCGGCCCGACCGGGCCACAGGGCGACGGCGTGATCGAGGGCGAGTACAGCCGCGTCGACGAGACCGCCAAGCCGCTGCCGCAGGAGCCGCGCGGCTGAGGCGCCGCCCGGCGGTGGATCGTCGCCCGCCGCGGCAAGACCGGTTTTCGTAGGTCGGGCTTGATGCCCGACCTACGGCCGACCAGCTCATATCGGTCGGAAGTCATTCCGCCGGCGATGCCGATCCAGCGCGCAGTCGGAATGAATTCCGCCCTACAACCCGGCCGCGGCGCGCCTGCTAACCCAGCAACTCCCCGGGCGAGCGCCCGCTTCCCGTCACCCTCACCCGCTTGTGGCGCGACAGCTCGCCGCCTTCGATCCTTACCCGGTTCTTCGGCACGCCGAACCAGTCGGCCAGCCAGCCGATCAGCGCCGCATTGGCGCGGCCCTCGACCGGCGGCGCGGCCAGCCGCAGCTTGAGCGCGCCATCGTGCAGGCCGGCCACCTCGGTCTTGCGCGCGCCCGGCTGCAGGTAGAGCGACAGCAGCCAGTCCTCGCCGTCGCGGCGGAACCAGCCGCCCGGGTCCTGCGCCATTTCAGCGCGAGACCAGGACGAAGGTGTAGAGCTGGCTCTCGATCGGCGCGACGGCGAAGTTGAGCACCATCTGCAACAGCAGCATCAGCACCAGCGGGCTCAGGTCGATGCCGCCGATGGTCGGGATCAGCCGCCGGATCGGCGCGAGGAAGGGCCGGGTCAGCCGGTCCAGCAGCGGCGCCAGCGGGTTGTACGGGTTGACCCAGCTCATCACCGCCTGCACCAGCACCGCGCCGAACATCAGGTAGAACGACAGCTTGAACAGCTCGAGCGCCGCCAGCAGCACCAGGCCCAGCGTGGCGCCCGACGACAGCAGGTTGACCGGCATCGGCGCCAGCAGCAGCAGGAGCAGCACGTGCATCAGGAGCGCGCACAGCCAGGCCAGCAGCACCGTGGCCGAATCGTAGCCGCCAACGCTGGGGATCAGCTTGCGCGTCGGCAGCACCACGAAATTGGTCAGCTTGACGGTGAATTGCGCCAGCGGATGCGAGAACGGCGCGCGCGCGACCTGCAGATAGAAGCGCAGCAGCAGGTTGAGGATGAAGAAACTGGCCAGGTTGCGGACCAGGAAGGCGAGCGCATCGTTGAGCATGAGCGGATCAGCTTGCGTGTAAGGGGAACGGCCGGCCGGGCAATGCTGCCCGGCCACGTGGAGTCGCTGCGAATAGACCTGCGGCGCGGCGTTCGGTTCGGCGCCGGCCGGCTCAATCCCGGCCGAATTCGTCGGCCAGCTCGCCGGCGCGCAGCTGCGCCGCGCGCGCGGCGTCGACGATGGCCGCCTGCACGCCGAGTTCGTTCATGCGCGCCAGCGCCGCCGCGGTGGTGCCGCCCTTCGAGGTGACCTTGCCGCGCAGCGTGGCGGCGTCGTCGGCGCTGCCGAGCGCCAGCTTCACCGCACCGTCGAAGGTGCCGTAGGCCAGCGTGCGCGCGGTCTCGGCGTCGAAGCCGAGTTCGCGCGCGGCGGCGGTCAGCGATTCGATGAAATGGAACACGTAGGCCGGGCCCGAGCCCGAGATCGCGGTGATGGCGTCGAGCTGTTCCTCGCGCTCGACCCATACCACGCTGCCGATGGCGCGCAGGATGCGGTCGGCCGCCTCGCGGTCGGCCGCGCCGGCCTGCGGCCCGAGCCAGGCGCCGCTGACGCCGGCGCGCACCAGCGCCGGGGTATTGGGCATCACCCGCACCAGCCGCGCCGCGCCGCCGAGCCAGCGGTCGAGATCGGCCATCCGCACGCCGGCCGCGATGCTGATCACCAGCCGGCCGGCCAGCTCGGACGCGCGCGCCTTGGCCACGGCGGCGAGCTGCTGCGGCTTGACCGCCAGCACCGCCACCTCGGCCTCGGGCAGGGCGTCCTCGACCGCCACCGTGCCGACGCCGAAATCGCGCGCCAATTCGGCGCGGCGTTCGGCGCCGGGCTCGACCACGGACAGGTCGGCGGCGGCGAAGCCTTGCTGCAGCAGGCCGCCCAGCATGGCGGTGGCCATGTTGCCGCCGCCGATGAACACGATCCTCATGCCTCGTTCTCCTGGATGAATCCGATTTCCGGCCGCCGCTTCTGCAAGAGGTGCCTGAGCAGGTTGAAATACAGCTTGTCGAGCTCGCGCCGGCCGCTGAACGGCAGCGGCAGCCGGCCGCCGCGATGCTCGAGCGTGAGCGCCGTGAGCCGGCCGTCTCCCATGCGGTAGCTCAGCCGCTCGATATCGGCCAGCGCGAGCGCGACCGGGCCGGGTCCGCCCCAGCCGCGCACGGCCAGCGAGATCGCCGCATCGTCGAGATCGACCACCGTGCGCCAGAACCAGCCGCGCAGATGCCACAGGGCGGCCAGCGCCAGGCCCAGGGCCAGCACGGCCAGCGCCAGCGCGATGCCGGAACGGGTCAGCAGCGCCTGCAGCAGCAGCAGGACCACCACGACGGCGGCCAGGCCGGCGCCGAGGCGGGCGACCAGCCGGTCGGACGAGCCTTGGGGCAGGCGCTGCCAGGCCGAGGCGAGCTCGATCCGGTCGCTGCCCTCGCCCTCCTCGACGCGCAGCCAGCGGGCAAGGTCGGCGAGACTCGCCTGGGAGGTACTTGCATTCAAGATGGATTTCCTCTCGGATTACGGCTCTCGGGGCCGGTCATGAATTCATGTGGTCGATCCGCATACGGTCGAAGAATCCACCTTCGAGCGAAGCGAGGCTCCCTCGCTGCGGCGAGGGCGGGGGAGTCGGGATCTAGCCGGGGGAGCCGCTGGTCGAGTACGAACTGACCGCATGCGCCCGGCGCTGCCGGGTGTTCCGCTGCGGGTCGAACCCCGTCAAAGGTATTCATATCAGACTAGGCTCGACTACCGAAGAGCGCGGTGCCGACGCGGACCAGCGTGGCGCCCTCGGCGATCGCCGTTTCGAGGTCGGCCGACATGCCCATCGACAAGGTATCGAGCGCCAGGCCGTCGGCGCGCAGCGCGTCGCGCAGCCGGCGCAGCTCGGCGAACTGGCCGGCCAGGCGAGCCGTGTCTTCGGTCGGTTCGGGAATGCACATCAGGCCGCGCAGCCTCAGCCGCGGCAAGGCCGCCACCGCGTGCGCCAGCGCGATCGCGTCGCCAGGGGCGCAGCCGGACTTGCTGGCCTCGCCCGACACGTTGACCTGCACGCAGACGTCGAGCGGCGGCAATGCGTCCGGCCGCTGTGCCGACAGCCGCTCGGCGATCTTCAGCCGCTCGATCGAATGCACCCAGTGGGCGGTCTCGGCCACCGGCCGGGTCTTGTTGCTCTGCAGCGGGCCGATGAAATGCCATTCCACGTCGAGGTCGCGCAGCGCGGCGGCCTTGTCGACCAGTTCCTGCACGTAGTTCTCGCCGAAGGCGCGCTGGCCGGCCGCATGGCAGGCCCGCACCGCGTCGGCCGGGAAGGTCTTGCTGACCGCGAGCAGCGCGCAGTCGCCGTCGGGCCGGCCGGCGGCGCGCAGCGCGCCGGCGATCCGGGCCAGTACGGCCTGTCTGGATTTATCGAGGTCGGCCATCCATAATGCTTCCGGAATATTTACCGCGCATCCCCAATAAGGACGCGGCTTCGAACAGGGAATTATAAATGGAAATCTCGGAACTCCTCGCCTTCTCGGTCAAGAACAAGGCCTCCGACTTGCACCTCTCGTCCGGCCTGCCGCCGATGATCCGGGTCCATGGCGACGTGCGGCGGATCAACCTGCCGCCGATGGAGCACAAGGACGTCCACGACATGGTGTACGACATCATGAACGACGGCCAGCGCAAGACCTACGAGGAGACGCTCGAGTGCGACTTCTCGTTCGAGATTCCCAACCTGGCCCGTTTCCGGGTCAATGCCTTCGTGCAGAACCGCGGCGCCGGCGCGGTGTTCCGGACCATTCCGTCCAAGGTGCTGACGCTCGAGGAGCTCAATGCGCCCAAGGTGTTCCAGACCATCGCCGAGACGCCGCGCGGCATCGTGCTGGTGACCGGCCCGACCGGCTCGGGCAAGTCGACCACGCTGGCGGCGATGATCAACTACATCAACGAGAACGAATACGGCCACATCCTCACCGTCGAGGATCCGATCGAATTCGTGCACGAATCGAAGAAGTGCCTGGTCAACCAGCGCGAAGTCGGCCCGCACACGCTGAGCTTCGCCAACTCGCTGCGGGCCGCGCTGCGCGAGGACCCGGACGTGATCCTGGTCGGCGAAATGCGCGACCTCGAGACCATCCGCCTGGCGCTGTCGGCCGCCGAGACCGGCCACCTGGTGTTCGGCACGCTGCACACCTCGTCGGCCGCCAAGACCATCGACCGGATCGTCGACGTGTTCCCGGCCGCCGAAAAGGAAATGGTCCGCTCGATGCTGTCCGAATCGCTGCGCGCGGTGATCTCGCAGACGCTGTGCAAGACCAAGGACGGCAACGGCCGGGTCGCGGCGCACGAAATCATGATCGGCATCCCGGCGATCCGTAACCTGATCCGCGAGAACAAGATCGCGCAGATGTACTCGACCATCCAGACCGGCCAGCAGTACGGCATGCAGACGCTCGACCAGTGCCTGACCGACCTGATCCGGCGCAACCAGATCACGTCGGCCGAGGCGCGCGGCAAGGCGGCCAACCCGACAACTTCAAATAAGCCGCGCGATACCCGCGCAGCGAATCCGACCGCCGGCCCCTCGCCCCGCCCGGGCGACGGCCGGCGGTGATCCATCAACCCGTCGCCGTTCCGTCCCCGCCCGCCGCTGCGCGGCCGCCCGCGGCGGATCGGCCCACATACAAGGATGCGGCGGCATGCCGCCGTCCGGAGCCAGATCATGGAAAAGGAACAAGCCACCAAGTTCATGCACGACCTCTTGCGCCTCATGCGCCAGAAGAATGCATCGGACCTGTTCATCACCGCCGACTTCCCGCCGGCGATGAAGATCGACGGCAAGCTCACCCCGGTATCGAGCCAGGCGCTCAGCACCCAGCACACCAAGGAGCTCGCCCGCGCGGTGATGAACGACCGCCAGGCCGAGGAATTCGAGGCGACCAAGGAGTGCAACTTCGCCATCAGCCCGGGCGGCATCGGCCGTTTCCGCTGCAACGCCTTCATGCAGCAGGGCCGCATCGGCCTGGTCATGCGGACCATCACCACCGAGATCCCCAAGTTCGACGACCTCGGCCTGCCGCCGGTGCTGAAGGACGTGGCGCTGGCCAAGCGCGGGCTGGTGATCTTCGTCGGCGGCACCGGCTCGGGCAAGTCGACCTCGCTGGCGGCGATGATCGGCTTCCGCAACGAGAACAGCTACGGCCACATCATCACCATCGAGGATCCGGTCGAGTACGTGCACGAGCACCGCAACTGCATCGTCACCCAGCGCGAGATCGGGGTCGACACCGACAGCTGGCACGCCGCGCTGAAGAACACGCTGCGGCAAGCGCCCGACGTGATCCTGATCGGCGAGATCCGCGACCGCGAGACGATGGACTACGCGGTGGCCTTCGCCGAGACCGGCCACCTGTGCATGGCCACGCTGCACGCCAACTCGGCCAACCAGGCGCTGGACCGCATCATCAACTTCTTCCCCGAAGAGCGCCGCGCCCAGCTGCTGATGGACTTGAGCCTGAACCTCAAGGCCTTCGTCTCGCAGCGGCTGATCCCGCACCGCTCGGGCAAGGGCCGGGTGGCGGCGGTCGAGGTGATGCTGAACAGCCCGCTGATCTCCGACCTGATCTTCAAGGGCGACGTGCACGAGATCAAAGAGATCATGGCCAAGAGCCGCGAGCTCGGCATGCAGACCTTCGACCAGGCGCTGTTCGACATCTACGAGGAAGGCAAGATCAGCTACGAGGACGCGCTGCGCAACGCCGATTCGGTCAACGACCTGCGGCTGAAGATCAAGCTGCAGTCGAAGGAATCGAAGAATCGCGATGCGTTGTCCGGGCTCGATCATTTGGACATCGTCTGACGGCAGAAAGTACGCAACCGGCGTGTCGGCGCCCGGCGAAGCCGGGCGTTCGCCGGCAGTGATTCCTCGGCGGACCCTTTCGCTGATTTCATTCCTACCCCCTCCGCCCCGCCGCCGCGGGGAACCTCGCTGTCGCTCGTCGCATGTCGCTCGATCGGCATCGCATTGCAATGCGCTCTGTCGCATTGCACCCTAACTGCCCCCTGGCCGCATGTTCGCGGAGCACCGCCCTTCCGACCGCGCCAACTGGCGCAGAGAAATCCCTTTGACGCGACCGTTGCCGTTCACTTCCCTCGCGTGAGGAAGAAGGTTCGGGACAGAGCGCAGACCTGCCGGTGGACGCCGGGGTGCTCCCTTCTCCCGCGCGCGGGAGAAGGTGGCCCGCAGGGCCGGATGAGAGCTGGCGCAGGAAGCGCTGCCCGCCGAACGCCCCGGTCGATCCGCGTCATCGGCACAGCACTGGTTTTCCCGCTGTGAACGCCCATCCGCTACTGACAAGACGCTGTCAGGATGCCCCCGCACACTGCTCTCCGTCGCTGCCGCCGGCAGCTCAAACCCCCACGGAGACCTGTCATGAACGCCATCAACTGGTTCGAAATCCCCACCGCCGACTTCACCCGCGCCGTCGACTTCTACGGCAATGTGCTCGGCATCGAATTCCATCTCGACGACAGCATGCCGCACAGCCGGCTGGCGGTATTCCCGCACGGCGAGACCGGCGTCGGCGGCGCGCTGGCGCACAGCCCCAACATGAAGCCCACGGCCGAGGGCACGGTGGTCTACATCGGCACGGCCGAACTCGACGCGGCGCTCGGGCGCGTGCCGGCCGCCGGCGGCGCGGTGCTGATGGCCAAGACCTTCCTCGGCGACGAAATCGGCCATATCGCACTGATCCGCGACAGCGAGGGCAATACCGTCGGCCTGCACCAGCCGCGCTGAGCCGCGACGGCCCGGGCCGGCCTGCGCTATCGTGCGGGCCGGCCCCTGCGACCGAACCGGACCGCGGCTGCCCCTCGTCTCCCCACGCCGCCCTGCCCGACCAAGGAAACCCATGCGCCGCGCCGACCGCCTGTTCCAGATCGTCCAGTTCCTGCGCGGCCGCCGGCTGACCACCGCGCGCTGGCTGGCCGAGCGGCTCGAGGTGTCGGAACGCACGGTCTACCGCGACGTGCGCGACCTGATGCTGTCCGGCGTGCCGATCGAGGGCGAGGCCGGCGTCGGCTACACGCTGCGCCACAAGCTCGACCTGCCGCCGCTGATGTTCGACCGCGAGGAGCTGACCGCGCTGCGGCTAGGCGCCGAGATGGCGGCGGCCTGGAGCGACCCGCAGCTGGCGCGCGCGGCGCAGAGCGCGCTGGCCAAGATCGACGGCGCGCTGCCCGGCGACATGCGGCGGCCGACCGCGCCGCTGCTGGCGCCGAGCTTCGATGCGCACCACGACGTGTCCTTCGCGCCGCTGCGCGAGGCGATCGACAGCCGCCGGGTGGTCGAGCTCGACTACCGCAAGCCCGGCCTGCCCGGCGAAACGCGGCGGGTGCAGCCGCTGGCGCTGCTGTTCTGGGGCGCGCACTGGACGCTGGCGGCCTGGTGCGAATTGCGCGGCGACCACCGCCACTTCCGGCTCGACCGGATCGAGGCGCTGCGCACGCTGGACGAGCGCTTCGACCCGCTGCCCGAGCGCAGCCTGCGCGCCTGGATGCAGGCCGCCGGTGCGCCGCCCGATGCGTTCGACGGCACCTAGGCCGGCTACAGTCCGAAGAACCGCCGGATCCGCTCGAGCAGCTCCGCCTGCGGCGGCACCTCCGGCACGCTGGCCTTGTCGCGCGACTGCAGCCGGTTATCGGCCAGCCGTTCGGCCAGGACGCGCGACAGCGCGTCGGCCAGCGTCGGCCGGGCGGTCAGGATCGCCTCGAAGCCGGCGCGGTCGAGCCGGTAGCACTCGACATAGGTCGCCGCCACGATGGTCGCGGTGCGCGGCGCGCCGGTCATCAGCCCCATCTCGCCGAAGAAGCTGCCGGCCTTGAGGTGGCCCAGCAGTTCGGCCGTCGGCGTCCCGTAGTCGTGCCAGACGTCGACCTCGCCGACCGCCAGGATGTAGAGCCAGTGCGCCACCGCGCCCTGGCGGCTGATCACGTCGCCGGCCTCGAACGGAGCGAAGCCGAGCTGGCCGGCCAGGTGGCGGCGCTCCTCCTCGGTGAAGTCGGCGAACAATTCCACCCCGCCCAGCGCATGGAAGCGCCGGCCGACGTCCTGCTCTTGCCGCTGCGCCGCGGTCTTGTCGTTGTCCTTGGTCATCAGCACGTTGTGGCTCGGCGCGGCGAGCGGGATGCCGTGGCGGACCAGCGCGGTGATCAGGTGGGCGCGCACCTGCGAGTCGGTCGGATCGTCGGCGGCGAAATTGCTGAGCCAGTAGCGCAGCGCATAGCGGGCGATGCCGTCGCGCGCCTCCATCAGCACCGTCTGCGGCGGCGGCTCGGCCGCCACGCCGTCGACGTGCGCCTCGCGCAGCGCGGCCTGGGTCAGCTCGATCACCCGCGTCGGCGGATGCTCCCAGCCGACGTCGAACCAGACCCAGCGCCGCCACAGCAGGCCCTGGCCGTTGAAGCGCTTGCCGACGACCTGGAAGCTGTTCTTCATCAGCCAGGCGTTCGGCACCACCACCGTCTCGCCGTTGCGCGTCTCGATCAGGGTCGAGCGCCAGCCGACCTGCAGCACCCGGCCCGAGGCATCGGGCAGCTTGACCCACTGGCCGAGCTGCAGCGAATCGTCGAGCTGCAGCGCCAGGCCCGACAGCACGTTGCCCAGCGTGTCCTGCATCGAGAAGGCGAGCACCGCGGTGATCACCGCCGAGGTGGTGACCAGCTGCGACAGGTCGAGCCCGGCATAGCGCAGCCGCACCAGGCCCCAGCCGAGGTAGGCCAGCATCACCACCACATCCTCGAGGATGCGCGGCGGCTCGATGCCCAGGCCGGCCAGCACCAGCCGGAACAGCACCAGGCCCAGCAGCCGCAGGATCACCATGCCGAGCAGGATGGTGAAGATCTCGACCAGTACGCCGCCCACCTGCGGCGCCGACGCCTGCACCAGGTTGCCGAACCAAAGGCCGCTGCCCAGCGCCAGCAGGAACAGCAGGGTGAGGCCGACGTTGCGGCGTTCGTCGGGGCGGAAATAGGCCATGGCCAGCAGGAGGCCGCCGCAGCAGAGCAGGATCCAGGGCCATTCCTGGCGGGCGAGCGAATCGAAATCGGGCATGTCGGCGAATCGGGAGGATCTGCTACAAGCATACGACAGCGCCGCGCGGCGGCGGGCGGCGAAGCGCAGGCGATTTTGGCCGGCCGCTGGGCTAGGATGAGTTCAAAGGATCCGCCTGCCCCCATGACGCCTCCACAATTCTTCCTCGGCCGCCAGCCCATCGTCGGCCGCAACGGCGAGCTGGTCGCCTACGAACTGCTGTTCCGCACCGGCCTGGACAACGCCGCGGTGGTCACCGACGACGTCAGCGCCAGCGCGGCGGTGATGCAGCACGCCTTCACCGGCCTCGGGCTCAACGCGGTGCTGGAGGACAAGCTCGGCTTCATCAACCTGTCCGAGACGCTGCTGCGCTCGGACGCGATCGAGGTACTGCCGCGCCAGCGGGTGGTGCTCGAGATCCTGGAGACGGTGGAGCTGACGCCGCAGGTGGTGTCGCGCTGCCGCGCGCTCAAGATCGCCGGCTACCGGCTGGCGCTGGACGACGTGATCCGCTTCGACGAGGCCCAGCGGGCGGTGCTGCCGCTGGTGGAGGTGGTCAAGCTCGACGTGCTCGGCATGCAGCCGGCCGCCATCGCCGCGCTGGTCAAGCAGCTCAAGCCCTACAAGGTGAAGATCCTGGCCGAGAAGGTCGATTCGCCCGAGCAGCACGAATTCTGCCGCGAGCTCGGCTGCGACCTGTTCCAGGGCTACTACTTCGCCCGGCCGACCATCCTGTCGGGCCGGCCGGTGCAGCCCTCGGCCGCGCTGCTGCTGCAGCTTCTGGCGCAGGTGGCGGCCGACGCCGAGACCGACGAGATCGAACAGACGCTCAAGCACGCGCCCGACCTGACCATCCACCTGCTGAAGCTGGTCAATTCGGTGGCCTTCGGCCTGCCGCACAAGATCTCCAGCGTGCGCACCGCGATCATGCTGCTGGGCCGCGCCCAGTTGCACCGCTGGGTGCAGATCATGGTCTACGCGCGGCAGTCGAGCACCCACAGCGCCGGCGACCCGCTGGTGCAGACCGCCGCGGTGCGCGGCCGGCTGATGGAGCAACTGGCCCAGATGCGGCGGCCCGGCAACGAGGCGCTGGCCGACCAGGCCTTCATGGTCGGCATGCTGAGCCTGGTCGACGCGTTGTTCGGCCAGCCGATGGCGGAAGCGATCGTGCCGCTCAACCTCGAGGAGACGGTGCAGGAAGCGCTGCTCGAGCGGCGCGGCGAACTGGGCCTGCTGCTGCAGCTGGTCGAATCGCTCGAACAGTCGGACGTCGACGAGATCGCGCTGCACCTCGAACAGCTCGGCCTGCCGGCCGACCCGATCAACCGCGTGCAGATCGACGCGATGAGCTGGGCGGCCCGGCTGGGGCGCGATCCGGAGCTGATGTAGGCGACGGGCAGCCGGCGACGGGCTACCGGCGACGGCCATCGGACGAGGTGGGGCCGGCGACGGACTGGCAGGGGCACGGTAGGCCGGACTTCAACCCGATGGCGACCTCGATCGGCGGCGCTGCCGGACTGAAGTCCGATCTACGTCCGAGCCCCCGCGGCCCGGGCGAATCCGTAGGAGCGGCTTCAGCCGCGAATGGCCGAGGCGACACGCTCGCCGATTCGCGGCTGAAGCCGCTCCTACAAAACCGTCCCCGCGGAGCTGCTGCCCCAACGAAAAACGCGAAGCCGAAGCTTCGCGTTTTCTGATTCCGGCCCCGCGGACGATCGACGGAGTCGCTGACGAGCGTCAGCGAGGCTCCCTCGCTGCGGCGAGGGCGGGGGAGCAGGAATCGATCGGGGATGAGCCGGGGTCGCGCACTCGCTGCCCCCGGCTCCGCCGGGGCTCAACCCAGGGTTCAAGCCGAGGCGATCGTTTCCATCACCCCAAGGCTCACTTCGCGCCGATCGTCTCGAGCACGGTCCACTTGCCGTCGACCACCTTGTACACGGTGATGCCGCCGTCCTTGAGGTCGCCCTTCTCGTCGAAGGCGATCGCCGACGAGGTCACGCCGGCGTAGCTTTCCTTGGCCAGCACCGGCAGGTAGACCTTCGGATCGACCGAGTTGGCCTTCTTCATCGCCGCGATCAGCTGGCGGGTGGAGTCGTAGCCGTAGGGCGTGTAGATCTCCATTTCCTGGTACTTGGTCTTGTAGCGGGTCTCGAAGTCCTTGCCGCCGGGCATCTGCTCCATCGGCACGCCGGCCAGCGAGGCGATCGCACCTTCGGCGTCCTTGCCGGCCAGCTGGATGAAGTTGTCGGTGCGGGTCATCTCGCCCGACAGCAGCGGGGCCTTCAGGCCCAGGCGCTTGAGCTGGATCGCCATCGGGCCGGACTGGGTGTCGGCGCCGCCGTAGAACACGATGTCGGGGTTGCTGCCCTTGATCGCGGTCAGGATGCTGGCGAAGTCGGTCGCCTTGTCGTTGGTGAACTCGCGCTTGACGATCTCGCCGCCGGCCGCCTTGGCCGCCTTCTCGAACTCGTCGGCCAGGCCCTGGCCGTAGGCGGTGCGGTCGTCGATGATGGCGATCTTCTTGGCGCCGAGCTTCTCGACCGCGAACTTGCCGACCACGCCGCCTTGCTGGGTATCGTTGGTCAGCGAGCGGAAGGTGGTCTTGAAGCCCTGCATGGTGTAGGCCGGGGCGGTCGCCATGGCGATCTGCGGGATGCCGGCGTCGGAGTAGATCTTGGAGGCCGGGATCGAGGTGCCCGAGTTGAAGTGGCCGATCACGCCGGCGACGCCGCCGTCGACCAGCTTCTGCGCGACCTGTGCGCCGGCCTTCGGATCGGCCTGGTCGTCTTCCGACACCAGTTCGAACTTGACCTTCTTGCCGCCGATCTCGGGATTGGCGGCGTTCTCGTCGTCGATGCCCATCTGCACGCCGTTCTGGTAGCCCTTGCCGTAGTGGGCCTGCGGGCCGGTCAGCGGGGCGGCGAAGCCGATCTTGACGATCTGCACGTCGGCGGCTGCGGCGGGCGCTGCGCCCTCGGCGGCCGGGGCTTCTTCCTTCTTGCCGCAGGCGGCCAGCGCCAGGGTGATGGCGGCCAGGGCGAATACACGGGTCTTGTTCACGGTCATCCTCGTTTGGTCTCGGTGGAATTCGGCCGCCGCGCACGCGGGTCTGCGCCACGCGGCGGGCAGGCGGCACCTTGCCGGATCGCGGCAAGGGCGGGCAGATTGTAGTCTTCGCGCGCGTTCCACCGACTGGGGAATTCCCTAAGCGAACGCTTATTTTCCACGCTGCGGCAAGGACTTGGCCGCACGCTTTCATCCCTTTCCACCATGCGATTGCTCGGCATCGACTTCACCAGCCGCCCCAGCCGGCGCAAACCGATCACCGTGGCGCGCGGCCGGCTCGATGGCGACGTCGTGCAACTCGACGCGGTCGACCGGCTGGCCGACTACACCGCCTTCGAGACGCTGCTGGCCGAGCCCGGGCCGTGGCTGGCCGCCTGCGACTTCCCCTTCGGCCTGCCGCGCGAGCTGGTCGATCACCTTGGCTGGCCGCGCGACTGGCCGGCGCTGATGCGCCACCTGGCCACGCTCGACCGCGCCGCGCTGACCGCCGTCTTCAAGGCCTTCTGCGACGCGCGGCCGGCCGGCGGCAAGTTCGCCCACCGCGCGGCCGACCTGCTGGCGCGTTCGAGCCCATCGATGAAATGGGTCAACCCGCCGGTGGCCTGGATGCTGCACGAGGGCGCCACCCGGCTGCAGGCGGCCGGCCTGGCGGTGCCGGGCCTGCAGGCCGGCGACGGACGGCGGGTGGCGCTCGAAGGCTACCCTGCGCTGGTGGCGCGCGCAGTGATCGGCAACGCCAGCTACAAGAGCGACGACCGGGCCAGGCAGACGCCCGAGCGGCGTGAACGCCGCGCCGAGATCGTGGCCGCGCTGTGCGGCGGCCGCCATCCGCTCGGCCTGCGGCTGGCGATCGGCGACGCGGCGCTGGCCGCCGAGCTGGTCGACGAACCGGGCGCCGACCTGCTCGACGCGGTGCTGTGCCTGATGCAGGCCGGCTGGGCGCAGCAGCGCGCCGGCCAAGGCTACGGCCTGCCGGCGGCAATCGACCCAATTGAGGGCTGGATCGTCACCGCCGGCTGATACGGCCAATGCGCCCGGCCGGCCTCACGCCACCGTCAGCGCCAGCGGCCCGCCCAGCACCGCGTAGCCGTCGTCGTGCAGGAACCAGACCGCGTAGCTGCCGGCCGCCAGTTGGCCGGTGGCCAGCGTGACGCGACCGCTGGCGCTGCCGGCGTAGGCCCACACCAGCGAGCCGCTGCTGCCCGGCACCACCCCGGTCGGGTAGATGCCGATCCAATTGGTGGCGCTGGCCTTGGACGGCGGTACCGCGTAGTCGACCGCCAGGCTGCCGCCACGCGCGATGCTGGTCGCGGCCGGCACCAGGCTGGTCACCGAGAAGGCCAGCGGCCCGCCGAGCACCGCGTAGCCGTTGCGGTACAGATACCAGGCGGCATAGTCGCCGACCGCCAGCTTGCCGCTGTCGAAGCTCGCGCTGCCGCTGGCGCCCGGGTATAGCGCCATTGCAGCGAGGCGTTGCCGCTGGCCGGCGTGCTCCCGGCCGGGTAGAGGCCGATCCAGTTCTGCGGGTCGCTCTTGCCGGCCGGCGCCGCATAAGTGAAGGCCAGCGCCTCGCCACGCGCCAGGCAGCTGCGGCCGGCCTTCAAGGGCTGCTGCACCACCTGCCCGCGGTTGGTGCCGATCATCGGGTCGGTGCGGCAGACGCCGCCGAGGTCGATGAAACCGGCCAGCCGGCGCAGGAATTCCGCGTCGGCGTCGACGCTCACCGCCACGTCGTACCAGCCGTAGGTGTTGGCGACCGACCAGCTCACCTGCAGGCTCTGGCCCGCCGCCACGCTGTAGCTGCCGCCGGCCGGCATGCCGAAGCTGCCGCCGGCCGCAGCGTAGCCCTGATCGGCCAGGGTGAAGCGGCAGGTCGCGCTGCCGCCGTTGCTCAGCGTCAGCACCAGCCGGCCATTGGCGGCATCGTAGCTGGCCTGCACCTCGGGCCGCGCGGCCGATGCCAGGTTGCCGCGCCACTCGCGCATGAAACCGTTGGGGCCGTAGGCGCACAGGTGGTAGCTGTTGCCACTCCAGTTCCACACTTCCTTGTCGATCGATTTGCCGGCCTCGACCGCGTAGTACCACGGCCCGCCGCTGCGCACCCGCGAGTAGACGCTGAACGCCGCGCCGGCCTGGCCGCCGTTGATGAAGCCGACCTCGAGCTGGCGGCTGGCGTTGACGCGCGCCTGCACCTGCACCAGGTAGGGCAGCCGGCAGGCCGGCCGCGGCCCCTGGCCGACCGGGTAGGGCTCCTGCCGCGGCAGGGTCTGCACCGCCGGCGGCTGCGGGTAGGGCTTGCCGGTGACCAGCTGGTAGGTGGTGGTCTTGGGCACGCTGGCCGGCCAGGCCTGGTCCGGCGTCTTGAAGTCGAAGGCCGAGGTCAGGTCGCCGCACACCGTGCGCCGCCACGGCGAGATATGTTCGCAGCGCACCGCCGCGCGCGACTTGCCCTGCGCCACCAGCCATTCCTCGAGGAAGCGCAGCTTGGAGGTGTGGTCGAACAGCTGCGAGCAGACCCGGCCGCCCTTGCTCCACGGCGACACCACCAGCATCGGCACGCGCGGCCCGAGGCCGACCGGCACGCCGCCGTACTGCTCGTAGGCGCCGAGCTCGGCCAGCGTGCTGCGGCCCATGCTGGCGTCGAGCGGCGGGATGGCCGGCGGCACGTGGTCGAAGAAGCCGTCGTTCTCGTCGTACATGATCAGGAACACGGTCTTGGACCACACCTCGGGCTCGGCCACCAGCGCGGCCAAGAGGCGCGCGCTCAGGTTCTCGCCGGCGTTGGGCGAGTTGGACGGGTGCTCGGTGTAGTCGTTGGGCGCGCAGATCCACGACACCTGCGGCAGCCGGCGGTTGCGCACGTCGTCGGCGAACGAGGCGACCAGCCAGTCGGCGCGCGTGCCGCGCGCGTTGGCCTCGGTCGAGCCGGGCGCCAGCACGCGGCCCTTCTGGTACAGCGGCGAGCTGGTGCTCAGGCGGCTGCCGTCGGCGTTGACGCGGAAGTTCCTGAAATAGGCCAGGTAGTTGTCGCCGTAGTTGTCCCACTCCTGGTAGACCTTCCAGCTCACGCCGCTGGATTCCAGCACCTCGGCGTAGGTGCGCCAGTTCGGCGCGCCGGCGGTCACCGCGGCGCTGATGTTGTCGTACTTCGGATCGTTGTTGTAGTAGCCGGCCGAGTCGATGTTGTAGAGGCTGCCCATGGCGCCGAACCAGCCGCGGTTGGTGCCGGACAGCGAATACAGCCGGTTGGGGTCGGTCGCGCCGAACACCGAGCTGTGGTAGGCGTCGCAGATGGTGAAGGCGTCGGCCAGCGCGTAGTAGAACGGCAGGTCGGCGCGGGTGAAGTAGCCCATTGCCTGCGGCGTCTTCTTCGGCACCCAGGCGTCCCAGCCCTGCCAGGCCTGCTGCGAGCCCTTCCAGGAATGGTCGGTGCCGACCTGCAGCGCGCTGGTGTTCTTGGCGTCGAAATGGAAAGGCAGCACGTAGCCACCCTTGCCGTCGGGCTGGTACCACACCGGCAGGCCGCTGGGCAGCGTGACCGCGCGCGGATCGTCGAAGCCGCGCACGCCGGCCAGCGAGCCGAAGTAGTGGTCGAAGGCACGGTTCTCCTGCATGAAGATCACCACGTGGCCGACGTCGGCCAGGGTGCCGGTGGCGTTGTAGGCCGGCGCCGCCAGCGCCTGCTGGATCAGGCCGGGGAACATCGTGCTGCCGACCGTCATGCCGGCCGAAGCCGCGCCGTAGCGCAGGAAACGCCTTCTGCTTTCCGAAATCATCGTCTCATCCTTTTTAATACCGGTCTGCAATACCTTGCTTGGGGAAAAACGCCTCGAACCATTGGCAATGAAACGGGATCGATCGTCCCTTATAGGGTACGGGGCGCGGAAAGACCGGATTACGGGGCATCATCATGACGACAATATTTCGAAAGCAATTACGCATCCACTTTCGACCAATCGGGATCAATCCGGACTAATCGACGAATTGAAATAATAGGTAGGAATCGGCCGAAATAAGATCGCCATTTTACAAATCGATTCGCGAAACCATGGATTGCAATACGGAACGCCCCGTCGGGACAAGGCGTTCGCGGGTGTCGCGCAGCAGACGGCCGGTTCAGCCGGCCACCTGCGGCAGCTCGGCCAGCGCCGAGGGCCGCCCTGCGCACCGAGTAGCGGAGCGTTCTCGACGATCGGCAGCGGTGTATCGACGATATGCGGATGCTTATCTTTCCGCAGAGGTGCTGCCGAAAATCAGGGCGCCTGTCGGCTCTTTCATCTTCATGTCATCGGAGAGAACGGCTACGCAACAGGTTTCGTCCAGGTCATGAGCCGGGGCGGAACATCTCATTTCTTGGCGGGCCGGGTCGCGCGCTCAGCCGCCAGGAAAGGGGCATAGTCGACATAGTCGCGGTGGCTCACGACCTTTCCGCCGCGGACTTCGAGCACGATGACGATCGGCGTGACGCTCGAAACGTCGCGGCCGTCGCCCATATCGACGGTCCAGCTGAGGTCACCTTCATAGAGCGCGAAATTGCCGGAATGGATGATCCGCTTCTTGGTGAAACCCATTTGGCGAAGCGATGTGTAGGCGGTGCGGAATTTCCGCATCATCGCCGCCTTGCCCTCCGCACCGACGCCTCCGAAAACGAGTGCCGACGTGGGATCGCGAAAATTGGCGTCGTCCGCCAACAGGGGTTCGAGATGATCCCAGTCGAGCCTGATGTAGGCCTCGAAATAAGCGTCGGCGACGGGGGCCATGGCAGCCGTTTCGGCGGCAAAGCGATCATCGGCGGTCGCCGTGGCAGGTATCGCGGCAACGAGAAGCGCAACAAGGATCGCTGCGAATTGCTTGTTCATAGTTTGAGCCTTCTTTTGATCGCTCTGCCCGAGCCAACGTCGCGAAGCGGGGGAGATTTGCCGTGCCGGAACTCGGCATGACCAGTTGCCTCGTGAAATCGTGTTCTTCGGGACTCTTCCAGCCAGCCGAGCCGGTGGCCGGGGACAGGATTCCGCGCCTGACATCGGCCTTTTCGGCTCATCGCGCCCGATCAGAAATCGGGGTATTCGATCAGTTTGTCCTTCTCGTCAAAGCGCAGACGGTATTCGCGTGGCAGCGGACATTCCCATTTCGAGCAGTGATAGAAGCGGTAGTTGCCCGTCGTACTGATCAGGAAACTGATCGCCTGCACGTATTTGCGATACCCGAAAGGCGAACGGTCAGCGGCATCTTCGTCCCCTGCCGAATCGCCACCGTCATGAACATACACCACCGCACCGCCGTGAACATCCATGTCCCTCCCGACAAAATCAGCAATGCCCCGACGAAACCACCGCCTCCGTACCAGTGCTTGCCTCGGCGCACGAAAACACTGGCAAATTTTCCTCGGCCATTCCAAGCAAGCAATACGGCAGGTTCCGGCGTGGCTTCTGCGAGACGATGAATTCGATCCACGGTGAATTCAGGCACGACAACTTCTGCCTGGGCAATTAAAGAGAAGCACAGAGCAAGGTAGATTGCTTGTCGGCTCAAGGCGCGTCCTTCCTGATCGGCGAGCTGGCAAAGGCCAGGGTATGAGAACATGGCTCCGACCCGCGTTCTGCGGACCGGAATCGGCGCGGCAGTGACGAGGCGGTGACCGAGATCGCGCGAAAGTTGTCGCGCAGGATTACGTCGACGACGCGAGCAATTGCATCCGCCCCATAAGAGCCGCGAACAAAACCCGACGAAGCTGCTCAGGCCAGGCGTGCAAGCGCAGACAGCACATAATAGGTACGGCCAGCTCGCACAACGACGCCAGAAGGGTTCCGTCGGCGGCGCCAAATGGTCGATGCCCCATCCACGCCGCTGCGCGGACAATTTTGCTCAGATTCATCTCGGACTTGCTCCCTCATCACATGGTCAATCGGCGAACCGGCGCCGAGCGGGCAGCCGGCCCCCGAGCCGGGATCGGGACGGGCATGTCCCGTATGGCCTATCCGCACTCTGCTGCGGAGGCGACAGACCGGCCGGCACGATCCACTTTAAGCAGGCCGCCCCTGCGTGGCGCCGCTGCTGGGACCGAAACCCGCAACGGCGACGCCGAGGGACCGTTTCCCCGCAGCAGGGGCCGAAATACCGGCGAGGCGTTACGTGACCGCAACCCGCGACAGTCCGTGGCAACGCCATTGGCCGCGAACTAGACCGACCAAGCGGGTACGCCGGTAGTCGGCGGGCCCAAGCGCGGGGACCGACCGGGAGCGTTGCGGGGAGACATGGCGAAGAGGCGGGGAAGCCAGGCACGACAGACCGTGCCGGGAGCAGCCTGCAGTGCCGGTTTTGCCGGGCACGACGTGCGTCTGGGGGAGTCTGCTGGGCGGTTGCCGTGCAGGGGGTCAGATGGTGGCTAGCGCCGAACGCACCGCCTGGACATATCGACCGCTAACTGCGACTCGGTCGCCGTTGCGGAGCGTGAGCGCATAGGTCCCGTCGCCGGTCACGCGAAGCTGCTGCATCTGCTGTCGCCGAACCAAGAAACTGCGATGGACCCGAATGAAGGTCTCCGGATCCAGCAGCGTTGCCATGTGGCAAAGGGTGGCGCGGTGCAGCACCGTACGATGCTCAAGATGAAGGGAGACGTAATTACCTGATGCGCTTAGATAGTAAATATCGTCAACATCGATCGATTCGATGGCACCGACGGAGCGTACCGTGACCCGCGACAAATGCCGGGGCGGTAAAGTCTCCATGGCCTCGAGCGAATAGCGGAGCAACTCGCCGTAGCTGCCCTGCCTCAAAGCCAGCATGGATCGGGATCGTTCCAGCGTCCGCGCCAGCCGCTCGTCATCAAAGGGCTTGAGCAAGTAGTCGAGCGCGTGTGCCTCAAATGCTTCGACTGCGTAGCGCTCATAGGCCGTTACGAAAACAATGACCGGTGGGTACGGCAGCGTCGACAGTTCCCGGGCCAGGGCCAGGCCCGACTCGCCGGGCATCTGGATATCAAGGAATACGACATCGCAAGGCAGTTCAGCCCATTGAGCACGCGCCTGCGCCGTGCTGCTGCATTCCGCCAGCAACTGCCAGTCGGGAAAATCGGCGAGGGCATAGCGCAAATTGAGTCGGCCAGGCTCCTCGTCATCCACCACCATGGCGCGAATCGACATGCGGCGTTCAATCATGGCGGCGCAGGGGCAATTGCAGGGTAACGACGAACCGGCCATCCGTGGCTTGCGTGGTCAGGCTGGCGGCATCACCAAATGCCAGCCGAAGCCGTTCTCGAGCGTTGCGCAGACCGAGACCGGTCCCGGGATTGGGTGGCACCATCTCGCGCAAGGGGTTCGACAGACTTAGCTGCAGTACCTCGCCACGTGATGTCAGCGTCAAAACGATTTCACTCGGTTGCTCATGCCTTTCCAGGTCATGCCGGAGCGCATTCTCAACCAGCGGCTGCAACAATAGCGGCGGGAACGCCACGTCCATTAGACTGGCGTCGTCGTTCTCCACCCGAATCTGCAGCCGCTTGCCAAAGCGCAGGCCTTGCAACTCGAGGTAGTCGCGTATAAAGCGCATTTCGTCGCCGAGGGTCACCCACTCCTGGTCGCTGGCGGTCAGCGCGTATCGCAACAGCATGCTCAGCCGACTGAGCGCTGTAATTGCCAGCTTCTTTTCATCCGCGCGAACCAGCGCGCTGATGGCATTGAGCGCATTGAACATGAAATGCGGCTCAAGCTGCGCGCGCAGCGCCGCCATACGCTGCTGCTCGAGGGCGAAGTGCAATTCCAGATTTTCCGCCTCGATGACCCGTTGGCGTTGCACCATCTGCAGCTGTCGAGCCACCAGCGCCAGTGCGTACACCGCCCCGCTAAATCCCAGAAAGAGCAGATAGTCCCAGACGGCGTATTGCACCGGCAACTGCCGCAGGCTTTGTACCAGCTCGCCCCAGGGTCTGTCGCCAATGAGGTGAGCAATCACGACGTTGGACAGCAGCGTGTGCGGCACAAAATAGCAAATAGAGCCCCACGCCAAAGGAAGCAGCAGTTCCCGCGCTCGAATCAACACGCCGCCGCAATGCATCAGCCGCAGATACAGCCAGGCGCAATACGCCGCCATGGGCAGGCTGTACACGCACATCTTGGCCGCGATGAACCCTAGCCGCAGATCCTTGCCGTCGCGAAGCTGGTCGCCTACGCCGGCCACCGTCTGCATCAGGGCGACAAAGGACCAGATCAGAAGACTAAGCAGCAGAACACGTTGCCAAGTTGGCAACGCTGGCGACTCTGGCTGTATCGGGGCGGGCGCCAGCAAGTACCGGGTTTGGAGCCGCATGTTCATTCTCCAAGGCTACTCATTTACCCAATAGGGTGCCCAGCCATTTCGTCCCGGCGAGACGGTACTTCATCACGATCGCGCCCTGAAATTGCCCGCAGAAAACGAGCTCGCCGATTGCTCGACGATGCTTTCAGGCCGATCGCGAACCTGACCGGGGTGCCCCGGAGCCGATGCTCACCGACCAGGCCAGCTTCGCTGACCCTACTGCCGATTCAGTGTTCGGTGGAATCGACAAGCAGGGATAGCGGGCCATGCTGGAGATGCTTCTCGAAGGCGATGCCGCGGTCGATCCGGAATCTTGTCGAACGGCGCATTGAAACCGCCATGCCGACAGCGGGGCTGGCAATGGGAAAACGCTCCGCCGGGACGGGGCGTTCGAGCATGCGGCAAGAAGAAGAAGAAGAGACGGCTCAGCCGGTTTGCCGGATACGCTCGTCCAGCGCCAGCCGGGCGCGATAGACCTCGCCCAGCAGCAGGATGGCCGGGCCGGCCAGGTTCCAGCCGGCCGCCTGCGGCAGCTCGGCCAGCGTCAGGGGCCATTCGCGCACGCCGGGCAGCGAAGCGTTCTCGACCACCAGGAGCGGCGTATCGGGCCGCATGCCGCCGGCCAGCAGCGCCGCGGCGATCTCGGCGGCCTGCTTCACGCCCATGTAGAGCACCGCGGTATCGGCCGCCAGCACCGGCTTCACCCAGTCGCTGCCGGACTCGCCCTCGCCGACCCGGGCGGTGGCGAACAGCACGTTGCGCGCCAGGCCGCGGCTGGTCAGCGAGATGCCGGTCCCGGCCGAGGCGGCCAGCGCGGCGGTGACGCCGGGCACCACCTCGTAGCCGATGCCGGCCTCGTCGAGCGCGGCCAGCTCTTCCTGGGCGCGGCCGAACAGCATCGGGTCGCCGCCCTTGAGCCGGACCACGCGGCCATACTTGCGCGCCGCGTCGACCAGCATCTTGTTGATGAAGCGCTGGGCGGTGGAGGCCTTGGCGCAGCGCTTGCCGACCGGGATCAATACCGCCTGCGGACAGTACTCGAGCATCTCGGGCTGCACCAGCGCGTCGTACAGCACCGCGTCGGCCTGCTGCAGCAGGCGCATGCCGCGCACGGTGATCAGGTCGGCCGCACCGGGGCCGGCGCCGATCAGGTAGACCCGGCCCGCCATGCTCAGGCGCTCCGCCGACGGAACAGCGGCAAGGGCTGGTCGACGCCGCTCTGGTAGAACTCGCTGAAGTCGTCGAGGCCGCGCGCGGCGTCCTCGACGTCCTTGTCGGCGCGGATCTCGAAGGCATCGAAACCGCAACGCCGCAGGTAGAGCAGCGTGTCCTTGAACACGTCGCCGACCGCGCGCAATTCGCCGGCGAAACCGTAGCGCTCGCGCAGCAGCCGGCCGATGCTGAAGCCGCGGCCGTCGGTGAAGGCCGGGAAGTCGACCGCGATCAGCGCCAGGCGCGCCGCATCGGCGCCGAGCGCCTCGGGCTCGTCGTCGGGCGCGAACCAGACGCCGACGTCGGCGCGGTCGAGCAGCTCGTCGCGCCGCTCGAGCCATTCCTTGAGCGGCAGCAGCGTGTGCGCCGGCACCGCGTCGTCGCAGCCCTCGGCCACGCGGATCCAGTGGTTGGCGACGATCTCGCGCGCGCCGGTGGCGCGGTCGAGCTTGACGATGTGGGGATGCTTACCCATGGGACTGGCCTATTCAGATACCTGCCGCACGCCGGTTCCAGGAACCGCGAACGCGCGTCGGCGAGGCTCCCTCTTGCCCACCCCACAAAGTCTCCGACTTTGCGGGGACCCCAGGGGCGGCGAGGGCGGGGGAGTTGGAATCGATCAGCGAAGGTCCACCGAACCGCCGCTGCCCTTGAACACCCGGCTCCGCCGGGCGCTGCACCGCGAATCGAGCCGACACTGCGGCCTGGGCGACTTCACCCATGGGCGCGCTCCTTTTGGTAGATACGCGCCTTGAAAGGGTCGATTCCCAAGCGGTCGTAGACGTCGAGGAAGCGCTCGTCGCCCTGCCGGTTCTCGACGTAGACGTCGATGATCTGCTTGACCACCGCCGGCACGTCGTCCTGGGCGAAGCTCGGGCCGATCACCTTGCCCAGCGTGGCGCCGTGGCCCTGGCGGCCGCCGAGCGAGACCTGGTACCACTCGGAACCGCTCTTGTCGACGCCGAGGATGCCGATGTGGCCGACATGGTGGTGGCCGCAGGAATTCATGCAGCCGGAGATGTTGAGGTCGATCTCGCCGAGGTCGAACAGGTAGTCCTGGTCGTCGAACACGCGCTGGATGCCTTCGGCGATCGGGATCGACTTGGCGTTGGCCAGGTCGCAGAAGTCGCCGCCGGGGCAGCAGACGATGTCGGTGATCAGGCCGACGTTGGGCGTGGCGAAGCCGAGCGCCTTGGCCGCTTGCCACACCGCCGGCAGGTCGGACTGCTTGACGTCGGCCAGGATCAGGTTCTGCTCGTGGCTGACGCGCAGCTCGCCGTAGGCATAGCGGTCGGCCAGGTCGGCCACGGCGTCGAGCTGGGCGTCGGTGGCGTCGCCCGGCGCGATGCCGGTAGCCTTGAGCGACAGCGTGACGGCGGCATAGCCGGGCTGCTTGTGGCGGAACACGTTGCGCTGCACCCAGCGCGCGAAGGCCTTGTCGCTGGCCTGCAGCGCCAGGAAAACGGCGTCGTCGCCGGCCAGCGCCTCGTAGGCCGGCGCGGTGAAGAAGGCCGCGACCCGGTCGATCTCGGCCTGGGTCAGCGTCATCGGGCCGTCCTTCAGGTGCACCCACTCGGCCTCGACCTTGGCGGCGAAGGCCTCGGGCGTCATCGCCTTGACCAGGATCTTGATGCGCGCCTTGTACTTGTTGTCGCGCCGGCCGTAGCGGTTGTAGACGCGCAGCACGGCGTCGAGGTAGCTCAACAGGTGCTGGCGCGGCAGGAATTCGCGGATCACCGCGCCGACGATCGGCGTGCGGCCGAGGCCGCCGCCGACGATGATCTTGAAGCCGACCTCGCCGGCCTCGTCGCGCACCACGTGCACGCCGATGTCGTGCACCCAGGTGGCGGCGCGGTCCTCGACCGAGCCGGAGACGGCGATCTTGAACTTGCGCGGCAGGTGGGCGAATTCGGGGTGGAAGGTCGACCACTGGCGGATCAGCTCGCACCACGGCCGCGGATCGATCAGCTCGTCGTAGGCGACGCCGGCGAACTGGTCGGTGGTGGTATTGCGCACGCAGTTGCCGCTGGTCTGCACCGCGTGCATCTGCACGGTGGCGAGGTCGGCCAGGATGTCGGGCACGTCCTCCAGCCTGGGCCAGTTGTACTGGATGTTCTGCCGGGTGGTGAAATGGCCGTAGCCGCGGTCGTACTTGCGCGCGATGTGGGCCAGCATGCGCAGCTGGTCGCTGCGCAGGTGGCCGTAGGGAATCGCGACGCGCAGCATCGGCGCATGGCGCTGGATGTAGAGGCCGTTCTGCAGCCGCAGCGGGCGGAATTCCTCGGCGCCGAGCTCGCCGGCGAGGAAACGCCGCGTCTGGTCGCGGAACTGGGCGACGCGCTGGTCGACTATCTTCTGGTCGTAATCGTCATAGACATACATGGGGTCAGCCGAATCGGGAAGCTGGCGGGAGCGTTGCAGGATAGCAGCGGCCCCATATGCAAAAAACGAATCTTTGCGTCTATCCATATCGTCGCAGCCACTCTAAACCCCGTGCCGCGGCAGACATGCGACGCGCTTGCCTTTCCGTACCCATGCGACGGCGTCGGCCATCCGACCCGTAGACCGAACGCCTGCGACTGGCGGACCAGGCCGCAGCGGGCATTTCCATGCTGCGCCGCCACGAGCCCTGCGAGGCGCGCAGGTCTATAATCCGCGCTTTCCGAATTCCCTCCCCCGGGCTGCGGCGATCCCGCACCCGCCGCAGCCAGAGAAACCGACACCCATGGCCAAACTCGACGCCACCGCCCCGCAGCCGATCCAGCTCAAGGACTACCTGCCGCCCGCCTTCCTGATCGACAAGGTCGACCTGACCTTCGACCTGGACGAGGACCACAGCCGCGTCACCTCGCGCCTGGTCCTGCACCGCAATCCGGCCCACCCGGATACGCGCGCGCCGCTGCGGCTCGACGGCCGCGAGCTCGAGCTCGAAGCGCTGCGGCTCGACGGCGAGCCGCTCGACGGCAGCCGCTACGAGCTCGACGCCGAGTCGCTGACCATCGCGTCGATGCCCGACAACGCCATTCTCGAGATCGTCACCGTCATCCACCCCGAGACCAACACCAGCCTCAACGGCCTGTACCGCTCGGGCGCCAACTTCTACAGCCAGTGCGAGGCCGAGGGCTTCCGCAAGATCACCTACTACCTCGACCGCCCCGACGTGATGGCGCGCTTCACCACCACCATCGTGGCCGACAAGGCCAAGTGGCCGGTGCTGCTGTCCAACGGCAACAAGGTCGGCGAGGGCGCGCTCGACCGCAACCGCCACTGGGTCAAGTGGGTCGATCCGTTCAAGAAGCCGGCCTACCTGTTCGCGCTGGTGGCCGGCAAGCTGTCGAAGCTGGCCGACAAGTTCACCACCGCCAGCGGCCGCGAAGTGGCGCTGGAGATCTGGGTCGAGCCGGCCGACCTCGACAAGTGCGACCACGCCATGGCCTCGGTCAAGAAATCGATGGCCTGGGACGAGCAGCGCTACGGCCTCGAATACGACCTCGACACCTACATGATCGTGGCCGTCGGCGACTTCAACATGGGCGCCATGGAAAACAAGGGCCTCAACATCTTCAACACCAAGTACGTGCTGGCACGGCCCGACACCGCCACCGACATCGATTTCGACGGCATCGAATCGGTGATCGCGCACGAGTACTTCCACAACTGGACCGGCAACCGCGTCACCTGCCGCGACTGGTTCCAGCTCTCGCTCAAGGAAGGCCTGACCGTGTTCCGCGACCAGGAATTCTCGGCCGACATGGGCAGCGCGCCGGTGCAGCGCATCGAGGCGGTGCGCGCGCTGCGCACCCACCAGTTCGCCGAGGACGCCGGCCCGATGGCCCACCCGGTGCGGCCCGAGAGCTATATCGAGATCAACAACTTCTACACCGTGACGGTGTACGAGAAGGGCGCCGAAGTCGTCCGCATGTACCAGACCCTGCTGGGCCGCGACGGCTTCCGCCGCGGCATGGATCTCTACTTCAAGCGCCACGACGGCCAGGCCGTCACCTGCGACGACTTCCGCGCCGCCATGGCCGATGCCAACGGCTACGACCTCGACCAGTTCGCGCGCTGGTATTCGCAGGCCGGCACGCCGCGGCTGACGGTGCGCGGCCGGTACGACGCCGCCGCGCGCAGCTATACGCTCGAAGTCGCCCAGAGCTGCCCGGCCACGCCGGGCCAGGCCGAAAAGCTGCCCTTCCACATCCCGCTGGCGCTGGGCCTGGTCGGCCCGGACGGCGCCGACCTGCCGCTGCGGCTGGCCGGCGAAACCGAAGCCACGGCCGGCACCCGCGTGCTGTCGGTCAAGGGCGCGCGCGAAACCTTCGTGTTCGAGGACCTGGCGGTCGAGCCGGTGCCTTCGCTGCTGCGCAATTTCTCGGCGCCGGTGCAGCTCGACTTCCCCTATACCCGCGCCCAGCTGATCCACCTGCTGGCCCACGACGGCGACGCCTTCTGCCGCTGGGAAGCCGGCCAGACGCTGATGCTGCAGGATCTGCAGGGCCTGATCGAAGCGGCCCGCGCCGGCAAGCCGCTGGCGCTGGCCGACGATTTCGTCGCCGCCATGCGCCAGGTGCTGGCCGACGAGGCGCTCGACCCGGCGCTGGTGGCGCTGATGCTGACGCTGCCGGCCGAGACCTACCTGGCCGACGGCCAGGCCGGCCACGGCCTGGACATCGACCCGGACGCGATCCGCGCCGGCCGCGAGGCGATGAAGCTCGGCCTGGCCCAGGCGCTGCGCGGCGAATTCAAGCAGGCCTACGTCCGGCTGCAGGACGACGGTCCCTACCGCTTCGAGGCCGCCGCGGTGGCGCGCCGCTCGCTGCGCAACGTGGCGCTGTCCTACCTCGGCGAGCTCGACGAGCCGGTGCTGATCGAGCTGGCCGGCAAGCAGTACGCCGCCGCCAACAACATGACCGACGCCCAGGCCGCGCTGGCGGTGCTGGTCAACTGGGCCGAGGGCGACGCCGCGCTGGCCGCCTTCGCCGCCAAGTGGGCCCACGATGCGCTGGTGATGGACAAGTGGTTCACGCTGCAGGCCGGCAGCCGCCGGCTCGGCACTGTGGCGCAGGTGCAGCGGCTGATGCAGCACCCGGCCTTCTCGCTGGCCAACCCGAACAAGGTGCGCTCGCTGGTCGGCGCCTTCGTCCACAACAACCTGGCCGGCTTCCACGCCGCCGACGGCTCGGGCTACGACTTCGCCGCCGACACCATCCTGGCGGTCGACAAGCTGAACCCTCAGATGGCGGCCCGCCTGGCCGGCTGCTTCAACCGCTGGAAGAAGCTCGAACCGGGCCGCCGCGGCCTGATGCATGCCGCGATCGAACGCGTCGCCGGCCACGCCGGCCTGTCGCGCGACGTGTACGAGATCGTGTCGAAAAACCTGCAGTAAGCGCCGATCGCCGGCCGATCCGATCGGCCTGCGAAGCCCTCGGGCGAAGCGAGGTTTCCCCTGGACCGCCCCGCGAAGTCTCCGACTGCGCGGGGCCCCGCTGGCGGCGCGGGCGGGGAGCAGGAATGGACCGGGGGAGAGCCGACGATCGACCGCGCATCGATCGCGAACGCCCGGCCATGCCGGGCGCTGCGCTTCCGCCAGATCCACCGCGGATGGCGATCGAACCGCCGGCTCTCTTGCCCGCGGGGCGGGGCGTGGTCTAATGTTGGGACGTTTCGCGTCCGCGTTCGATCACGCACGCCCGTCGTGCGGTATCCGTGACGCCCGGCGCAAGCCGCCGCCGCAACACCCTATCTCCGCCCGATCTCGCGACACGCGGGGCAGCCGCCCCGGACAAGGACAGCGCCATGCACGCGCCGATACTGCTGGTTGAGGACAATCCGGACGACGAGGCGCTGACCATCCGCGCCTTCAACAAGAATTCCATCCAGAACCCGATCACCGTCGCGCGCGACGGCCAGGAGGCGATCGACTGGCTGTTCGGCCTCGGCGCCCATGCCGGCAACGAGAACCGCGACCGGCCGGTGCTGATCCTGCTCGACATCAAGCTGCCCAAGCTCAATGGCATCGAAGTGCTGCGCCAGATCCGCGCCAACGAGGCGACGCGGCTGATCCCGGTGGTGATGCTGACGACCTCGAAGGAAGAGGACGACCTGGTGAAGAGCTACAGCCTCGGCGCCAACAGTTATATCCGCAAGCCGGTCGACTTCATGCAGTTCATGGAAGTGGTCAAGCAGGTCGGCATCTACTGGCTGATGCTGAACGAGCCGGTACAGAACTGAGCCGGTGCGGACCCGTTGCGGAAACCGATTCCAACAGGATGCCGACCTGCCGGTGCCGGGCATCCGCCGCAGTACGCCGCAGCCGGTGGCCGCGCGGCGAAGAGGAAGGCAGTGAGCGACATGATGATGAGCAGGACCGGTGAGCAGCGCCGCCGAAGCATGGCGGATCGCGGACAGGGCGCGCACTGATGGTCGAGCAGCCGGAAAACAGCAAGCAGCTGCGCGTGCTGGTCGTCGACGACTCGGAGGACGACGCGCTGCTCAACGTGCTGGCGCTGCGCCGCCAGGGCTTCGAGGTCGACTACAGCCTGGTCGACACCGCCGAGACCATGGCGGCCGCGCTGCGCGAGCGGCCGTGGGACCTGGTGCTGTCGGACTATTCGATGCCGCAGTTCTCGGCCCAGGAAGCGCTGCAGGTGTTCCGCCAGCACGGCCTGGTGGTGCCCTTCATCGTGGTCACCGGCACCATCGGCGAAGAGTCGGCGGTCGCCATGATGAAAGCCGGCGTCAACGACTTCGTGCTCAAGACCCACCTCAAGCGGCTGGCCAGCGTGGTCGAGCGCGAGCTGCGCGAGACCGGCAACCGGGTCGCCAAGCGCGAAGCCGAGTCGGCGCTGCGCGAAAGCCAGGAACGCTACGAGCTGGCCATCCGCGGCGCCAACGACGGGCTGTGGGACTGGAACATCCGCGACGACACCATCTATTTCTCGCCGCGCTGGAAGGCGATGCTCGGCTACCGCGAGGACGAGCTGATCGACCCGCTGCCCGAGACCTGGCTGGCGCTGGTGCACCCGGACGAGGGCGAGGGGCTGCGCATGCAGCTGATCCGCCACCTCAAGGGCGATACGCCGCACTTCGAGGCCGAGCACCGCATGCGCCACAAGGACGGCAGCTGGCGCTGGATGCTGACGCGCGGCATGGCGATGATCGACCCGGCCAGCCGGCTGGCCTACCGCATGGCCGGCTCGCTGACCGACATCACCGAACGCAAGCGCGCCGAAGAGCAGATGCTGTACGACGCGCTGCACGACAGCCTGACCGGCCTCGCCAACCGGGCGATGTTCACCGACTTCCTCGGTTTCGCGCTCGGCCACGCCACCCGCGATTCGGGCTACCTGTGCGCGGTGCTGTGCCTCAACCTCGAGCGCTTCCGCTACATCAACGACAGCTTCGGCCATGCCACCGGCGACCGCATCCTGCGCGTCACCGCCGAGCGGCTGCAGCAGGTGCAGCGGCCCGGCGACGTGGTGGCGCGCTTCGGCGGCGACGAATTCGCCATCCTGCTCGACGCGATCGACGAGCCGGCCGACGCGATCCGCTACACCGAGCAGATGCTGGTCGAGCTGGCCAAGCCGATCGACATCGAGGGCCACGAGATCTACCCCGGCGCGCGCGTCGGCATCGCGCTGTCGTCGGGCGGCTATGCCCACCCCGAGGAGATGATCCGCGACGCCGATACCGCGATGCACCGCGCCAAGCAGTACGGCAAGGGCAAGTACGAGATCTTCGACCGCGCCATGCAGGGCACCATGCTGCGCGCGCTCAAGATGGAGCAGGAGATGCGCCGCGCGCTGGCCGCCGGCGAATTTCTGCCCTACTACCAGCCGATCGTCGACCTCACCAGCGGCCGCATCGCCGCCTTCGAGGCGCTGGTGCGCTGGAAGCGGCCCGACGGGGTGCTGGTCAGCCCGGCCGAGTTCATCCCGCTGGCCGAGGAGATCGGGCTGATCAACGCGATCGGCTACCAGATGCTGGAGAAGAGCGCGGCCCAGATCGCCGCCTGGCAGCGCCGCTTCCCCGACCTGACGCTGCGCGTCAGCGTCAACCTGTCGGGCAAGCAGTTCAACCAGCCCGACCTGGTCGAGCAGATCGACCGCGCCATCGAGCAGGCCGGCATCGCGCCGGGCCTGCTGGAGCTCGAGATCACCGAGAGCATCCTGATGGACAACACCGACGCCATCATCGGCATGCTGCAGGCGATCCGCGCGCGCGGCATCCAGATCCTGATGGACGATTTCGGCACCGGCTACTCCTCGCTGTCCTACCTGCACCGCTTCCCGTCCAACGTGCTGAAGATCGACGGCTCCTTCGTCCGCCGCATCACCGACGACCTGTTCAGCCGCGAGATCGTGCGCGCGATCGTGCTCTTAGCCAGCAACCTCGGCATGGCCGTGATCGCCGAGGGCGTCGAGACCGCCGACCAGCTCGCCGCGCTGCGCCACATGGCCTGCGATTTCGCCCAGGGCTACCACTTCGCCAAGCCGCTGCCGGCCGAGGCGGCCACGGCGCTGATCGAGGAGCGGCGCAGCTGGTGAGCGCCGGAGGGCCGGAGGGCCGACACTACGGCCATCCGTAGGTCGGGATTTATCCCCGACAACGCCGACGGAAGCAGCGCTGTCGGGAATAAATCCCGACCTACGAAAAGCCCCGCCATGCAGGCGGGGCTTTTTCATGGCCGAACCGGGGCAGGCTCAATAGGCGATCCGGTAGCGCCGGTAGATGAAGCCCAGCAGCCAGGCCGGCCCGACCAGCAGGAACTTGATGTCGTCGAAGAAAGACGGCTTCTTGCCCTCGACCTTGTGGCCGATGAACTGGCCGATCCAGGCCAGCACGAAGATGGTCAGCGAGACCGCCAGCACCGCGGGCATCTGGCTCAGGATCGCCAGCATCGTGCCGGCCACCAGCAGCATGCCGAGCGCGATCGGCAGCGACAGCTTGATGTAGTAGGCCAGCGCGAACAGCGCGAAGCCGAGCGCCAGCCACGGCGAGGCGGCCCACAAGAGGCCGAGCAGGCTGAAGGTGATCAGCGGTACGCAGATCCAGTGCACGCGCTTGTTGAAGGGATTGCGATGGCTTTCGCCGTAGCGCTCGAACAGGTCGTCGATGGGGCGCATGGCCGTCTCCTCGTTGTCGTTGGAACACCGGATGCTAAGCCGCCGCCGCGCCGCCGCGCTTGAACGTTTCCGCTATCGCGCGGCCCTTGGCCGCCGCGTCAGCGGGTGGTGATGACGATGCGGCTCAGCGTCGACGGCACCACGCCGAAGGTCGCATGGAACACCCGGCTCATATGGGCCAGGTCGGCGAAACCGGCGGCGTGGGCGGCGGTGGTCAGGTTGGCGCCGGCCGCCAGCTGGTCGACCGCCGCCAGCTGGCGCATCCACAGCTGATAGCGGCGGAACGGCAGCCCGGTGTGCTGGCTGAACAGGTGGCTGAAGCGGCTCAGCGACAGTCCGGCCGCGGCCGCCAGCGCGGCGGCGTCGCGTTCCGGATCGCGCGCCAGCTCGGCCAATGCCTGGGCGACGCGTGGATCGGGCACCGGCGCGCGCTCGTAGCCGGGCAGCCAGGCCGCCTGCCAGGCGGTGACCAGCTCCTCGCAGGCGGCCAGCGGCCGCGGCATGCGCCACAGTTCGAGCAGGCCCTGGCACGGCGCCGATTCGGCCGTCGGCGCGGCGGCCTGCCAGGCGCGCAGCGAGCGCTGGCCGGGATCGATGAACAGGTGGGCGATCAGGGCGCCGTTGGCGGCGATGCGGTGCTGCTGGCCCGGCAGCAGCACCGCGGCCCGGCTGCGCTGCGGCCCCTGGCCGAGATCGAGGCGGAACTCGCCCTCGAGCGCCAGGCTCAGCTGCAGCGCGTAATGGCTGTGCGGCGTGGAATCGGATTCCACGCCCAGCACCAGCGCCCTCCCCCGCCACAGATACATGCGCCCCTGTTTCATCGTCCCAGTATAGGTGGGGCGGTTCGATCCGCGTCGACCTGCCGCTCAGGCACCCGGCAAAGCCGGGCGCTTGTCCTTGGTGAACGCTGAACCATGGGACGATCCCTGATTCACCCCGACTCCCCCGCCCTCGCCGCCGCGAGGGAGCCTCGCTGGCGCTCGTTCGCTCTCCGTTGCACCTGCGGTTAGGCATGTCGCTGCGCTCATGCCGGTTGCCGGCACTGTCGGCAGGTTTTGTAGGAGCGGCTTTAGCCGCGAATGGTCGAGCCTATCCGGCGATTCGCGGCTAAAGCCGCTCCTACAACGCGGCGAAATCGGGTCGATGTGCGCGAATGGTCGAAATTGTCGCTGACGAGCGCCAGCGAGGCTCCCTCGCGGCGGCGAGGGCGGGGGGAGTCGGGATGAATCAGGGGAGCGCCAACGGTTCAACCAACACGAATGGTCAGCGCACGGCTCCGCCGGGCGCCCGCGCTGCGCATCGGGCACCGCAACCGCCCGAGCAAAGCAGCGCGACGCTCAGACCTGGCCGAGGAACCAGTTGACGATGTAGAAATGGTCCTCGAACAGCTGCTCTTCCATCCGGTTGAACTCGAACAGCGGCACCCACTTGGCGCGGTCGGCGTCGTCGTCGCCGCGGACCTTGGGCAGGCCCTCGCTGGTCGGCGCCAGTTCGATCAGGAAAGCGTGGGTGATGGTGCGGCCGCGCAGCGAGCGCTGCGGGTGGTCGAACACCCGGCTGGAACGGACCGAGCCGGCCAGCACCGGCGCCGGCACCTTGAGCCGGGCCTCTTCCTTCAGTTCGCGGATCACCGCGTCCTTGATCCGCTCGTCCGGGTTGACGAAGCCGCCCGGCAGCGCCCACAGCCCCTTGCCCGGCTGAGAGCGGCGGCGCACCAGCAGCACGTGGCCCGAGTGGATCACCACCGCGTCGACGGTGACGAAGGTCGGCGGGTAGGGCGCCGCCGCCCAGCTCTGGCGGTAGCGCTTCACGAACAGGTATTCGTCCTGCAGCTTCAGATAGGTCTCGCCGCCGCGGAAGGCGTGCAGCCAGTCGAACACCCGCGCCGGCAACAGCGCCGCGCAGGCCGGCCAGTCGCCGCCGCGCTCGGGATCGAAGAAGGCATGGCGGATGCGCGAGGCCTGCACCTCGGGCAGCTCGGGCGCCTCGACCCGGCTCCACTGCGGGAACAGCTCGAGGTATTCGGCATTGCCCCGGCGGATGCCGCGCGCCGACTGGGCCGCGGCCGGGCCGGCGTCGGCGTGCCGCGCGCGCGGCGGCCCGACGATGCCGATGCGGAACTGCGCCTGGCGGCTGCCGACGTCGGAGGTATCCACCGCGATGACGCGGTCGACCAGGTGCTGCACCTCGGTCAGCCACTGCTGGTCGTTGTACATGCGGTCCGAGATGCCGACCACGAACACCCGCGACTGCTCGGCCTCGTCCAGCGACATGCGGATCATCCGCTCGCGGTCGTCGACGGTGAACGGGTGCATCGGATTGCGCGCCTGGCGCGCCGAGCCGCACAGCACGATCACCTTGTCGGCCAGTTGCAGCGCGTGCTGCAGCGTCCACAGGTGGCCGTTGTGGAAGGGCTGGAAGCGGCCGATGAAGATCAGGTAGTCGAATTCGCGCATGGCTTGTGCAATCGGGATTTGGAACCTGCGGCGGAGTGCCGGCCGCGGCCGGAGCGAGGGCACCGGGCGGCACCGGCCATGAAAAAGGGCAGGATGGCCTGCCCTCGTGACATTTCGCCGGTCAGGCCGGCACCGCCACCCTGGGCGCCGCCGCGGCCTTCATCTGCGCCTCGCTGAAGGCCAGCATGCGTTCGATCGGCAGCCGCGCGGCGTCCATCTGCCCGGCCGTCAGGTAGTCGATGCGGGTGCCCTCGCCGGCCTGGGCGCGGCGCACGCGCTCGACGTTGTTCATCTTCATGTAGGGGCACTGGTTGCACTGGCAACCGGCGTAGATCGGCGCCTGCACGATCTTCAGGTCGGGCCGGGCCAGGCCCATGTTGTAGAGGATGCCGTCCTCGGTGGCGACGAAGATGGTCGCGTCGGGTTCGCGCGCGAAGCGCTTCACCCAGTTCAGCATGCCGCTGGTCGAGCCGACGTAGTCGGCGCGCTTGAGCACCGGCAGCGGGCTCTCCGGATGGGCGATCAGGTACTTGGCGCCCTCGACCGCGGCCATGCCCTCGTTCAGCGCGGTCTCGTTGAACTTGTCGTGCACCTCGCACACCGCGCTCCACAGCGGCATGTCGTAGCCGTACTGGTAGTTCAGGTAGGCGCCCATGTTGCGGTCGGGCGAGAAGATCACCTTTTTCCCCTCGGCATAGAGGTGGGCGATGATGTCGTCGACGTTGCGGCTGGTCACGATCCAGTCGCTCAAGGCCTTGTGTTCGGCCGAGCTGTTGATGTACGAGACGTGGACGTGGTCGGCGTGCTTCTCGCGCCAGGCCTTGAGCCGCTTGACGTCGGTCTGGGTGACCAGCGAGCAGGTGGAGCCGGCGTCGGGCAGGATCACCTCGGCCTCGGGGTTGAGGATCTTGGCGGTCTCGGCCATGAAGCGCACGCCGGCGAAGACGATCACGTCGGCATTGGCGTCGCGGGCGAACAACGAGAGTTCGAGGGAGTCGCCGACCTTGTCGGCCATCTGCTGGATTTCGGGCGCGGTGTAATAGTGCGCGAGCGTGACGACACGCTTGGACATGGCAGTTCCTTCCATGTGGAGCGCCGCCTCTCCGGCGGCCGACTGGGCCCGGTCACCCGGGCGTTTCCTGCTGGCTGCCGGCGGAATCCCCGCCGTTTTGCGTGCAGCACGGCCGCACCATAACAAAATCAAGGGTTTCGCGCCAGCCGCCGGCCTGCGGGCCGGTCCCGGCTTGCCTCCCTTCCGCGCTGTGCTAGGCTCCGCTGGCCCATGGCGTCCCGCCGGGCGCAGCCGCCCGGCCACTTCCACTCCTCATCCAAGCAATGTACGCAGCTCCCTGCACCTCCTGCGGCGCCCAGGTCGAATTCCATTCGGCCGCCTCGGTCATGGCCGTCTGCGCGCATTGCCGCAGTACGCTGGTCCGGCGCGACCTCGATCTCGAACAGCTCGGCACCATGGCGGTGCTGGCCGAGGACCGCAGCCCGTTCCGGCTGCGCTGGCGCGGCCATTATCGCAAGGTCGGCTTCGAGCTGATCGGCCGGCTGCAACTGCGCTATGCCCAGGGCTACTGGAACGAGTGGTACCTGCGGCTGGACGACGGCCGGCTCGGCTGGCTGTCGGAAGGCTCGGGGCTGTGCTACCTCACCTTCGAACGCACGCTCAAGACCGTGCTGCCGCCGATCGACGCCTTCGCGGTCGGCATGCAGGCACGGCTCGACGGCCAGGCCTTCGAGGTCACCAATATCGAACGGGCGCAGTGCGTGGCGGCCGAGGGCGAGCTGCCCTTCCTGGCCCGGCCGGGCTACGAGGCGCCGGCGGTCGACCTGCGCGCCGACGAGCGCTTCGCCAGCCTCGACTACAGCGAGACGCCGCCGCGCTGCTATCTCGGCGAGGTGGTCGCGCTGGAATCGCTGCTCGACCGCAGCGCGCCCAACCCGCCGGCCATGCCGCGCCGCGTCGACGCGCGCAACTTCAAATGCACCGCCTGCGGCGCGCCGCTGACCGTGCGCAGCGGCGAGATCCACGCCGTCGGCTGCGCGCACTGCGGCACGGTGATCGACCCGGACAGCCCCGAGCTGGCCATCCTCGACCGCGCCCGCAAGGCGCTCGCGCAGCCGCTGTTGCCGCTCGGCGCACAGGGCCGGCTGCTGGGCCGCGACTATGCCGTGATCGGCTTCCTGAAGCGCACCACCACCATCGAGGACGTCCGCTACGGCTGGGACGAATACCTGCTGCACGGCGAAGAAGCCGGCTATGCCTGGCTGACCTGCAGCGACGGTCACTGGAGCCTGGCGCGGGCGACCAGCCGGCAGCCCAGGACCGAGCGGGGCAACCGGTCCGAGCTGCATTACCTCGATCGCCGCTACCGGCATTTCCAGCGCTGCGAAGCCGAAGTGGAACAGGTGATCGGCGAATTCACCTGCCAGGTGCGCATCGGCGAAACGGTCACGGTGGACGACTACGTGTCGCCGCCCTACCTGCTGTCGTGCGAGCGCAGCGCGCAGGAACAGAGCTGGTCGCTGGCCGAATACCTGCCCGCCGCCGCCGTCGCCGCCGCCTTCAAGCCGCCGGAGCCGCTGCCCGAGCCGCGCGGCATCGCACCGAACCAGCCGTCGCCGCATTCCGGCAGCGGCCGCTTCTGGCGCGCGTTCGCCGGCTTCGCCGTGCTGGCGCTGCTGCTGCAGATCGCCCTGGTGGCGCGAACCGGCCAGCGCGAGATCTGGCGGGGCAGCCTGACCGTGCCGGCCAACGCGCCGCGCGGCCAGCTGCAGAGCCCGCCGTTCCGGCTCGACGGCGAGCGCAACCTGGCCATCGAGCAGGACGCCGGCCTCGACAACCGCTGGCTGTACACCGACCTGTCGCTGGTCCACCAGCAAAGCGGCACGCGCATCGGACTCGGCCGCGAGATGAGCTACTACCACGGCGTCGACGAGGACGGCGGCTGGAGCGAAGGCGAGCGCAGCGACCGCGCGCTGCTGACCGACCTGCCGGCCGGCGACTACCTGCTGGAGGTCGAGGCCGAGACCGAGCCCCTGCCGGCCGAGGCCGTCGACCGCATCCGGCTGGTGCAGGACGTGCCGGTCTGGTCCAATTTCTGGCTGCTGCTCGGCGCGCTCGCCCTGTTCCCGCTGGCGGCGTGGTGGCGGGCCGCCCGCTTCGAAGGCCGCCGCTGGGCCGAGAGCGACTACGGCGGAGGCGACTGACGATGCGCTACTACCTGCTGCTCGGCGTACTGGCGACCTCGCTGTACGGCTGGGCCCAATACCGCGGCTACTCGCTGTTCGCCGACAACGGCGAGCGCGACACCCGCGGCCCGGCCGGCTACAGCCGCATCCACCACAAATGAGGGAAGGAATCCCGATGGAACTGCTCAAACTCGACTACGTGCTGGCCTCGCTGGTCTATTCGCTGCTCGGCGTGGCGGTGTTCTGGCTCAGCTTCATCGTGATCGACCGGCTGACGCCCTACGACCTGTGGAAGAACCTGGTCGAGGAGCGCAACCAGGCGCTGGCCACCGTGGTCGCGGCGATGTGCCTCGGCATCGCCATCATCGTGGCCTCGGCCATCCACTGAACGCCCGCCGGGCACCGGGCCGGACCGCGCTGCGGCAGCGCCCGCCGCGCCCGGCCGCCTCCCCCCATCGCATGCAACACGTCCTGCTGTTCTCCGTCTTCGTCGTCGCCGCCTGCGGCCTGGCCTACGAGCTGGTCGCGGCCGCGCTGTCGAGCTACCTGGTCGGCGACTCGGTCACCCAGTTCTCCACCGTCATCGGCGTCTACCTGTTCGCCATGGGCGTCGGCTCCTGGCTGTCGCGCCACGTCCAGCGCGACCTGGCCGCGCTGTTCGTGCGCGTCGAGCTGGCGGTCGGCGTGCTCGGCGGCTTCTCGGCCGCGCTGCTGTTCTGGGCCTTCGCCTGGCTCAGCGGCCCCTTCCTGCTGCTGCTCTACCTGCTGGTGTTCCTGGTCGGCGTGCTGGTCGGCCTCGAGATCCCGCTGGTGATGCGGCTGCTCGAGCCCAAGCTCAAGTTCAAGGAACTGGTGTCGCAGGTGCTCAGCGTCGACTACCTCGGCGCGCTGGCGGTGTCGCTGCTGTTCCCGCTGTGGCTGGCGCCGCGGCTGGGGATGGTGCGCACCGCGCTGCTGTTCGGCCTGTTCAACGTGCTGGTGGCGCTGTGGACGCTGCGGCTGTTCCGCGACGAGCTGGCCGGCCGCCGCGCGCTGTGGCTGCAGGGCGGCGTCGCGCTGGCGCTGGTGGCGGCCGGCTTCGCCGGCGCCGAGCGGCTGTCGGGCCTGGCCGAGGAGGCGCTGTTCGAGGACCGCATCGTGCTGACCGAGACCACGCCCTACCAGCGCATCGTGGTCACGCGCTGGAAGTCGGACTGGCGGCTGTTCCTCAACGGCAACCTGCAGTTCTCCTCGCGCGACGAATACCGCTACCACGAGGCGCTGGTCCATCCCGGCCTCGCCGCCATGCCCTGGGCGCGGCGGGTGCTGGTGCTCGGCGGCGGCGACGGCATGGCGGTGCGCGAGATCCTGCGCTACCCGGCGATCGAGCAGGTGACGCTGGTCGAGCTCGACCCGGCCATGCCGCGGCTGTTCCGCAGCCATCCGGCGCTGCGCCGGCTCAACGGCGACGCGCTCAACTCGCCGCGGGTGCGCATCGTCGAAGCCGACGCCTTCCGCTGGCTCGACCAGACCGAGGAGCGCTTCGACTTCGTGGTGGTCGACTTTCCCGATCCGACCAACTACGCGGTCGGCAAGCTCTACACCAATACCTTCTACCGCCTGCTCGAACGCAGCCTCAACGCGCGCGGCCGGGCGGTGATCCAGTCCACCTCGCCGCTGTATGCGCGGCAGAGCTACTGGACGGTGGTCGCCACCGTCGAAAGCGTGGGTCTCAGGACCGCGCCCTACCATGCGCTGGTGCCGAGCTTCGGCGAGTGGGGCTACATCCTGGCCGGCCGCGAGCCCTATGCGCCGCCGCCGGCGCTGCCGGCCGGCCTGCGCTTCCTGGCGCCGGCCAGCGTGCCGGCGCTGTTCCAGTTCCCGCCCGACATGGCCCGGCTGCCCGCCGAGGTGAACCGGCTCAACAACCAGATCCTGGTGCGCAGCTTCGAGCAGGAGTGGAAGCAGGTGATCCGGTGAGGCGGCGCGACTTCCTGGCCGCCGCCGGCAGCGCCGCCCTGCTCGGCTGCAGCCGCAAGGCCGGTGCGCCGCTGCCGCCGGGCGAGCTGCTGGGGCCGGACCTGGCGCTGGGCCATCGGCTGCGCAGCGGCGACCTGCCGGCGCCGGCCGAGACGCGCCGCGTCGGCGCGCTGGTGGTCGGCGGCGGCATGGCCGGGCTCGCCTGCGGCTGGTGGCTGCGCCGCGGCGGCTTCGACGATTTCGCGCTGCTGGAGCTGGAAGCGGAAGCCGGCGGCAATGCGCGCGCCGGCCGCAACGCCGTCTCGGCCTACCCCTGGGGCGCCCACTACCTGCCGCTGCCGGGGCCGGAGGCGCGCGAAATCCGCCTGATGCTGGCCGAGTTCGGCCTGCTGCGCGGCGATCCGCTGGCGCTGCGGCCCGAATACGACGAGCGCCACCTGTGCCACAGCCCGCAGGAGCGGCTGTTCATCCACGGCGCCTGGCAGGAGGGCCTGCTGCCGCAGTTCGGCATTTCCGCGGCCGAGCGCGCGCAGCAGCAGCGCTTCATCGAACGGATGGCCGGATTCAAGGCGGCGCGCGGCGCCGACAGCCGGCCGGCCTACGCGGTGCCGAGCGCGCGCGGCGGCGCGCCCGACCCGGCGCTCGACCGGATCAGCCTGCGCGACTGGCTGCTGCGCGAGGGCTTCACCGCGCCGAGCCTGCACTGGTGGGCCAACTACGGCTGCCGCGACGACTACGGCACCGACTATGCCGCCACCTCGGCCTGGGCCGGCCTGCACTACCACGCCGGCCGCCATGGCGAGGCCTCCAACGCCGAGGGCGACGACGTGCTGACCTGGCCCGAGGGCAATGCCTGGCTGGCGCGGCGGCTGGCCGAACGCGTCGGCGAGCGGCTGGTCGGCGGTGCGATGGTCTGGCGCATCGGCGGCGACGAGCGCGGCGTCGAGGTCGACGTCTACCTGGCGGCCGAGCGCCGCAGCGTGCGCTACCGCGCCGAGCGGCTGGTGTGGGCCGGGCCGGCCTGGCTGCTGCCGCGGCTGTGGCCGCAACGGCCGGCCGAGCTGGCGGCGGCCGCCGCCGCGCTCGACCATGCGCCCTGGCTGGTGGCCAACCTCACCCTGCGCGAGCCGCCCGACGACGCTGGCCCGGTTCCCCTGAGCTGGGACAATGTGCTCTACCGCGGCCAGGGACTAGGCTACGTGGTCGCCACCCACCAGCAACTGGGCCTCGGCCGGCGCGGCACCGTGCTCACCTATTACCGGCCGCTGAGCGAGACCGGCCCAGCCGCCGGCCGCCGCCTGCTGCTCGAGACGCCGCGCGAGCGCTGGGCGGCGCAGATCCTGGCCGAGCTGGGCCAGGCCCATCCGGACATCGCCGCGCAATGCGAGCGGCTCGACGTCTGGCGCTGGGGCCATGCCATGGTGCGGCCACGGCCGGGCCTGCTCGGCGGCCCGGCGCTGCCGGTGCTGCGCCGGCCGCACGGCCGGATACTGGCGGCGCATGCCGACCTCAGCGGCTTCTCGCTGGCCGAGGAGGCGCATTACTGGGGCGTGCGGGCAGCGCGCTGGCTGATGGACGACGCGGAGTGGAACGCATGAACGGCCTGCACCTGACCGCCGACCTGCTCGATTGCACGGCGACCGGCCTGCTGGTCGACGAGGCCGGCCTGGCGGCGCAGTGCCGCACGGCCGTGGTCGCCGCCGGCCTGCAGCCGGTGGCCGAACGCTGGCATCGTTTCCCGGCCGGCCCCGCCGGCGCGGGCGGCCTGACCGGGGTGGTGCTCCTGGCCGAGAGCCACCTCGCCGTGCATACTTGGCCGGAACGGGCCGGCGTGACGCTCGACGTCTATGTCTGCAATTTCGGCCGCGACAACTCGGCCCGCGCCGAGGCGCTGCTGGCCACGCTGCTCGCGCTGTTCTCGCCGGCCCGCCACCGGCTCCAGCGCCTGCAGCGCGGCCTGGACGACGCCCGCCCTCCCCCGGCGCTACCGGCGAACCATGACCCGCCCCGGAGATCCCCCATGTCACTGATCAGTTTCGACGAGGCGCTGGCGCGCCTCCTGGCCGGCGCACGGCCGGACGCGCGCAGCGAAACGCTGCCCCTGCTCGACGCCGACGGCCGCGTGCTGGCCGCCGACGTGGCGGCGCCGATCGACGTGCCCGGCTTCGACAACAGCGCGATGGACGGCTACGCGCTGCACCTCGCCGATTTCGCCGCCGTGCCGGCCCGCCTGCCGGTGGTCCAGCGCATCGCCGCCGGCGAGACCGGCCAGCCGCTGGCCGCCGGCCAGGCGGCGCGCATCTTCACCGGCGCGCCGATCCCGCCCGGCTGCAACGCGGTGGTGCCGCAGGAAGAAGTCGACGCCGCCGACGGCACGATCGGCCTTGGCGCCAGGGTCGTGCCCGGCCAGCACCTGCGCCGGCGCGGCGAGGACATCGCCGCCGGCAGCACGGTGCTCGCCGCCGGCAGCCGGCTCGGCCCGCCGCAGCTGGCGCTGGCCGCCTCGGTCGGCATCGCCGAGCTGCCGGTGCGGCCGCGGCTGCGGGTCGGCCTGCTGTGCACCGGCGACGAACTGACCGAACCGGGCACCCCGCTGGAACCGGGCGGCATCTACAACTCCAACCGCTACGCCATCGGCGCGCTGCTCGGCCGGCTCGGCTGCGCGGTCAACGACTACGGCCAGGTGGCCGATACGCCGGCCGCGACGCTGGCGGCGCTGGGCGAAGCGGCGCAGGAGAACGACGTGGTGATCAGCTGCGGCGGCGTCTCGGTCGGCGAGGAGGATCACGTCAAGGCCGCGGTCGAGCAGCTCGGCCGGCTCGACCTGTGGCGCATCGCCATGAAGCCGGGCAAGCCGCTGGCCTTCGGCCGGCTCGGCGAGGCCGACTTCATCGGCCTGCCCGGCAACCCGGTCAGCACCTTCCTCACCTTCGTGCTGCTGGCCCGCCCCTTCCTCCTGGCACGGATGGGCGCCGCGGCCCAGCCGGCGGCCGCGCTGGCGGTACCGGCCGGCTTCGCACGGCCGCGCGCCGACAGCCGCCGCGAATTCCTGCGCGCCCGGCTCGAGACCGATGCCGAGGGCCGCGCCGTCGCCCGCCTGCACGACAGCCAGGGCTCGGCAGTGATGAGCGCGCTGGCCTGGGCCGACGGCCTGGTCGACGTGCCGGCCGGCGCCACGATCGAAACCGGCCAGCCGGTACGCTACCTGCCGCTGGCGCAACTGATCGGATAAGGCCATGAACATCCAACTGCGCTATTTCGCCCGCCTGCGCGAGTCGTTCGGTCTCGACGGCGAGGCCATGGAAGTGCCGGCCGGCATCGTCACCGTGGCCGGCCTGCTGGCCCACCTCGCCGCGCGCGGCGGCGTCTGGGCCGAGGAACTGGCCAACGGCCGGGTGTTCCGCGTCGCGCTCGACCAGGAGCTGGTCGACTTCAGCGCGCAACTGCACGAGGGCGCGGAAGTGGCGATCTTCCCGCCGGTGACCGGGGGCTGAGATGAGCAAGCTGCCCTCGACGCGCATCTCGGTCGCGGTCCAGGCCGCCGACTTCGACCTCGGCGCCGAGCATGCCGCGCTGTGCGACGGCGACCGCGGCATCGGCGCGGTGGTCGCCTTCGTCGGCTGCGTGCGCGACCTGAACCTGGCCGCCGACGTGGTGGCGCTCGAACTCGAGCACTACCCGGGCATGACCGAGACCGCGCTGATCCGCATCGCCGAGGAGGCCGCGGTGCGCTGGCCGCTCAACGGCGTGCGCATCGTGCATCGCGTCGGCCGGCTGCATCCGGGCGAGCAGATCGTGCTGGTGCTGACCGCCAGCGCCCATCGCCACGCCGCCTACGAGGCCAACACCTTCGTGATGGACTACCTGAAGACGCGTGCGCCGTTCTGGAAGAAGGAATGGACGCCGGACGGCCCGCGCTGGGTCGATGCGCGCGCGAGCGACGTCGGCGCGGCCGCGCGCTGGCACCAGGTGGTCAGCCAGCGCTATGGCAACGACGAACACGACTGAGATGCCGGCCTACGCGGCGCTGATCCTGGCCGGCGGCCAGGGCAGCCGCATGGACGGGCGCGACAAGGGCCTGGTCGAATGGCAGGGCCGGCCGCTGTTCCGCCACGCGCTGGCGCGGCTGGCGGCGCAGACCGTCGCGCCGGCTGCCGTCCTGCTCAGCGCCAACCGCAACCAGGCCGTCTATGCCGAGGCCGGCCTGCCGGTGCTCGCCGACCTGCGCGCCGGTTTCAACGGCCCGCTGGCCGGCATCGAGGCCGGCTTGCGCGCCAGCCCGCACGACTGGCTGCTGTGCCTGCCCTGCGACATGCCGCGGCTGCCGGCCACGCTGGCGGAACGGCTGCTGGCCGGCGCCGCGGCGACCGGCGGCACGGCCGCCCATGCCGTGACCGCGGACGCGCCGCAGCCGGTCTGCTGCCTGCTGCGGCGCGAGCTGGCCGCCGATCTCGCCGCCTGGCTCGACGCCGGCCAGGGCCGCGTGCGCGGCTGGCTCGAGCGCGTCGGCGCCGTGCCGATCCATTTCGACGAAGCCGACGGCTTCGCCAATTTCAACACCCTGGCGGAGCTGGCCCCGGCCCGGCCCGCCGCCCCGGAGCCGCGAGCATGAGCGAGCTGACCCATTTCGATGCCGCCGGCCAGGCCCATATGGTCGACGTGGCGGCCAAGCCCGAGACCCACCGCGTCGCCGTCGCCGCCGGCCGCATCCGCATGCTGCCGGCCACCTTCGCCCGCCTCGCCGGCGGCGCCGCCCACAAGGGCGACGTGCTCGGCGTGGCGCGGCTGGCCGGCATCATGGCGGCCAAGCAGACCGGCACGCTGATCCCGCTGTGCCACCCGATCCCGCTGACCCGCGTGACGGTCGAGTTCGCGCTCGACCAGGCCGGTTCGAGCGTGGCCTGCACCGCCACCACCGAGACGGTCGGCCGCACCGGGGTCGAGATGGAGGCGATGACGGCGGCCTCGGTCGCGCTGCTGACCATCTACGACATGCTCAAGGCGGTCGACCGCGGCATGGCGATCGAGTCGGTCCGGCTGGTCGAGAAGCGCGGCGGCAAGTCGGGCCACTGGCGGGCCGACCCCGCCGGCTGATCCGCCCGCCGGCCGCCGGCTGGCAATTCGCACATTTATTCTTCCGTCATGGCGAGGCTACACTCGCGCCTCCGGCCACCTGCCGCGCCAGCACTGGATGCAGCGGGCACGGACGGGCCGCCACCGACGAGAGGAGTTTCACCGCATGAAGCTTATCCACATCGTGCTGCTGGCCGGCCTGCTCGGCCTGTCGCTCGCGCCGCAAGCCGCCGACGCCAAGGGCGGCAAGGATCACCCGCTGGTCAGCCGCTACGCCGGCGCCCAGCTGATCGCCCAGTCGGCCGAGGAATACGCCGAGCTCGAGATCATCCAGAGCGGCAAGATGCCGGCCGCCAACAGCGGCCGCCGCTATGGCGACGCCAAGGTCGGCGGCCGACTGACCACCACCGCCTACCTGGCGCCCGCGAAGCGCACGCCGCTCGAGGTGTTCCGCAACTACGAGCAGGCGCTCAAGCAGGGCGGCTTCGAGCTGCTCTACCAGTGCGAGCTGCAGGCCTGCGCCGACCGCCAGCTGACCGGCTACGGCCGCTACGCCGGCATGCTGGTCAACAACCGGCTGCAGGACTGGATCGAGACCGCCCCTTCGGCCGAGTGGACCGAAAACCCGTCCTACTTCCTGTCGGCCCGGCTCAAGCGCGCCGGCGGCGACGCCTACGTCGCGCTGTGGGTGATGCCGGGCTATGCCGGCGGCCCGCGCTCGGCCGTGTTCCAGTCGGTGCTCGAGGCCAAGCCGGCCGACACCGGCCTGGTCAGGGTCGACGCAGCGGCGCTGGGCCGCGGCCTCGGCAGCGAAGGCCGCATCGCGCTGTACGGCATCCTGTTCGACACCGGCCGCGCCGAGCTCAAGCCCGAATCGAAACCGCAGCTCGAGGAAATGGCCAAGCTGCTGAAGCAGGATGCCAAGCTCAAGGTGTTCATCGTCGGCCACACCGACAACCAGGGCCAGCTCGACGCCAACCTGGCGCTGTCGCAGAAGCGCGCCGAAGCGGTGGCCGCCGCGCTGAGCCGCGACTACGGCATCGACGCCAAGCGGCTGGCCGCGCGCGGCGTGGCCAACTTCTCGCCGCTGGCCTCCAACCGCGACGAAGCCGGCCGCGGCCGCAACCGGCGGGTGGAACTGGTCGAGCAGTAAAGCGCAGCCGGCCAAAGGCACCAACGAAAACCCGGCCCGTGCTGGGTTTTTCATGGAGTGTCGATTCCGCTGGGCAATACCGATCCAGTCAAACTGGCTACCTCCGGGGCAGGAGGCGCGATCGAGCGCAGCAAGGCTCCCTCTGGACCCACAAAGTCTTCGACTTTGCGGGCCCCTGATGGCGGTGAGGGCGGGGGGAGTAGGAATGGATCAAGGAAATCCGCTGATTCCGTCCTCACAAAAGACCAACACCCGGCTCTGCCGGGTGCTGCACTGCACGGCGATCACATGCCATGCCTTTCAAGAGCGCAAGGATTTCACCCCATGCCAGGCCGCGGCGGCCGCAGATGCTGGGTGCCCTGCTTGAGCCAGCCGGCCAGCGCATCGCCCGCCATCGGCTTGGCGACGTAGAAGCCCTGCGCCACGTCGCAGCCGAGCAGCCGGATCAGCTGCCAGTCGGCCGGGTTCTCGACGCCCTCGGCCAGCGTGGTCAGGTGCAGCTTCTTGCCCATCTCGATCGTGCTCTGCAGCATCACGTGCAGGTGCGGCTTCTCGGACGCGCCGTGCACCAGCGAGCGGTCGATCTTCAGCTCGGTGAACGGGATGCGCGACAGCTGCTGCATCGACGAGAAGCCGGTGCCGAAATCGTCGATCGACAGGCCGAAGCCCTTGAGCCGCAGCCGCGCCAGCGTGCCGAGCGACAGCGCCAGGTCGCTCATCACCGCGGTCTCGGTGATCTCCAGCACCAGGTACTTGGGCTCGATGCCGATCCGGTTGGTGACCGCTGCGATGCGGTCGGTCAGGTCCGGCGTCGACAGCGACTTGGCCGACAGGTTGACCGCCACGCTGATGGTCAGCCCGCGCGCATGCCAGTCACGCAACTGCTTGAGCGCCGCCTCGAGCACCCAGTCGGTCAGCTCGTCGATGACGCCGTTCTCCTCGGCCAGCGGGATGAAATGGTAGGGCGACAGGAGGCCGTGCACCGGGTGCTGCCAGCGCACCAGCGCCTCGACGCCGCGCATCACGCCCGAATGGGTGGTGACCTTGGGCTGGTAGTGCAGCACCAGCTCGCGCGCGACGATGGCCTGGCGCAGGTCGGCCGGGGTGAAGGCGTAGTTCGATTCGGTCTGCGCGGTCGCCTGCGCATCGGCGTGGAACTTGTCGATCAGCACGCCGAGGTTGTCGTACGACAGCGGCTTCTGGGCGATGCCGAGCACCGTCAGGCCGTGCTCGAGCGCCATGGTCTCGACCGTCGACAGCAGCGTGGTCTCGCGGCTCGACACCACGATCAGCGCGCTCACCATGTGCTGCTCGGCGATGTGGCGGATCAGCTCGACGCCGTCCATGTCGGGCATCTCGAGGTCGGTGATCAGGATGTCGGGCTTTTCGCTGCAGGCCAGCACTTCCAGCGCATGCCGGCCGTTCTCGGCTTCCAGCGTGCGCTGCACGCCGAGATTGGCGAGCAGGTCCAGCGCGTGCAGGCGCTGCACCGCGCTGTCTTCCACCACCATGATGCTCAGTTCCGGGTTCACAACCATGGGTCTAGCCTCGTTTTACGCCCAGCGACAACAAAGAATAAATAATATACAGATCAACCTGCGCCCGGTCCAAACCGGCCTGCAGCCTCGATCAGGCCGGCGATCGAATCGAGCCCGGCGACCGATTCGGCGGCGCCGAGCCGGATCGCTTCCTTGGGCATGCCGAACACGATGCAGCTGGCCTCGTCCTGCGCCACCGTGCGGCCGCCGGCGTCGCGCAGTTCCTTGAGGCCGCGCGCGCCGTCGTCGCCCATGCCGGTCATGATGATGCCCAGCGCATTCTTTCCGGCGCATTTCGCCACCGAACGGAACAGCACGTCGACCGAGGGCCGGTGCCGGCTCACCAGCGGGCCGTCGACCACCTCGACGTAGTAGTGGGTCGGCGCGCGCTTGACCACCAGGTGCTTGCCGCCCGGCGCGATCAGCGCGCGGCCGCGGGCCAGCCGGTCGTTGTGCTCGGCTTCCTTGACCTCGATCTTGCACAGGCCGTTGAGCCGCTGGGCGAAGGTGGCGGTGAACTTCTCGGGCATGTGCTGGACGATGGCCAGCGCCGGGCACAGGCTGCCCAGCGCCGGCAGCACCTGCTCGAGCGCCTGCACGCCGCCGGTGGAGACGCCGAGCGCGACCACCCGCTCGGTGGTGCCGATCATCGGGTTGACCCCGCTCGGCGCGTCGAGGATGGCATCGGCGGTCAGCTTGGGCGACTGGATCTTCTCGTTGACGTAGGAACTCGGGCCGCTGGGCCGCGCCGGCGGCGGCGGCACGGTGCGCAGCAGCCGCAGCCGGCCGTTGGCGGCGTAGGCGGCGCGGATCGCGCAGACCAGGTCGGACGAGCTGTCCTGCAGGAAGTCGCGCACCCCGATCGAGGGCTTGGTGATGATGCCGAGCGCGCCCGAGGACAGCGCCTCCACGGTGATCGCGGCGCCCTTCTCGGTCAGGCTCGAGCAGATCACCACCGGCGTCGGCCGTTCGCTCATCAGTTTCTTGAGGAAGGTGATGCCGTCCATGCGCGGCATCTCGATGTCGAGCACGATCACGTCGGGCCAGGCCAGCTTCATGCGTTCCTGGGCGTAGATCGGGTCGGCGGCCGTCCCGATCACGCGGATGTCGGACTCGCGGCCGAGCTCTTCGCTCATGACCTGGCGGACCACGGCCGAGTCGTCGACGATCAGCACATTGATGGGCATGAAGTGGTTCCCTCGTACTCGCTTTATTTGTCCGGCTTCGACAGCGCGATGCCGTCCTGCGGACGGAAGCGCACCCAGACGTCGCCGGTCGCCACGTCGAACACGATATGGCGGTGTCCCTGGCCGGCGAGGTGCTCGCGGCTCAGGCGGAAACCATGGCCGGCGAGCCACTGCTTGCCGTATTCGATATTGCGTTCGCCCACCGCGGGCAGCTTGCCCTTGTCGGTGATCAACACCTGGCCGCCGCCGAACATCTTGACCACGTAGTCGGCCGGCAGCGTGCCGGCCGATTGAATATAGCGCATGGCCAGCTGGAAGGCTTCGTCGGCATAGCGGCCGTCCGGCACGGCGTCGCCGCGCGGCGAATTGTGCGGCCGCTGCGGCAGCAGGTAGTGGCACATGCCGCCGATGCGGCGCTTGGGATGCCACCAGGTCACCGCCACGCAGGAGCCCAGCAGGGTGCGGATGCGGGTGTCGGCGTCGCCGAAATAGACTTCGCCGGGCTGCAGGAAGATGTCGATCTGGAAGCTCATGTTCAGCCTGGCTTGCGATAGATGGTCGGCAGCTCCATCTGCAGGTCGACCGGCGCACCGAGCAGCGATTCGGAATGGCCGACCACCAGCCAGCCGCCGGGCTTGAGCGTGGCGGCCACCGATTCGACCACCCGGCGCTTGGTGTCGGCGTCGAAGTAGATGATCACGTTGCGCAGGAACACCAGGTCGAAGCGGCCCAGCTCGGGCGGCAGCGGCCGGATCAGGTTGACGGTGTGGAAGCGCACGTGGCGGCGCAGCTCGCGGGTGATCAGGAAATCGCCCATGTAGTCGCCGGTGCCGCGCAGGCAGTAGCGCTTGAGATAGTGCGGCGGGATGTGGTGGGCGCGCTCCATCGGGTAGAGCCCGCGGCCGGCGGTGGCCAGCACCCGGCTGGAGATGTCGGAACCGTGGATCTCCCACGGGCCGTCGTCGCCGAGCGCGTCGGCCAGCGTCATCGCCAGGCTGTAGCTTTCCTCGCCGCTGGCGCAGGCGGCGCTCCACACCCGGATCGGCTGGCCCTGGCGGCCGGGCAGGAAGCGCTCGCGCAGCGCGTCGAAATGCTTGGGCTCGCGGAAGAAATAAGTCTCGTTGGTGGTGACCAGGTCGATCGCGATCTGCCGTTCCTGCGCCTCGCCGCCGTCGTCGATCAGCGCGAAGTACTCGCCGTAGCCGTTCACGCCGCGGTCGCGCAGGCGCTTGGCCAGCCGGCCCGACAGCATGGCCTTCTTGATCGGGGCGAGATGGATGCCGGTCAGCCGCTCGAGCAGCGCCTGGTAGCGCGCGAAGTCGGCGTCGCTCATCGGTTCAAGCGTGAAGCCGGCCGGCAGGATGAGGGGCGACGCCAGCGTCATCAGTTGTCCTGCTGGCCTTCGCTGCCGGCCAGCTCGGCCATCTCGTCGATCGACAGCGCGTGCTCGAGCGACAGCACGATGACGAAGCGGCCGCCGATCTTGCCCATGCCGCGGATGAACTCGGCCCTGAGGCGCGCGCCGAAGCTCGGCGCCGGCTCGATCTGCTCGTTCGGCAGCTCGAGCACCTCGTCGACCGCGTCGACGATCACGCCGAGGTCGTACCACTGCTCGCCGAACTCGATCTCGACGATGACGATGCAGGTGCGCCGGCCGATCTCGGTGGCCGGCCGGCCGAAGCGCACGGCAAGGTCGATCACCGGCACCACCGCGCCGCGCAGGTTGATCACCCCGCGCACGAAGCGCGGCATCAGCGGCACCTCGGTCAGGCCGCCGTACTCGATGATCTCCTTGATGTGCAGGATCTCGAGCGCATAGGTCTCGCCGCCGAGCCGGAAGGTCAGGTACTGCGGCTGCTCGACCGGCTCGGCCAGGGGCTGCTTGTTGCTACGTCGGGTCGTCAGGGCCTGGTTCATGGCGGTGTCTCGCTCGGGGCCGGCCGCCGCGGCGGCGGGTCGGCATGCAATGGGGCTGGAATCGGCGGCGTGGCTGGCCTCAGAAGCGGACGAACTGGCTCTCGTCGACCTCGCGCGCCGGCTGCGGCCGCGGCGCGGCCAGCGGCGGCAGCTTGGACGGCGGCGGCTTCTGGCCTGCCGCCGGCGGCCGCGGCGGCACCACCATCACGGTGTGCGGCCTGGGCTTGTCGCGGGCGGCGACGGACGGCGGCGCTGCCGGTGCGGGTTCGGCCGGCGCGGCCACGGCGTCGAGGCGGAAGCCGGCCAGCAGTTCCTTCAGCCGGCGCGCATGGCCGTGCAGTTCCTCGGCGCTGGCCGACAGCTCCTCGGCGCTGGCGGCGTTGCTCTGGGTGCTGTGGCTCAGGTGGTCGACCGCCAGGTTGATCTGCTGGATGCCCAGCGTCTGCTCGCGGCCGGCCGCATTGATCTCGCCGACCAGCTCGGCGGTGCGGCGGATCTCGGGCAGCACGCCGTCGAGCAGGCCGCCGGCGCGCGCCGCCAGGCTGTCCGAGGCCTGCGCCAGCGCGCCGATCTCGCGCGCCGCCGCCTGGCTGCGCTCGGCCAGCTTGCGCACTTCCTGCGCCACCACCGCGAAACCCTTGCCGTGCGCGCCGGCGCGCGCCGCCTCGATGGCGGCGTTCAGCGCCAGCATATTGGTCTGGTAGGCGATCTCGTCGATCACGCCGATCTTGCGGGCGATCTCGCGCATCGCGTCGACCGAAGCCGCCACCGCCTGGCCGCCCTCGCTGGCGACGTCGGCCGCACGTGCGGCCAGCCGGTCGGTCTCGGCAGTGTGGTCGGCGCTCTGGGCGATGCCGGCCCCGATCTGCTCGAGCGTCGAGCAGGCTTCCTGAATGCCCGAGGCCTGCTCGCCGGCGGTCTTGGACAGCGATTGCGCCGACGCTTCGAGCTGCGAGGCGATGCGCACGTTGGCGTCGGCCGCCTCGAACAGTTCGCCGATGATGCCCGACAGCTGGCGGTTCATGCGGTCCAGCGCCGCCATCAGGCTGCGCTCGTCGCCGAGCCGGCGCGCGATGCCGCTGCGCAGGTCGCCGGCCGCCACCCGGCTGGCCAGCTGCACCGCGTGCTCGGGCTCGCCGCCGATCAGCCGGGTCAGGTAGCGGGCCACCAGCACGCCGAGCAGCACCGCCAGCGCCAGGCCCAGCAGCACCAGGCCGAACACCGCGTTGCGGGTGTCGCGCAGGAATTCCCCGCTCTGCCGCATATGGCTGCGCGCCACCTCGGCGTTGAGCGTGACCGCGTCGTCGAGCGCCTGTTCGAGCGGATCGAAGGCCTTGTTCACCTCGCCCAGCAACAGGCTCAGCGCCACGTCCTGGCGGCCGTCGCGGGCGTGGCGCACCACCTCGGCGGCCAGGCCCTGGTAGGCCGGCCACTGGCCGTCGATCGTCTCGATCAGCTCGCGCTCGCGCGGCAGGCTGGGCGTGCGGCGGTAGCGGTCGAGCAGCGCGGCGAAGTCGCGCTCGTGCGCCGCCAGCTGGCCCTGGATCAGGTCGCGCCGGGTCGGATCGGGCGCGAAGGCCATGTCGCGCAGCAGGCGCTGGTGGCGCAGCGCGTGGACGTGGGCGGCCGACAGCTCGAAGGCGGCGTCGTTCCAGTCGCGCTGGGTCGCCTGCAGCCGGTGGTCGGCCTGGGTCAGCGCATAGACCGCCATCTGGCCCAGCACCACCAGCAGCGCCGCCATCAGGCCGAAGGCCAGCAGCAGCTTGTTGAACAGCGACAGCCGGGCGAACCAGGCCACCGGCGTCTTCGTCGTCGTATTCGTCATTGTTCTCTTTCCTCCCTCACCGCCAGCCGGCGCGACTGGCGGGCCGTGCCCTGGGCGAGCCGCCGTCGCTCGTCGCGGATGGCGCGCTGGATCAGGTCCGGCACGTCCAGGATCAGCGCCACCGCGCCGCTGCCGAGGATGGTCGAGCCGCCCAGGCCCTTGACGCCGCGGAACAGCTGTCCGAGCGGCTTGATCACCGCCTGCAGCTCGCCCTCGAGCCGGTCGACCACCAGCCCGGCGCGCTGCTCGCCGTATTGCACCACCACCACCGCCGGCCGGCCCGGCGGCGGGCCGTCGATCTCGAACAGCGTGCGCAGCGGCAGATAGGGCAGCACCTCGCCGCGCAGGTTGAGGTAGTGGCTGTCGGCCTGCGCCTGCTCGATCGGCAGGTCGAGGCATTCGAGCACCATGTCGAGCGGGATCACGAAGCTGACGCCGCCGACGCCGACGCGGAAGCCGTCGATGATGGCCAGCGTGAGCGGCATGCGCAGCCGGATCACGGTGCCCTCGCCCTCGCCCGAATCGATCTCGATCTGGCCCTTGAGCGCCTCGATGTTGCGCTTGACCACGTCCATGCCGACGCCGCGGCCGGACAGGCTGGTCACCGTCTCGGCGGTCGAGAAGCCCGGCTCGAACACCAGTTGCAGGATCTGCTGGTCGCTCAGCACCTCGTCGGGCGCGACCAGGCCGCGCTCGATCGCGCGACGCAGGATGCGCTGGCGCTCCATGCCGCCGCCGTCGTCGCCGACTTCGATCACCACGCTGCCCGATTCGTGAAAGGCGTTGAGCCAGACCGTGCCGTAGTCGGGCTTGCCGGCGGCGCGGCGCCGCTCGGTCGGCTCGATGCCGTGGTCCATCGCGTTGCGCACCAGGTGCACCAGCGGATCGGCGATGCGGTCGACCATCGACTTGTCGAGCTCGGTCTCCTCGCCGCTCATCTCCAGCTGGATGTCCTTGCCCAGCTCGCGCGCGGCGTCGCGCACCACGCGCGGGAAGCGGCCGAAGATCTCGCCGACCGGCACCATCCGCAGGCCCAGCGCCTCGTCGCGGATGCGCTCGACCAGCTGGCCCAGCGAGGCGACCGCCTCGATCAGCGCGCCGTTGCCGCTCTGGCTGGCCGACAGCTGGGCCGCCGCACCGGCGATCACCAGCTCGCCGACCAGGTCGATCAGCGCGTCGAGCCGGCCGGCGTCGACGCGCACCACGCGGTGCTCGCGGGTCTTCTGGGCGGCGTGCTCGCGCTGCTTGTCGAGCGCGGCGGCCACCGCCTGCGGCGGCGCCAGCTGTTCCTCGACCAGCAACGTGCCGAGCTGCTGCGGCTCGCCGGCCTCGGCGCGGTCGCGCTGGATGCCGAGCACCTCGTCGAGCTCGCCCGGCGTCAGCGCGCCGCCGCGCACCAGGATCTCGCCGAGCCGCGACGTGCCTTCGGGCATCTCGCGGATCAGCCGGATGTATTCGGCGATATGCGCGTGCGGCGGCAGGATGCGGACCTTGCTGTCGTCGCGGATGAAGTCGAACACGCTCTCGATGGTCAGCTTGTCGACCTGCGGCCCGGCGGCGAACTCGATCTCGAAGCCGAGGTAGCAGCTCTCCGGGTCCATCAGGTCCGGCTCGGGCAGCAGGTCGTACAGCGTGGTCAGGTAGACGATCCGCCCGATGGTGGCCAGGTAGCGGATGAAGGAGATCGGGTCCATGCCGTTGCGCAGCACGTCCGGGCCGAAGCGCAGCGAGATGTGCCAGTGGTCGCTCGACACCAGGTGGTCGCCGCCGGCCTCGATCTCGACCTTGCTCCTGGAATCCACCGCCACCGCCTTGGCCGCGGCCGGCTGCGGGCCGCCGAGGTAGCTGCGCAGGCCGGCCTCGGTCGACGGCGCCGGCTCGGCCGGCCGGCCGCTGCGGACCGCGGCGACCAGCAGTTCGATCCGGTCGCGGCAGTCGAACAGCAGCTCGATCAGCGCCGGCGTGATCGGCACTTCGCCCTCGCGCACGCGGTCGAGCACGCTCTCGCACAGGTGGGTGAAGGCGACCACCTCGCCGAAGTCGAACAGCCCGGCCGAACCCTTGATGGTGTGGGCGGCGCGGAACATCGCGTTGAGATGCTCGGCGCGCGCGCTGCCGCTCGACGCCTCGACCGCCAGCAGGGCGGACTCCATGGCGGCGAGCAATTCCTCGCACTCTTCGTAGAAGGCCTGCCTGGCCGCTTCGAAATTCATCGCGCCCCCTGGCCCGAGATCACCACCGGGTCGCCGAACACCGCCGCCATGTTGTAGAGATCGATCACCGCGAGCACCGCCTTGCTGTGGCCCTGGAAGGCGATCGGTTTGTTCTGCCGCATCGCTTCGCGCTTGAGCAGCAGCAGCAGCTGGATGCCGGCGGTGTCGAGCTCGGCCACGCCGGCGAGGTCGACCTCGACGATCTGGGCCAGGTTGAGCTCGTCGAGCAGGCGCAGCTTGGATTCGCCGGCCTCGTAGATGGTGAGCGGGCCGTCGATGCGCAGGATGCAGCGGCCGTCGAGGTAGACCGCGGAGATGGTCATGGCAGGATCAGCTTGCCGACCGCGCGCAGCATCTGCTCGGGCTGGAACGGTTTGACCACCCAGGCGCGCGCGCCGGCCATCTGGCCCTCGATCTTCTTGTCCTCCTGCGCCTCGGTGGTCAGCATGATGATCGGGGTGAAGCGGTAGTCCGGCAGTTGCTTCACCGCGCGGACGAAGGCGATGCCATCCATGTTCGGCATGTTCACGTCGGAGATGATGAGATGGATGCGGCGGCCGTCGAGGCGGGACAGGCCCTCGACGCCGTCGGCGGCTTCTATCACGTCGTAGCCGGCGTGGGCCAGCGCGATATGGACCACCTGCCGCAGGCTGGCTGAATCATCGACGATCAGGACGGTCTTCTTGCTGTCGGAGGCGGCCATGGCGAAGCGGTGGAAAAGGGTCGCTTCATTGTAGTGCAGGCCGGCCCGCTGCCAAGCGTGGCGCGGTATCCGGGGGAAGAGGACGGGCGCCGGACGGACGGAAACCGGCGGCGAACGGTGGGCGGGCGGGGACCTACTGTGGTGCGGCCGGCGCAGCGGCCGGGGCCTGCTGCTCGGCTTCGCGCCGCAGCCGCTCCTCGCGTTCGCGCCAGCGCTCGACCAGGCTGCGCCGCGCCTCGAGCCGCTGGCGCAGCTGGGCTGCCTCGTCGGCGCTGATGTCGCCGCGCTCGAGCGCCTCGCGGATGCGCGCCTCGCGATGCATGAAGCGCTGCTGCACCTTCTCGGCCGACGGCACGCGGCCGGGCGCCGGCGGGCCCTGCCGCAGCGGCGGCGGGCCGAGCTGCTCCGCCGGTCCGGCCAGGACGGCGGACGCGATGCAGGCTGCGGCGAGGGGGAGCAGGCGACGGAACATGGCGGTCGACGATAAGGACTGAGGCGAGCATACGCCGGCCCGGAAGCCGGGCTGGGCCGCAATTGTAAACGGGCTTGGCCTGGCCGCCGCACGGCAACGGTTTTTTACATCTGCCCTGCAAGCCCTGCCGACGAGCCGCTAGACTGCCAGCCATGAATACGCCCGCCCCAAGAAGATCCTGCTCGTCGACGACGACCCGCGCCTGCGCGAGCTGGTGCAGCGCTATCTGAACGAACAGGGTTTCTCGGTCGACGCCTTCGAGGACGCCAGCCGGCTCGAGACCCGGCTGCAGCGCAACCGGCCGGCGCTGGTGCTGCTGGACCTGATGCTGCCCGGCGAGGACGGCCTGTCGGTCTGCCGCCGGCTGCGCGCGATGGGCGACAACATCCCGATCATCATGCTGACCGCGCGCGGCGACGACATCGACCGCATCATCGGCCTCGAGATGGGCGCCGACGACTACCTGCCCAAGCCGTTCAACCCGCGCGAACTGCTGGCCCGCATCAACGCCGTGCTGCGGCGGCAGAAGGAGCCGTCGGCGCTGGCGGCGCCGCTGACCGAGGGCGAGGTGTTCGAGTTCGGTCCCTACCGGCTGGAGATCGCCAGCCGCCGGCTGAGCCGCGACGGCGAGCCGATCCCGCTGACCAATGCCGAGTTCGCCCTGCTGCGCGTGTTCGCCAGCCACCCGCGCGTGCCGCTGTCGCGCGAGCGGCTGATGGAACTGGCGCGCGGCCGCGAGCACGAGGCCTTCGACCGCAGCATCGACGTGCAGGTGTCGCGCCTCCGCAAGCTGATCGAGGACAAGGTGGCCGAGCCGCGCTATCTGCAGACCGTGTGGGGCTTCGGCTACGTGTTCGTGCCGGACGGCGGGGACAGGTAATGCCGAGGCTTTCTCTGCATCAGTGGCTTGCTCCTTTCGAGTAGTGCAGTGCCCGGCCAGGCCGGGCATTCGAGGGAAGCAAGCACTCGACCGACGGCACTACCCCTGAGTCATTCCGATCCCTCCGCCCTCGCCGCCCCGAGGCCCCGTGCAGTCGCAGACTTCATGGGGTGGACCGGAGGGAGCCTCGCCGACGCTCGTCAGTGAGACGATGAACCGGCTGCCAGGCACATCGCTGCGCTCATGCCCACCATCGATGCCTGCTGCAGATTTGGGACAGGCTGCAGGAGCAGGCTCAGTCGAATCTTCGCGGATATTTGAAACCACCTTCCCGCCCAGCCATCACGCCATGCCCATCCCGCTCCACCGCCTGTTCCCGCGCACCATCTTCTGGCGCCTGGCCGCGCTGACCGCGCTGGCGCTGCTGCTGAGCCTGGCCTTCGTGGTCGGCCTGTTCGGCTATGCGCGCCAGCAGCTGGTCGCCAACCAGGTGGCCGAGCAGGCGGCCGAGCAGCTGGCTGCCATCGAGGACGCGCTCGACGGCCTGACGCCGGCCGAGCAGCTCGACTGGCTGCAGCGCAGCCAGCGCGGCTACGCGCCGCACCTGCGCAGCCGCGGCGCGCCGCCGCCGGCGCCCTACGCGCCGCCGCTCGGGCCGCTCGAGCGTGCCATCGCCGCCGCGCTGCACGACAAGATCCCCGGCAGCGGCGAGGTACGCGAGGCGCCGCCGCCCCGGCGCCAGCTGTGGGTGCGCGTCAGCATGCTGGGCAAGCCCTACTGGCTGGTGATCCCGCTCGGCCGCTACCGCGCCGATCCGACCTGGACGCTGGCGGCCACCGCCACCATCTTCGCGCTGGCCGCGCTGGCGGTGGCGGCGCTGTTCGCCTGGCGCATCAACCGGCCGTTGCGCGAACTGCGGCTGGCGGCCGGCCGGCTCGGCCGCGGCGAGCGGCCCGAGCCGCTGCCCGAGACCGGCCCGCTCGAGGTGAAGGAGCTGTCGGCCAGCTTCAACCGCATGCTGGCCGACCTCGACGCCACCGAGCGCGAGCGCGGCGTGATGCTGGCCGGCATCTCGCACGACCTGCGCACGCCGCTGGCGCGGCTCAAGCTCGGCGTCGAGATGATGGCCGACGACAGCCTGCGCGACGGCATGCGCGAGGATGTCGAGGACATCGAGCGCATCCTCGGCCAGTTCATCGATTTCGCCCGCGGCCTGGGCAACGAGCAAGCGCGCGAGGGCGACCCGGCCGAGCTGGCGCGCGGCGTGGTGGCGCGCTATGCGCGCGGCGGCTGCGCGGTGGAACTGCTGCTCGACGACGAACTGCCGCTGGTGCCGCTGCGGCCGCTGGCGCTGAGCCGGGCGCTGGCCAACCTGATCGACAATGCGCGCCGCTACGGTGCGGCGCCCTACTCGCTCGGCGTGCACGCCGACGCCGGATCGCTGCGCTTCGTGGTCGGCGACCGCGGCCCCGGCATCCCGGCCGACCAGATCGCCACCGCGCTGCAGCCGTTCCAGCGGCTGGACAGCGCGCGCCGCGCCGACGGCGGCAGCGGCCTCGGTCTCGCCATCGTCGAGCGCATCGCGCGCCAGCACGGCGGCACGCTGGCGCTGGACCCGCGCGACGGCGGCGGGCTGCTGGCGACGATCCGGTTGCCGCTGGCGCTAGGCTGAAGCGCCCGTCGAGCGACCGCAATCCTTCTCCCGCGCGCGGGAGAAGGTGGCCCGGAGGGCCGGACGAGGGCCGTTCTTCGTAGAACCAACCCTCACCCCAACCCCTCTCCCGTGCACGGGATAGGGGCTTTCACAGCGCAGAGTGGTGTTTAGGAACTACAAGGGACCACAAGGGATAAGTCCCCAAAGTCCTGGATCGGGTGCGTGAGTACCGGCCGCCCTGGTAGGCCGGAACTCTCCGGCCCATCGGCCATCGATCCGATCGATACAGGCCTAACCCGGCGCGCCGACCCAGTCGACCACCGCCACGTAATCGGCCGGCTTCGCTTCGACCAGGCTGTCGAGATTGGCTTCCTGCAGCGCCTTGCGGCCGGCCGCGCTCTGGTTCAGGCCGAGCAGCGCCTGCTGCAGCTTGCCGCCATCGTCGCCGACCTTGGGGCTGGCGAGGAAGGACCAGTTCGGCAGCGGCCGGCTCTTCAGCGCCACCAGGCCGCCCTTCTTGGCCCATTCGCGCGCGGCCTTGGAATTGGAGGTCAGCACGCCGGCGTCGCTGAGCTGGCTGTCGAGGCCGAAGATGATCGAATCCTGCTGGCTGGTGGTCTGCACGTGCAGGTCGTCGGGCTTGAGGCCGGCATCGCGCAGCATGGCCAGCAGCACGCGCGACAGGTCGCTCTGCAGGTCGGGCATCGCCACCCGCTTGCCGCGCAGATCGCGCACCGAAGCGTAGCGATTGCCCGCCGGGGCGATCACCACCACCTGCTTGCTGCCGGTATTGGCCGCCATCAGCTTGTACTGCGCGTCGCGGATCGCCCAGCCGGCGATATAGGCGGTGCGGGTATAGACCAGTTCGCACTCGCCCTGGCGCAGCGTCTGCAGCAGCGCGCCGTAGCTCAGCACGCGGATCTTGACCGGCCGCTCGAGCGCCCGGCCGAGCTCCTCGCCGAGCGGACGGTACTTGTCCTTGACCTGGCCGATGTCGCCCTGGCCCGAGCTGCCCTCGGACACCGCCAGGCACAGCGGCCCCTTGTCGGCATGCACGGTGCCGACCAGGCCGAGCCCGGCCAGCAGGGCCAATATCAGCTTCCGCTTCCATTCCATTGGAATATTCCCTCGCAAAAAGCCCGCGATTCTGGCGATTCGGCCAAGGATTGGAACTGTGGGAAACCCGCGGCGCGTTATTGCGGTGAGCTATATTGGCCGGATCGAAACCCGGAGAAAGCCCATGCGCATGCTCAAGAAGATCCTGCTCGGCGCCGCCATCGTGGCGGTGTTGCTGGCCGCCGTCGGCCTGGCGCTGCCCAGCCATTTCGAGGTGTACCGCACGACCCGGATCGACGCCCCGCCGGCCAGGGTGTTCGCCCTGGTCGATGCGCCGCGCGAATGGAAGCGCTGGACGGTGTGGAACCGGCGCGACCCGGCGATGAAGATCGCGTACGGAGGCCCCGAGCGCGGCGTGAACGCGAGCTGGAGCTGGCAGAGCGCGACCGAGGGCAACGGCAGCATGACCTTCGTCGCGATCGAGCCGGGCCGCAAGATGAGCTACCGGCTCGAATTCCCCGACTTCGGCATGACCTCGATCGGCGTGGTGCTGGTCGAGCCGGAAGGCAGCGGCAGCAAGGTGACCTGGACCAACGAGGGCGAGCTCGGCATGAATCCGGTCAACCGCTATTTCGGGCTGTTCATGGACCGCATGGTGGGGCCGGATTTCGAGGCCGGGCTGGCCAACCTGAAGGCGCTGGCGGAGCAGCCGGGCTGAGGCTTCGCCGGAGGACTTTCTTGCCGCGGAGGGCACAGAAGTGCGCGGAGCAGGTCGGGCTTGATGCCCGACGGCGATCTTCATTCGCGGCGCTGTCGGGCATCAAGCCCGAGCTACGAAAACCCGCGTCCTCCGCGGTGAAACCCGGCGCTATTCGACGATCCGCACCCGCGTCACGTAGTACTGCGTATCGCCGAAGCAGCTGCTCGGCACGCCGACGTGTTCCTGGTAGTACAGCGTCACGCGCTTGCCCAGGCTGGCGTTGATCGCCTCGGCCACCGCGTCGTCGTGCACGGTGTAGGCGAATTTCTCGGTCAGCGTGCCGGGGATGTTGATCATCGCCAGCTCGCCTTCCCAGGTCTTGCACAGCCAGCCCTTGCGCGACAGCTTCTGCACGTAGCCGGCGCGCTCGCCCTCGGCGTAGCTCCAGCTCAGCACCGCCCAGGTGTAGGCGGCGAACAGCAGCACGATGAACAGCAGCGAGCCGAACAGCCAGCGGCCCCAGCGTAGCTGGGCGAACGGGTTTTGCATGCGGGATCTCACGATGGTCGGGCAACGGCCCGGGCGGGCGCCATCTTAACGGAAGCGCGACCCGCCGAAGCGAGCCGCATCCGCCTCAACCGAGCAGCTTCTTCAGGTAATGGCCGGTATGGCTGGCCGGATTGGCCGCCACGTCCTCGGGCGTGCCGCTGGCGATGATCTGGCCGCCGCCGGCGCCGCCCTCGGGGCCGAGGTCGATCAGCCAGTCGGCGGTCTTGATCACGTCGAGGTTGTGCTCGATCACCACCACCGTGTTGCCGTGCTCGGTCAGCCGCTGCAGCACGGTCAGCAGCAGGTCGATGTCGTGGAAGTGCAGGCCGGTGGTCGGCTCGTCGAGGATGTAGAGCGTGCGGCCGGTATCGCGCTTGGACAGCTCCAGCGCCAGCTTGACGCGCTGCGCCTCGCCGCCCGACAGCGTGGTCGCGCTCTGGCCCAGCCGGATGTAGCTCAGGCCGACGTCCATCAGCGTCTGCAGCTTGCGCGCGATGGTCGGCACCGCGTCGAAGAACTCGCGCGCCTGCTCCACCGTCATCTCCAGCACTTCGGTGATGTTCTTGCCCTTGTACTGGACTTCGAGCGTCTCGCGGTTGTAGCGCTTGCCGTGGCAGACGTCGCAGGGCACGTAGACGTCGGGCAGGAAGTGCATCTCGACCTTGATCACGCCGTCGCCCTGGCAGGCCTCGCAGCGGCCGCCCTTGACGTTGAAGCTGAAGCGGCCCGGCCCGTAGCCGCGCTCGCGCGAGGCCGGCACGCCGGCGTACAGGTCGCGGATCGGGGTGAACAGGCCGGTATAGGTGGCCGGGTTGGAACGCGGCGTGCGGCCGATCGGCGACTGGTCGACGTTGATGACCTTGTCGAACTGGTCGAGCCCGACGATCTCGTCGTGCGCCGCCGGCTCCTCGCTGCTGCCGTTGATGGCGCGCGCGGCGGCGGTGTAGAGCGTGTCGTTGATCAGCGTCGACTTGCCCGAGCCGGACACGCCGGTCACGCACACCAGCATGCCGAGCGGCAACGCCAGGTTGACGCCCTTGAGGTTGTTGCCGCGCGCGCCCTTGAGCGTGAGCCAGCGGTCGGGCTGCGGCTGGCGCCGCTGGGCCGGCACCGCGATGCTGCGCACGCCGCTGAGGAACTGGCCGGTGATCGAATCGGGATTGGCGGCGATCTCGTCGGGCGTGCCGACGCCGAGGATCTCGCCGCCGTGCTCGCCGGCGCCCGGCCCCATGTCGACCAGCACGTCGGCGGCGCGGATCGCGTCCTCGTCGTGCTCGACCACGATCACGCTGTTGCCGAGGTCGCGCAGCCGCATCAGGGTGCCGAGCAGGCGGTCGTTGTCGCGCTGGTGCAGGCCGATGCTCGGCTCGTCGAGCACGTACATCACGCCGGTCAGGCCCGAGCCGATCTGGCTGGCCAGCCGGATGCGCTGCGCCTCGCCGCCCGACAGCGTGTCGGCCGAGCGGTCGAGCGACAGGTAGTCGAGCCCGACGTTGACCAGGAAGCCGAGCCGGTCGCCGATCTCCTTGACGATCTTCTCGGCGATCTGCGCCTTGTTGCCGGCCAGCGTCAGCTCGCTGAAGAAGCGGCTCGAATCACGCAGCGCGAACTGGCTGATCTCGTGGATGTTGCGCTCGCCGATGCGCACGTGGCGCGCCTCGAGCCGCAGGCGGGCGCCGTGGCAGGTCGGGCAGGGCTGGTTGTTCAGGTACTTCGACAGCTCCTCGCGCACCGTCACCGAGTCGGTCTCGCGGTAGCGCCGCTCGAGGTTGGGGATGATGCCCTCGAAGCTGTGCGAGCGTTCGAACTTGGTGCCGCGCTCGTTCAGGTAGGTGAAGCGGATCTCCTCCTTGCCCGAGCCCTGCAGCACCACCTGCTGCACCTTGGCGCCGAGTTCGTCCCACGGCGCGTCGACGCTGAAGCCGTAGTGGTCGGCCAGGCTGGCCAGCATCTGGAAGTAGAACTGGTTGCGCTTGTCCCAGCCCTTGATCGCGCCGGCCGCGAGGCTCAGGTGCGGGAAGGCGACCACCCGCTTGGGATCGAAGAACTGGATCGCGCCGAGGCCGTCGCACTTGGGGCAGGCGCCCATCGGGTTGTTGAACGAGAACAGCCGCGGCTCGAGCTCGGGCAGCGAGTAGCTGCATACCGGGCAGGCGAACTTGGCGGAGAACCAGTGCTCCTTGCCGCCGTCCATCTCGACCGCGATGGCGCGGCCGTCGGCGTGGCGCAGCGCGGTCTCGAACGACTCGGCCAGGCGCTGCTTGAGGTCTTCGCGCACCTTGAGCCGGTCGACCACCACCTCGATGGTGTGCTTCTTGTTCTTGTCGAGCTTCGGTACCGCGTCGAGCTCGTGCACCTCGCCATCGACGCGGACCCGGACGAAGCCCTGGGCGCGCAGCTCGTCGAACAGGTCGAGGTTCTCGCCCTTCTTGCCGATGATCACCGGCGCCAGCACCATCAGCTTGGTTTCTTCGGGCAGCGCCAGCACGTGGTCGACCATCTGGCTGACGGTCTGCGACTCGAGCGGCTGGTTGTGGTCGGGGCAGTACGGCGTGCCGACGCGCGCGTACAGCAGGCGCAGGTAGTCGTGGATCTCGGTGACGGTGCCCACCGTCGAGCGCGGGTTGTGGCTGGTCGCCTTCTGCTCGATCGAGATCGCCGGGCTCAGGCCCTCGATCAGGTCGACGTCGGGCTTCTCCATCAGCTGCAGGAACTGGCGCGCGTAGGCCGACAGCGATTCGACGTAGCGGCGCTGGCCCTCGGCATACAGCGTGTCGAACGCCAGCGAGGACTTGCCCGAGCCCGACAGACCGGTGATCACGATCAGCTGGTGGCGCGGCAGGTCGAGATTGACGTTCTTCAGATTGTGCGTGCGGGCGCCGCGGATGCGGATCAGATTGTTCGGGTCAGCAGGGCGGTAGCTCATGGCCGGCTCGGGATGCGTGAAGGGCAATCGGCGAGTTTACCGGAGTTGGTTGGCCGCAGTGAAACCGGCCTTGCAGACTGCTGACAAGACAGGACAGGAGCACGGCCGGGACGGGTGGCGGCTCCGCGCCGCGGCCATCCCGGCAGGAAATGCGGCGGCCGCCGCGGGGGCCTCCGCGACGGCAGATCGCCCGGCCGGAATTCGGCCGGGCGATCAAGCGGGCCGCGACTGCAGGATCAGGCCCAGCTGAAGGTTCCGGTCCCGCCGAAGGCCCCGACCTGGATGCTCAGGCCGCCGCCGACCAGGACCCCGACGACCGCGCCGTTTTTCCAGAACGCGATTTCGGTGTGTACCGGGTTGGTCTGGAACGCAAAGCTCACCTCGCCGATCAATTCCTCCGGCGACGCCATGTTGCCGGCCAGCCATACCGCTCCGCCGCCCAGCCCCACGCCCCAGACGTCGGCCTTGAAGACCACCTTCTTGCCGTTGTCGAAATTCAGGGTCGGATTCGAATAGATCCAGGAGTGGATGAAAGCCGAGGCGATGGCGAACATGCCCGTGGCATTGAGGAAGGAGCCTAGCTCCTTGGCGGCTTCGGAAACCGTACCGGCGGCCCTGGCCTGGTTGGACAAGGCGGTCAGTTGCTGCTTCTCGGCCAGCGCCTTGCGGGCGGTTTCCTGCGCTTGGACGATCTGTTCCTGCGTGGGTGTGGACATTTGTTCCTCCTGGCTTGCAATCTGGTTGAAGTATCTGAAAAGAACGAGGCGGCGCCTGGAGCGCCGCCGCTTCAAGCTTAGAAACAGGTTCCTGGCCCGATCAACCTGACAGAGTTACATGCCGAATGCCGGCCGGACCGCAGGATCGGCGGCGGCAACGGCATCCACGGCCAGCTTTGCTAAAATCCCGCCTTTCCTCGCCAATCCTCCTCCCGGAACCGGATGTCCCCGCTCGAACTCCGCGCCTCTGCCGGCCTGGCCGGCCTCTATGCCCTGCGCATGCTCGGCATGTTCCTGCTGCTGCCGGTGTTCGCGCTGTATGCCCGCCATCTGCCCGGCGGCGACGACCACACCCTGGTCGGCCTCGCCTTCGGCATCTACGGCCTCACCCAGGCCTGCCTGCAGCTGCCGCTGGGCATGCTGTCGGACCGCATCGGCCGCAAGCCGGTGATCTACGCCGGCCTCGCGCTGCTGGCGCTGGGCAGCGTGATCGCCGCCACCGCGCACGACCTGGTCTGGATCGCCATCGGCCGCGCCATCCAGGGCGCCGGCGCGATCTCGGCCGCGATCACCGCGCTGCTGGCCGACCTGACGCGCGAGGAGAACCGCACCAAGGCGATGGCCATGATCGGCGGCTCGATCGGCGCCACCTTCGCCGTCTCGCTGGTGCTGGCGCCGAGCCTGGCGCAGTGGATCGGCCTGTCGGGCATCTTCTGGCTGATCGCCGGGCTGTCGCTGGCCGCCATCGTCGGCGTCTGGCAGATCATTCCCGATCCGTCGCAGAGCCGGTTCCATTCGGACGCCGAAGCCAATCCCAAGCGGCTCGGCGACGTGCTGCGCGACGGCCAGCTCTTGCGGCTGAACTACGGGGTGTTCGCGCTGCACGCGGCGCAGATGGCGCTGTTCGTCACCCTGCCGCTGGTGCTGGAGCAGGCGGCCGGGCTGTCGGCGGCCGAGCACTGGAAGGTCTACCTGCCGGTGATGGCGGCCGGCTTCGTGCTGATGGTGCCGGCGGTGATCGTCGGCGAGACCCGCAACAAGCTCAAGCAGGTGTTCCTCGGCGCGGTGCTGCTGATGCTGGCGGCCCAGCTCGGCATGGCGGCGCGGCTCGACACGCTGCCGGTCATCCTTGGCTGGCTGGCGCTGTACTTCATCGCCTTCAACGTGCTCGAGGCGACCCAGCCCAGCCTGATCTCCAAGATCGCGCCGGCCGACGCCAAGGGCACCGCGATGGGCGTCTACAACACCACCCAGGCGCTCGGCTTCGCTGTCGGTTCAGCGGTCGGCGGCTGGCTCTACCACCGTGCCGGCACGCTGCCGGTGCACCTGTTCTGCGCCGCGCTGATCGGCGTCTGGGCGCTGGTCACGCTGGGCCTGAAGCCGCCCATGCCGGTCCGGACGATGATGTACCATATCGACGATGCGCTGCTCAGCGGTAACACTGAGCTAGGCGGCGACGCCGAGCCGGGCGGCAAGGCCGCAGGGCCGGGCGACGCCACCGAGCTGGCCCGCCGGCTCGGCAGCCTGGCCGGCGTGCGCGAGGCGGTGGTGATCGCCGAGGAAGGCGTGGCCTACCTCAAGGTGCTGCGCGAAGGCTGGGACGAAGCCGGCGCGCGGCGCCTCCTGGGCCTGCCGCAGACCGCCCCGGACGCCTGATCCCCCGCATTCCCCCAATTTGCCGCGAGGCTGCGCACGACGCAGCCCCGCCCGACCCCGAACCGGAGAATTACCCCATGGCATCGCTCAACAAAGTCCTGCTCATCGGCAACCTGGGACGCGACCCCGAAATGCGCTACATGCCCGACGGCGCCGCCATCTGCAATTTCAGCATCGCCACCACCGAGACCTGGAAGGACAAGAACAGCGGTCAGAAGCAGGAAAAGACCGAGTGGCACAATATCGTGATGTACCGCCGCCTGGCCGAGATCGCCGGCCAGTACCTGAAGAAGGGCAGCTCGGTCTACATCGAGGGCCGCCTGCAGACGCGCAAGTGGCAGGACAAGAACACCGGGCAGGACCGCTACACCACCGAGATCCTGGCCGACGAGATGAAGATGCTGGGCGGCCGCGCCGGCAGCGGCATGGGCGGCGGCAACGCCGACTACGACCAGTCGCCGCCGAGCTACGGCGGTGGCAACGACTCGCCGGCTCCGGCCCCGCGCGGCGGCGGCATGGGTGGCGGGATGGGCGGCGGCAACCAAGGCGGCGGCCAATCGCGGCCGGCGCCGCAGAAGCCGCAGAGCTTCGACGATTTCGAGGACGACATCCCGTTCTGATCGCGTACCGGCCGGCTACGCGCCGGACAAAGGAAACGCCCTGCATCCACAGGGCGTTTTTCGTTTGCGGGCAAGCCTGCTGGCGTTCCGGCCACGAACAGGCGACGCCGCGACGGATCCGGCGCCGGCCCTATCGCTTGAGGATCTGGTCGCAGTGGCCGCCGATCGATTCGGCCGCCATGGCGCTGGTGCCGCCCTTGGCGGCCTGCATGCATTCGGCGAATGCGTCCTCCTTCGTCCTGGGCCGCTCGCACAGGCCCTTCAATCTCGCGTTTTCCTCGATCAGCACCTGGTTCTGCCTGATCAGGTGATCGACACGTTCCCGATCCGACAAGGGCGCCGTCGGCTGGTCGGCAGCCATGGCGATCGCGGACAGCAAAGCGGTTCCCGCAGCGAATGCGGCGATGGTGGTTTTCATGGCGTCGTCTTTCGGTTTGGACTTCGAGGCGGACTCGGGATGAATGCGCCGGGGATGCGAGCCGATCAGACCAGGGCTCGCGATTGCACCGTTGCGCTGCGCATGCGCCACGATTTCCAGGCCAGGCGCAGCAGCCAGGACAGCATGCACAGCAGCGGCAGGACGACCGGCAGGAAGAGCCAGGCCGACTCGCGCAGATAGGCGGGAAAGACCTGCGGCTGGCCGAGGAAGAGCGAGCCGGAGGCGAAGAACAGCGCCGCGCACATCCGCCACAGGTGGCGCGCGATGCGCGCGGCGCCGGTATACCCCTTGCGCACGATCGCGCCGAGATCGTCGAGGCTGGCGACGGTGCCCAATACCAGGAACAGGTAGAACGACTGGACCGGCGCCCCGTCGACCGTGCCGGTCGGGCTCGCCTTGGCCAGTTGGACCAGCATCGCGCCCGCGATCGCGGTCGCCGCGGCGATGGCCAGGCCCAGCAGGTCGAGCGGACCGGTGCCGCGCCGGCGGCGCCTGAGGGTCAGCCAGCCGCTGACGACCAGGTACAGCGAGAACAGGCCGGCGACGAAGTTGGGCCGCTGGCCGTCGTCCAGGAAGGGCGCCACGCCGGCGCCGATCGCGAAGGCGACGCTCATCGAGGCGAAGAACACGCGGCCGCAGAGGCGATGCAGGCGGCCGCCCTTGGGCAGCAGCAGCACCAGCGTGCCGGCGGCGATGCCCACGGTACCGCCGGCGATATGCAGCCAGAGCAGGGCGTCGGCGGCCAGGTGCGCCAGGAACGGCGCATCCGGGCCGAATGCGAGGGTGGACATGAGGATCGGTCTTTCGTCGAACTGAGTGAACCGCCGGCCGCGCCTACTCGACCGCCTTGAGGATCTGCTCGATGGCCAGCAGCCGCGCCCGCACGTCGGCGAGATTCGCGTCGATGGACGCCACCACGGCCGCGGTCTCGCGCTGCGCCGCCAGGGCCTGTTCCGCCAGCTGGCGGTGGGCCTCGTCGTGGCCGAAGCGCAGCTTCGCCTGCTGGACCGCGGACAGGTAGCGCATGCCGAACACCAGCAGGACCGTCAGCAGCGGCAGGCAGATCGTTAACAGGTAAATGCTCACGTCCATGGGGACCTCTACGTGTCTGCGTTGGGAAGGGATTGCGCCGCCTCGGCGATGGCGGCCGGCGTCAGTTCGACGTCGAATTCGACGACTTCGAAGAAATTGAGCGCCTTGCCGTCCTGCGACAGCTCGAGCCGGCTGACGACCAGGCCGGCCTCTTCGAGCTTCTGCAGATGCAGGTGCAGCAGGGGCCGGCTGATGCCGATCTCGCGGGCGAGCTGGCTGACGTAGTTGCGCCCGCGCGATTTCAGCGCCGCGATGATCTTCAGCCGATGCGGATTGGCCAGCGCGGCCAGCATCGCGAGCAACTGATCGCCGGCCGGGTGCTGTTTCTTCTCTGTCATGTGTAAACAATATCTGACACGTGACATGAAATCAAGCGGGCCGAACGGATCGAAATCCCGGCCGGGCTGGCCGGGCGATATGAAAAAGGCGGGGCCATCGGCCCCGCCTTGCGTTCATGCACTGCCTGATTCGTTCTCGCCCCGCTCGTTCACGCATTACGCCCCGACGCGCCCCCGTTCGCATGCCGGAGCGCGATAGGCGGATGCCGCATCAGGCCGCCTCGCCATCCTCGCGGTTCAACCGCGCGACCAGCGCGCTGAAGGCGGCCCGGCCGCGGCCGTCGTCCGGCGCCCTGGCGACGACGGCCGGTTCGACCGGCGCCGCGGGCTGCGCCGCCGGCAGGGCCGCCGCCTTCGCCTTGCCCCGCATCTGTTCGACGAAGCCGCAGGGCGCCTTGTCCCTGGCATGCAGCACGATCAGCGCCTGGCGCGCCCGCGTCACCGCGACGTACCACAGGTTGCGCTCGGTGATCGCCAGCTCGCGCGAATCTTCGAACGGGTTGGCCAGGTCCGGCCCGACCGGCACCACGTCGGCCGAGGCATCGCCGACGATCACCAGGTCGCGCTCCATGCCCTTGATGCGCAGGAAGGTCGACAGCGTCAGGCTGCCCGAGCGCCGCGCCGCCTGCTCGCTCGACGAGACGGTGGCGTGGGCGGCGACGTACAGCGCGGCCAGCGCCTGCAGGCTGTCCGCCCGGCCGGCCACGAAGGCTTCGAGCGCCTCGAGCACGCTCAGCAGCTCGTGCTGTTGCGAAGGATCGAGGTTGTCGGCGACCAGCAGCTTGCGCAGCTCGAGCCGCTGCAGCAGCGCCTCGAGCTGCACCGCGCCGGCCTCGGCCGGCTTGCGCCCGCCCGCGGCCGTCGCCTGCTCGTCCAGCCAGGCCAGGACCCGCTCCAGCCGGCGGTCGACCTCCTCGCTCACCGGCGACAGCCGGGCGGCGCTGCGCAGCGTCAGCCGGCCGAATTCCAGGCCCAGGCCGGCGCAGGGCTGCTGCCGCACCAGCTCGTCGCGCGAGGCCTGCTGCGCCTCCTGCGGCCACAGCGGGAACAGCAGCGCGGCGGCGGCGCAGATCAGTTCGGCGCGCAGCTTGGGCGTGCAGCCGTCGAGCAGGCCGGCCGGCATGAACAGCAGGCCCATCAGCCCCATGATCAGCGGCTCGTGCGCCACCGAGCGGTGGCCGACCATGGTGTAGGGCTGGCCGCGCTCGACCAGCGCGAACTCGCTGGCCAGCGCCTCGGCGCGGCTGCGCCACAGCACGGCGACGGTCCAGCCGGGCTCGCTCTTGCGCGCATTGGCCAGCAGCGTGCAGAGGTCGGCCGGGCCGCCGCTCGGCCGTACCGAGAAACGGGTGCGGTGCGCCGCTTCCGAGCGGAAGAAGGTGGCGGCGTCGCCCTCGAAGGCCAGCGGCCGCAGCCGCCGCGCCAGCGCCTCGCCGAAGCGGTGGCTGGCCGACAGCGGCATGGCGGTCACGCCGGCGAGCAGCGCCGGCAGATCGTCGCTCAGCACCGTGCTGCTGGCGCCGGTATGGCTCAGCACGCACTGGTGGCGGTCGGCCACCAGCACGGTGCGGCCGCTGCTGCGGCGGGTCAGCAGCACCGCCTCGAGCAGCGCAGGGTTCAGGTCGTTCGCCTCGTCGACCAGCAGCGCGTCGAAACGCACCAGGGCGCGGCGAGAATCGGGCTCCAGGCTGCGGATGCGGATCAGCTCGTTGGGCACGTCGTGGAAGGTATGGAAACCCAGCCGCTCGCGGCAGCGCTCGAAGGCGATCAGGCAGGCCACCACCGCGACCGGCTGCTGCAGGCGTTCGGCCAGCCATTCGAGATCGGGCTGCTCGTCGGATTCCAGCAGGCCGGCCAGGTCCACCCGGCGCTCGCCCTTGATGCGGCCGATCGCCAGGTGCAGCGACTGCAGGTTGGCCGGGCTCGGGTGCGGCAGGTCGATCTCGTCGCCGAGCTGCTGGCGGGCCAGTTCGATCGACTCGCGCAGCACGTCCTGCAGCTCGCCGTCGCGGTCGGTCACCAGCCTGAGCCGCTCGGTCGCCGAGAAGCCGCCGCGGATGCAGTCCTGCAGCCGCGACAGGCAGACCGCGTGGATGGTGCGCGCCTGCGGCAGCGCGGTGCCGTGCGCGCGGCCGAGCGCGGACAGCAGGTCGTTCAGGTGGCCGGCCGCGGTGTTCGACACGGTGACCACGCCGATCCGCTCCGGCGCGATGCCCGACTGCACCAGCGCGAGCGCCAGGTGGGCCAGCAGCGTGGTCTTGCCGCTGCCGGCGATCGCATCGACCAGCACTGCGGCGTCGGGCCGCGCCAGCACGGCGTCGACGATCGCGCGCTTCTCGGCGGTGAGGCCGGACGGCTGCAGCACGGTCTCGCTCATGCCGCGCTCCCCGGCTCGGCCTCGATCACCCGCAGCGCCGGATATTGCGCCGGCAGCCAGGCCGGGCAACAGTCGGTGACGATGCTGTCGAAATCGGCCAGCGGCGCGACGAAATGCGGCGCGACCTGCTCGAACTTGGTCTCGTCGGCCAGCAGGATGCCGCGCGCGGCGCGGGCCAGCATGGCGGCCTTGAGCCGCGCGTCGGATTCCTCGGTCGAGCTGACGCCGAGCCGCGAATGCAGCGCGCAGGCGCCGATGAAGGCCAGGTCGGCGCGGTGGGCCTCGACCTGGGCCAGCGCGGCGGCGCCGGCCAGGTGGCGCTCGCCCGGCACCCAGCGGCCGCCGCAGACGATCAGCTCGACGCCGGCGCGCTCGCTCAGCGCCAGCGCCACGTCGAGCGAATTGGTGATCACCCTGAGCGGCGCGACGTCGAGCGCGCGCACCAGCTCGAGCGTGGTGCCGCCGGCGTCGACGAACAGCGTCTGGTGCGGCTCGACCAGCCGCGCGGCGGCGGCGCCGATGCTGGCCTTGGCGGCCCGCCGCACGCCGGCGCGCACCGGGTAGGTCATCTGGGTGATGGCGAGCGAGACCGCGCCGCCGTGGGTCTTCTGCAGGAAGCCCTGGTCGGCCAGCGCCTTGAGGTCGCGCCGCACCGTGTCTTCCGACACGGCCAGCGCGGCGGCGAGCAGGCCGACTTCGACCCGGCCGTCGCGGGTCAGGGCATCGAGGATGGATTGGCGGCGTTCGGAGGCAAACATGGCGGCAAGTATAGCGCGCGGCGATGGTTTGCGTTTTTGTGCAATATATTGCCGACTCATGCGGGAATTAATTGCAGACTTCGGCACGAAGGCGCACGATACCGTCAACGCAAGCGAGGGCCGGCAAGGAGGCAGACGATGCGCATCGAGCATGTGGCGATCTGGGTGGACGACCTGGAAGGCATGAAGCAGTTCTACACGCGCGCCTTCGAGGGCACGGCCAGCGAGCGCTACGACAATCCGGCGCGCGGCTTCTCGTCCTACTTCGTCTATTACGACGGCAGCGCGCGGCTGGAGCTGATGCGGATGCCCGGCATCGCGGCCGACGAGACGCGACGGCAGCTGCGCGGGCTGAGCCACCTGGCCTTCGCCGCCGGCTCGGCGCGCGCGGTGGAGGAGCTGACCGAGCGGCTGGTGGGCGGCGGCGCGCCGCTGCTGTCGGCGCCGCGGTTGACCGGCGACGGTTATTACGAGAGCGTGGTGCTCGATCCCGAGGGCAACCGGATCGAGATCACCATCTAGGCGCCCTTCCCTCTTCCACCCCACGCAGGAACACGTCCATGCAGGACACCGCAACCCTGGTCGGCATGATCGCCGGCCTGTGCACCACCGCCGCCTTCGTCCCGCAGGTGGTCCGCATCGTGAAGACGCGCCATACCGCCGACCTGTCGCTGGCGATGTACGCGATCTTCGTCGCCGGCACGCTGCTGTGGCTGGCCTATGGCTTGATGATCGGCTCGCTGCCGGTGGTGATCTACAACCTGCTGACCAGTTTGCTGGCCGGTGCGGTACTGGTGATGAAATTACGCTTCGGGTGATCGCTGGCACGGCGGGCAATCTGATTGATTCACCGCGGAGGACGCAGAGGACGCGGAGGAAAGGCAAGAACCGAAAGTTGCGCATTCGGTCAGCCGTTCCTCTCGCCTTTACCTCGGCGTCCTCTGCGTCCTCCGCGGTGAGACCTGATCTTTAAGCCGGCCGCAGCAACCGCTCGATCGCCGCTTCGTCGAGCCCCGCCTCGCGCAGGATCGCCGCGCCATCCGCCCCCAATCCGCCGCCGGCCTGCGCATAGACCGGCTCGGCACGCGAGAAGCGGATCGGCAGCGCCGGCTGGCCCAGCACGGCATCGCCGGCCGGCACGTCGACCTTCCAGCCGCGCGCCGCGGCCAGCTCGCTCGCGGCGGCTTCGGCCGGCGTCAGCACCGGCTCGACGCAGGCGTCGACCGCGGCGAACACCGTGCGCCAGTGGGCGAAATCCTCCTCCAGCAAGCGCGCCGCCAGGATCGCCTTGGCTTGCTCCGGCTCGCGGCCGAAGCGGCCGGCCAGTTCGGGCAGGCCGATCGCCGCGCACAGCGTCGCCAGGAAGGGCGGCTCCAGGCTGCCGACCGCCAGCCAGCGGCCATCGCGCGTACGGTAGTGGTCGTAGTGGCTGCCGCCGTTGAGCAGGTGGCCTTCGGGCGCCGTGTCCTCGCCCGCCAGCGCGGCGCAGCCGGCCAGCGCGTTGAAGTGGAAGGCGCAGTCGGCCAGCGCGATGTCGAGCTGCTGGCCCTGCCCGTCGCGGTCGCGCTGGCGCAGCGCGGCAAGGATGCCGATCACCGCGTGCAGCGAGCCGGCCAGGTCGGCCGGCTGGAAGCCCAGCGGCGGCGGCCCGCCATCGGCGCGGCCCGAGGCGGCGGCCAGGCCGCTGAGCGCCTGGTAGCCGTTGTCGTGGCCGGCGCGGTCGCGCAAGGGGCCATCCTGGCCGTAGCCGCTGATCGAGCAATAGACCAGCCGCGGATTGCGCGCCGCCAGCGCGGCATAGCCGAGGCCCAGCCGCGCCATCACGCCGGGGCGGAACTGCTCGACCAGCACGTCGGCGCCGTCGACCAGCGCCAGCACCGCCTCGACCGCGCCCGGCGCCTTCAGGTCGAGCGCCAGGTTGCGCTTGTTGCGGTTCAGGTAGGCATGCGCGGCCGAGACGCCGCCGACGAAGGGCGGCGTATGGCGCACCAGGTCGGGCCGGCTCGGCGATTCGATGCGGATCACCCGCGCGCCGAGATCGGCCAGCACGCGGGTGGCGAAGGGGCCGGGCAGCAGCGGCGAGAAATCGAGCACGGTGAGGCCGTCGAGCGGGGCGGGCATTGGGCGTCTCCTGGAGGATGGCGCCAGAATAGCAAGCGATTGCTCGATTCGTCGCCGCGGCGCTCAGTCCGCGGCCCCCTCGCCCACCCGCAGCATCCAGTGCAGCAATGCATCCTCGCCGTCGGCCGCCAGCCCGGCCCGCACGCCGGCCTGGTCCTCGGCGCTGCGGTTCTGGCTCAGCTTGAACTTGCCGACCATCTGGTCGACCTCGATCTCGATGCCGACGATGGCGCCGAGCATCTTCTCGATGTAGGCGGCCGGCGCGTCGTCGATCGACCACGGCGCCGGCCGGCCCGCCTCGAAACGCTCGCTCAGCCGCGCCAGCAGCGCCTGCAGCCAGGCCGCCTCGCGCCGGCAGCGCAGCCGGCCGCGCACCTGCACCAGCGCGTAGTTCCAGGTCGGCACCGCCCGGCCGTCGCGCGCCTTGCCCGGATACCAGCCGGGCGAGACGTAGCCGTCGGGGCCGTGGAACAGCACGGTGACCGCCTGGCCCTCGGCCGCCGCCAGCGGATTGCCGGCCGCGACGTGGCCGAGCAGCCGGCCGTGCTCCCCGCCGCCGGCGTCGAACTGCAGCGGCAGCGGATCGGCCTCGATGCCGTCCGGCCCGGCCCGCAGCACGCTAGCCAGCGGATGGGCGTCGATCAGCGCGTGCAGCAGCGCCGGGCGGGTTTCGGTGAACGAGGCGGGCAAGTACATGGGCACTCCGGCTTGCACATAGGCGGCGGCGGTATGGTGGTCGGGAATTCCGGCGAGCAGTGAAAACGAGGCGATCGCTGCGCGGCTGAAGCCGCGCCTGCGCGGCCCCTGGCCGGCCGGTTTCAGGCCGCCGCCGGCGCCAGGTCGGGGATCGGCTCGCCGAAGCGCGTCTCGATCGGCCGCACGCCGGCCCAGACCGCGATGCCCAGGTCGGCCTCGTCGTCCTTCGGCGGGCCGCTGCGCACCTTGGCCACCGCCTGCTCGATCTCCAGCGCCAGCACCGTGGTGGCGGCGAACTCGCTGGCGTCCGGCCCGCGCACCTTGGCGCGGCGGCCGGGCTCGACCTTGTCCATGAAGGCGTCCAGCGCCTGCCGCTTCTCGTCCTCGCCGACCGGCTCGAAGCGGCCGTAGACCATCGCCGAGCGGTAGTTGATCGAATGGTGGAAGGCCGAGCGCGCCAGCACCAGGCCGTCGACGTGGGTGACGCAGACCGAGGCCGGCGCGCCGTCGCCCAGCGCGCGCAGCAGCCGGCTGCCGTTGCTGCCGTGGATGTAGAGCGTCTCGCCGATGCGCCAGTGCGCGGTCGGGATGCAGTGCGGCTGGCCGTCGACCGCGAAGGCGACGTGGCAGGCCCAGCCGGCGTCGAGGATGGCGTGCACGGTGGCGCGGTCGTAGTCGGCGCGCTGGGCGATGCGGCGGACGCGGGTCAGCGGAGTCTGGGCGTAGCGGTCGGTCATGGCGGGGCTCGATTGACGGGAAGACGGCTCCAGCGTAAATCGATAGCGGCCCCATGTAGAGCACCACTATGCGCAAGTTCGATGGAACCACTTTACCGGCGCTGCACGATTACCTCGGCGCCCGGCTGAGCCGCGAGGCGGCCGAGCCGCTCAACCGCCAGCTCTACCGCGCGCTGCGCGAGGCGATCGTGGCCGGCCACCTGGAACGCGGCCGCGCGCTGCCGGCCAGCCGGGCGCTGGCCGAGGCGCTGGATCTCGCCCGCAACACCGTGCTGCACGCCTATGCCCAGCTGTGCGCCGAAGGCTATTGCAGCGGCCGCGGCGGCGCCGGCACCTTCGTCGCCGCCAGCATGCCCGATGCGCCGCCGCTGGCCGCCGCGGCGGTCGCACCGGCCGGCGACGGCGTCCCGACGCTGTCGCGCCGCGGCCAGGCGCTGCTCGACACGCTGGCGCTGCGGTCCGAGCCGGCCGGGCCGGCCTTCGCGCCCGGCCTGCCCGAGCTCGCCGCCTTCCCCTGGGCGACCTGGTTCAAGCTGCTGCAGCGGCGCCAGCGCGCCGCCGCGCCGGCCGAGTTCGACTACCGCGGCGCCGGCGGCCGGCCGGAACTGCGCGCGGCGCTGGCCGACTACCTGCGGCTGTCGCGCGGGGTGAATTGCGACGCCGCCCAGGTGCTGGTGACCGGCGGCATGCAACAGACGCTCGACCTGCTGGCGCGCACGCTGGCCGATCCGGGCGACACGGTGTGGATGGAGGAACCGGGCTATCTCGGCGCACGCACCGCCTGGCAGGCCGCCGGCCTCGCCATCGCGCCGGTGCCGGTCGATGCCGGCGGGCTGGCCTGGCAGGACCGCGCGCTGCCGCCGCCGCGGCTGGTCTACGTCACGCCGTCGCACCAATACCCGCTCGGCAGCGTGCTCGGCCTCGAGCGGCGCCAGGCGCTGCTGGCCGAGGCCGGCCGCCACGGCGCCTGGATCGTCGAGGACGACTACGACAGCGAATTCCGCCATGCCGGCCGGCCGCTGGCCGCCATGCAGGGGCTGGACCGGGCCGGCCGGGTGCTCTACCTCGGCACCTTCAGCAAGGTGATGTTCCCGGCGCTGCGGCTGGCCTACCTGGTCGCGCCGCCGGCGCTGGTCGAGCCCTTGCGCCGGCTGCAGGCGCGGCTCTACCGCGAGGGCGACTACGCCACCCAGGCCGCGCTGGCCGATTTCATCGCGGAGGGCCATTTCGGCGCCCACCTGCGCCGCATGCGCGGCATCTACGCCCGGCGCCAGGCGCGCCTGCGCGGGACGCTGGCGGCCGAGCTCGGCGACGGCGTGCGGCTGCACGGCGGCGAGGCCGGCATGCACGTGGTGCTGCAATTGCGCGCCGGCAGCGACGACCGCGCCGCCAGCACCGCCCTGCAGGCCATCGGCCTGGCCGCGCCGCCGCTGTCGGCCTATTGCGCGGCCGAGCCGCCGTTCCCGGGCCTGGTGCTCGGCTATGCCGGCGTCGACGATGCGGCGTTGATGCTGGCGGCGGTAAGGCTGGCGCGGGTATTGCGCGCGATGGGGATGGTTTGAGCGGCGGGAAGAAAAGACTTACCGCAGAGGACGCAGAGGACGCAGAGGACACGGAAGAAGGCTGAGCGCGTTCGATCCCGCATCTGCTTTTCCTCGGCGTCCTCTGCGTCCTCCGCGGTCGAAACACAGCGTCGAACGACGTTCAGGCCGCGTGATAGGCCAGGAACATGTCGACCGCCGACTCGGCGATCGCCCGCCGCGCGGCCGCGTCGGGCACCGGCTGGCCCAGCGCGATCTGCGGCCAGAAGGCGAAGGCCTTGAGCAGGCCCTGCAGCTGCTGCGCCGCGAACTCGGGCTCGGCCGGCCTGAGCCGGCCGTCGGCCTGGGCCGCGCGCACCCACGCCGTCACGCCCTCCTCCTTCTCGCCGAAGCGCGCCAGCATCGCCTGGGCACGCTCGGGCGCGTGGATCGCCTCGGCGATCGCCACGCGCGCCAGGTCGAGGAAATTGGCGTCGGCCAGCAGCGCCATCTTCTGTCCCGCCAGCTCGAGCAATTGCTCGCGCAGCGGCCGGCCCGGCCGGTAGGCCAGGTCGACCTGGGCCATGCTGGCGCGCCACAGCTCGAGCATGATCTCGGCGAACAGCTCGTCCTTGCTGGGGAAGTGGTTGTAGACGGTGCGCTTGGACACCGCGGCGCGGGCGGCCACCCTGTCCATGCTGGTGTTCTTGAAGCCGTTCTCGCGGAATTCGGCGAGCGCGGCCGCGACGATGTCCTCGCGCTTGCGGTCGGTGAGGCGGCTCGGTTCTGACATGGCGGATGGCTCTGCAGGATCGGGAATGATGAAATTCTACACTTGCCAGTTTACTTTCCCAAAAACGGAAACTACACTGTGCAGTGTAATTTTTATCCACCGATGCCGCTGGCCGGGACGACCGACATGAACCGCACGCTACGCCGCATCCTGCTGACCGGAGCCCTCGCCGCCATGGCCTACGCCACCCTTACCGCCAGTCGTTCTTCCATCGATCCCGTCTACGCCGGCTCGCCGCAGTTCAGCGAAGGCAAGTTCCGCAACGTGAAGCGCTTCGAGGTGATGAGCGTCGGCAAGACCGCCCTTGTGATGTGGCGCATGCTGTTCGACAAGCCGGCCGACGCCAGCCCGGCCGCGCCGGTGCCGGTGAACGCGCTGAGTCCCGCCCAACTGCTGGCGGCCGCGGACGGCACGCTGTTCCGGCTCGGCCACTCGACCCTGCTGCTCAAGCTGAACGGCGGCTTCTGGCTGACCGACCCGGTGTTCTCCGAGCGCGCCTCGCCGCTGCAATGGGCCGGCCCCAAGCGCTTCCACGCCCCGCCGATCGGCATCGCCGAACTGCCGCCGATCACGGGCGTGATCCTGTCGCACGACCATTACGACCACCTCGACTACGCCGCGATCCAGGCGCTGGCCGGCAAGACCGCGCACTTCATCGCCCCGCTCGGAGTCGGCGACCGGCTGGTGCAATGGGGCGTGGACCCGGCCAAGGTGCAGCAGCTCGACTGGTGGCAATCGACCCATGTCGGCGGCCTGCGCCTGACGGCCACCCCGGCGCAGCATTTCTCCGGCCGCGGCCTGCGCGACGGCAACCGCACGCTGTGGGCTTCGTGGGTGATCGAGGCCGACGACCTCAAACTGTTCTTCAGCGGCGATAGCGGCTATTTCGACGGCTTCAAGGCGATCGGCGAGCGCTTCGGCCCGTTCGACCTGACGCTGATGGAGACCGGCGCCTACGACGCCCAGTGGCCCGACGTGCACATGCAGCCGGAGGAAACGCTGCAGGCCCACCTCGACCTGGGCGGCAAGTGGCTGCTGCCGATCCACAACGGCACCTTCGACCTGGCGCTGCACGACTGGTACGAGCCGTTCGAGCGGATCGCCGCGCTGGCGGCCGCCAAGGGCGTGCCGATCAGCACGCCGCAGATGGGCGAGGCGGTGACCATCGCCCAGCCGCCGGCGATGCAGGCATGGTGGCGCCAGGGCTGAACCGCCGGCGCGCAAGGGCAGGCGCCGCGCGGCGGGCCCGCAGTGTGCGCGGGCCTCGCGGCCGGGGCCGCTCAGTCGGTGGCGGGATCGCGGCTGCGCAGGTACTGGTTGGCCTTGTACTGGTGGTAGAACATGCTGAACACCAGCGCGAAGAACAGGTTGTTCCACAGCCGGTCGCTCGATCCGGCCCGGGTGAGCCGGTTGAAGCCGCCGCGGAAGGCCAGCGTCCAGCCGAGCCACAGCAGGTTGCCGAGCGTGCCGACGGTGTCGATCTGCTGGAGCGACACCGGCAGGACGCCCACGCTGGCCAGGAGGTAGGCCAGCACCAGGACGACCTGCAGGATCACGATGGCCCGGGCCAGGTGGAAGACCATGCGCGCGTCCGGCGCGATCTCGGCCAGCGCGGCCGAACGGGTCCAGAGCCAGTAGTACAGGTACAGGCTCAGGGTCACGACCGACAGGCCGATCATAAGCCAGACGCTGCAGTACTTCAGTTCGCGCGGCTTGTCGTGGATGGCGGCTTCGGTCGCCGCGTAGGGATTGGTCATGTTCGCTGCTCGAGGAATGGGGCGGATGACGGGATCAACCGACGAAGAAGCGCTGCGTCTCGCTGGCCAGCTTCTCGAACGCGCTGTTCTCGGCGTTCTGCTCGGCCGCCTCGGCCAGCCGCGCGTCGGTCTCGCGCAGCCGGTGCGCCATCATGATGGCCAGGTTGCGGTAGAGCTTGGTCTCCAGCGCCGGCAGGCGGAACAGGCTGGCACGCTCGAACACCAGCACCCGCACGTCGGTCAGCGCCACCACGCTGGCCGAGCGGTCGCCGAAGTCGATCAGCGCCAGCTCGCCGAAGGTATCGCCCGGCCCCAGCCGCGCCAGTTCGTGCTCGGCCACGCCGCCGAAGCGGCGCACCGCCACCTCGCCCGACAGCAGCACGTAGAGCTCGCGGCCCGGCTCGCCCTCGCGCAGCAGGCGCTCGCCGGCGGCATGCTGCTCGAAGCGGCAGGCCGACAGGAAATGCCGCGCCTCGTCCTGGGTGAAGCTGGCGAACAGGCGGACCGACTGGATCATCTTGTGGACGAGGGCTTCGTTGTTCATGTCGGTCTCGCATGCCGCCTGGGGCAGCTGACTGCTGTTGAAAGGCCCGGATCTCGCGTCGGCGAGGGCGGGGGTGCGGAATAGAACGGCGACCGCTCGTCGATCTTCATCGTCGCCCAAGCGCCCGGCATAGCCGGGCGGAGCGCCGAATCGAACGCTTGGCCGCCGTCTCAGCGACCTGCCAGGGCGTCGAGCAGCTTCTGGTGTACACCACCGAAGCCGCCGTTGCTCATCACCAGCACCTGGTCGCCCGGCTGCGCGGCCGCCGCCACCGCCTGCACCAGCGGCTCCAGCGCGTCGAAGGTCTGCGCGCGGGCGCCGAGCGGCGCCAGCGCCTCGGCCGGATCCCAGCCGAGCTTGGCGCCGTAGCAGAACACCCGATCGGCGTCGGCCAGGCTGCCCGGCAGCGCGTCCTTCATGGTGCCGAGCTTCATGGTGTTGGAGCGCGGCTCCAGCACCGCCAGGATGCGCGCGCCGGCGCCGACCTTGGCGCGCAGGCCGGCCACCGTGGTGGCGATCGCGGTCGGGTGGTGGGCGAAGTCGTCGTACACCGTGACGCCGCCGGCCGTGCCGCGCACTTCCATGCGCCGCTTCACGTTGCGGAATTCGCCGAGCGCGGCGATGCCGACCTCGGCCGGCACGCCGACGTGGCGCGCCGCGGCCAGCGTGGCCAGCGCGTTGAGCTGGTTGTGCTCGCCCATCAACGGCCAGCGCAGCCGGCCCTGCGATACGCCGTCGAGCAACACTTCGAAGCCGTCGTCGTAACGCTCGCCGATCTGCCAGCCGGCCGTGCCGCCGAAGCGCTCGACCGGCGTCCAGCAGCCGCGTGCCAGCACGCGGTCGAGACTGGCCTCGCGGCCGTTGGCGACGATCAGGCCCTGGCCCGGCACGCTGCGCACCAGGTGGTGGAACTGGGTTTCGATGGCGGCCAGGTCGGCGAAGATGTCGGCATGGTCGAATTCGAGGTTGTTGAGGATCGCGGTGCGCGGCCGGTAGTGGACGAACTTGGAGCGCTTGTCGAAGAAGGCGGTGTCGTACTCGTCGGCCTCGATCACGAAGAACGGCGAGCGCCCGCCGGGCTCCTGCCTCGGCGCGCCCGGCAGCCGCGCCGAGATGCCGAAGTTCTCCGGCACGCCGCCGACCAGGAAGCCCGGGGCGAGGCCGGCGTAGTCGAGGATCCAGGCCAGCATCGAGGTGGTGGTGGTCTTGCCGTGGGTGCCGGCCACCGCCAGCACCCAGCTGTGGATATCTCCATCATGCAGCACGTGCTCGGCCAGCCACTGCGGCCCCGATACATAGGGCAAACCCGCATCCATGATGGCTTCCATCAGTGGATTGCCGCGCGACACGACATTGCCGATGACATAAATATCGGCGCCCAGCTTGAGTTGGCCGGCGTCGTAGCCTTCAATGAGCTGGATGCCCGACGCCTCGAGCTGGGTGCTCATCGGCGGGTAGACGTTGGCGTCGCAGCCGGTCACCGTATGGCCCGCCGCGCGCGCGAGCTGGGCGATGCCGCCCATGAAGGTGCCGCAGATACCGAGGATGTGGATGTGCATGAAGGATTCTTTTGGACTGCGACGCTGCGCTGCACCGCCGGCTGCGGCGGGCTGGACAGGTCTGGTAAGATAAGTGGTTGACGATAAACGATCGAGTGCTCGATGCCCCCTACGCCTTCGCCCACGTTGACGCCGTCGGACATTGCCCGAATCGCGCTGAAGCGGCTTGCCGAGCTCGGTTTGCCGCCCACGCCCGAGAATTACACGAAATTCTACAACGCCATCGCCGCGATCAAGTCGCCGACCGACAAGACCGAGGAGGAGTTGAAGAGCGCCTACCAGGTGCTGTTCCGTGTGTCCGACGTGCTCGACGGCATGACCGAGACCTCCGAGGCCCTGCTCGAGGACCTGGTGCGCGGCGGCGAAGTGATGACTGACTCGCTCGACACGCTGCGCTCGGGCGTCGACCAGGCCACCATGGAAACGGTGCTGAGCAGCCTGATCGAATCGACCGGCTCGGTGCAGCAGACCGTCAGCGCCTCGCAGCGCGACCTGCAGGAACTCAAGGCGGTGATGGACAAGATCCAGTCCGACCTCGCCATCAACCGCAAGACGCTCGAGCAGGACCCGCTGACCGGCGCGCTGAACCGCCAGGGCCTCGAACACGTGCTGGCCAAGGAAGTGAAGCGCGCGCGCCGCGCCGCGCATCCGCTCACGGTGGCCATCATCGACCTCGACGAATTCAAGCTGGTCAACGACCGCCACGGCCACCTGGTCGGCGACAAGGTGCTGATGCACTTCTCCAGCATCACCAAGGCGGTGCTGCGCGAGAGCGACACCCTGGTGCGCTACGGCGGCGAGGAATTCCTGCTGCTCTTGCCCGAGACCGACATCAACGGCGCCCGCTACCTGATCGACCGGCTGCGCCAGGTGAACGCCCGCACGCCGTTCTTCCATCACAGCCACCACGTCGACGTGCGCTTCTCGACCGGCGCCGCCCAGCTCAAGTCCGAGGAGAACGGCCACGCCATGCTGATCCGCGCCGACGAGGCGATGTACCGCGCCAAGAACAGCGGCCGCGACCAGGTGGTCCTGGCCGACTGAGCCTGCGCCCCGCCGCGACGAGGCCGCCCATGGGCGGCCTTTTGCGTTCGCGGCGGCCTCGAACCGGCCGCATCCGCACGGGCGGCGCAGCGGTTCGCCGCAGCCGTGCCGGCCGGCGTGAAAAAATCGCTTTCACCGGACTTTCAACTTTTCACACTGTTCGCCCGCGGCAAATGGGCCGAGAATGATAACGATAGCTAAATAGAATATATTGAAGAAGTGATCCGGACCGGTGCGCGGCACCAGGCCACTTCATGACCGAGGATGGAACGACGATGATCTCCAAGCCCACGCTGACTCCTTCGGACATCGCCCGGATCACGCTCAAGCGGCTGGCCGAACTCGGCCTGTCGCCGACGCCCGAGAACTACGTCAAGTTCTACAACGCGATCGCCGCGATCAAGTCGCCGACCGAGAAGACCGACCAGGAACTCAAGAGCGCCTACCAGGTGCTGTTCCGCGTCTCCGACGTGCTCGACGACATGGCCGAGACCTCCGAGACGCTGCTGGGCGACCTGTCGCGCGGCGGCCAGGCGATGAGCGATTCGCTCGACGCGCTGCGCGGCGGGCTCGATCTGGAATCGCTGGAGAAGGTGCTCGACGGCCTGATCGAATCGACCGGCTCGGTGCAGCAGACCGTCAGCGCCTCGCACCAGGACCTGCAGGAACTCAAGGCCTCGATCGACAAGATCCAGTCCGACCTCAGCATCAACCGCAAGAACCTCGAGCAGGACCCGCTGACCGGCGCGCTGAACCGCCAGGGCCTCGACCACCTGCTGGCCAAGGAGGTGAAGCGTTCGCGCCGCGCCGTGCGGCCGCTGTCGGTGGCGCTGCTCGACCTGGACCGCTTCAAGCAGGTGAACGACCGCTACGGCCACATGGTCGGCGACAAGGTGCTGATGCACTTCGCCAGCCTGACCCGCGCGGTGATCCGCGAGAGCGACACGCTGGTGCGCTACGGCGGCGAGGAATTCCTGATCCTGCTGCCCGAGACCGACCTCAACGGCGCGCGCTACCTGATCGACCGCATGGGCAAGGCCACCGCCCGCACGCCGTTCTTCCACCAGGGCCAGCCGATCGAGGTGCGCTTCTCGGCCGGCGTGGCCCAGCTCAAGCTCGACGAGACCGGCAATGCGTTGCTGCTGCGCAGCGACGAGGCGATGTACCGGGCCAAGAACGGCGGGCGGAACCAGGCCGTGTTCGCGGACTGAATGCTTCCGGTCTCGATGGTCAGCGCAGCGCCCGGCAAAGCCGGGCGTTTATGCTTCGTGAGGAACTCCACCAACGGCCTGACCCTGTTTCAATCCAACTCCCCCCGCCTCGCCGCCGCGAGGGAGCCTCGCTGACGCTCGTCAGCGTCTATTTCAACCATCAATGCGACTCGGCCCGCCAGTCACCCTGTAGGAGCGGCTTTAGCCGCGAATGGCGGTCGCACTCACTCCAGCAATTCGCGGCTAAAGCCGCTCCTACAAAACCCACCAACAGCGCCGGCAACCGGCATGAGCGCAGCGACATGCCTAGCTGCAAGCGATACGGAGAGCGAACGAGCGCCAGCGAGGCTCCCTCGCGGCGGCGAGGGCGGGGGAGTTGGGGTAGATCAGGCAGTGAACCTTGGTCGAGCACATGCAGGCCTCGAACACCCGGCTCCGCCGGGTGCTGCACTAGAGATTCGAGCGGAACGGATGCATGCAGGCCAGCAAGGTTCACTGGTAGCGCAAAGCCTCGATCGGATCGAGCCGCGCCGCCTTCCACGCCGGATACAGCCCGAAGCCGACCCCGGTCGCGGCCGAGATGGCGAAGGCCGCCAGCGGCACGCTCCACTGCACCGCCACCTCCATCCCCATCGCCGCCGCCACCGCGAAGGCGCCGCCGACGCCGAGCGCGAGGCCGACCAGGCCGCCGATCAGCGACAACAGCAGCGCCTCGAGCAGGAACTGCATCAGCACGTCGCGGCCGCGCGCGCCGATCGCCATGCGGATGCCGATCTCGCGGGTCCGCTCGGTCACGCTGACCAGCATGATGTTCATGATGCCGATGCCGCCGACCAAGAGGCTCACCGAGGCGATCGCGCCCAGCAGCAGCGACATGGTGCGGGTGGCCTCAGCCGCCGAGTTGGCCACCGCGGTCAGGTTGTTGACGTAGAAATCGTCGTCGGCGCCCTCGCGCAGCCGGTGGCGCTGGCGCAAGAGGTCGGCCATGCCGGCCTCGACCGTCGCCATCGCGGCATCGGATTCGGCCTGCACCATGATCATCCGCACCGTGTTGCGGAAACGGCTGCCCGACAGGTTCCGCTGCGCCGCGGTCAGCGGCACGATCACGCTGTCGTCCTGGTCGCGGCCATCGAGGCTCTGGCCCTTGGCCGCCAGCACGCCGACCACCGTGAACGGCGAGGCGCGGATGCGCAGCGTCTTGCCGACCGGGTTCTCCTCGCCGAACAGGTTGCTGGCCACCGTCTGGCCGATCAGCGCGACGCGGCGGCCCGACTGCAGGTCGGACCAGTCGAAGCCGTCGCCGGCCTCGATCGGCCAGTCGCGGGCGTCGAGGTAATCGGGCGTGGTGGCGGTGATCTGCGAATTCCAGTTCTGGCCACCGTAGACCAGCTGCTGCATCACCGGCATCACCGGCGCCGCCGCGGCCACGCCGGGCAGCTCGCGGATCGCCTGGGCATCGTCGCTGGTCAGGCTGGTGGCGTTGCCGCCGCCGGTGCGCACGCCGGCCGCCTGCTGCGAGCCGGCCAGCACGATGAACAGGTGGCTGCCCATCGAATCGATGCTGCGCTTGACCGCCTGCTGGGCGCCCTGCCCCACCGCCATCATCAGCACCACCGCCGCCACGCCGATCACCATGCCCAGCATGGTCAGGCCGCTGCGCATGCGGTTGGCGCCCATCGCCTGGCGCGCCTCGTGGAACATCGCGGCGCTCATGGCCAGCTCCGCTGCGCCACCGGCGCGTCCTCGACCAGCAGGCCGTCGCGGAAGCGCACCAGCCGCTTGGCGTACTGCGCGATATCGGGCTCGTGGGTCACCAGCACGATGCTGGCGCCTTCGTCGTTGAGCCGGCAGAACAGCGCCATCACGTCCTCGCTGGTCTTGCTGTCGAGATTGCCGGTCGGCTCGTCGGCCAGGATCAGGCTGGGCCGGTTGACCAGCGCGCGGGCGATCGCCACGCGCTGCTGCTGGCCGCCCGAGATGCGGTTGGGCAACGTCTGGTGGTAGCGCGCCAGGCCGACCTGGTCGAGCACCGCGCGGGCGCGCGCCAGCCGCTCGCCGCGGCCGACGCCGGCGTAGACCAGCGGCAGCGCCACGTTGTCCTCCAGGCTGGCCCGCGGCAGCAGGTTGAAGCCCTGGAACACGAAGCCGATCGCATGGTTGCGCAGGCCAGCCAGCGCGTCGCGGTCGAGCGCGCCGGTGTCGCGGCCGGCCAGCCGGTAGCGGCCGGCGCTGGGCCGGTCGAGGCAGCCGAGGATGTTCATGAAGGTCGACTTGCCCGAGCCCGACGGCCCCATCACCGCGACGAACTCGCCGGCCTCGAGCCGGAAGTCGATGCCGTGCAGCACCGGCAGCGGGCCGGCCGCCGTCTGGTAGGTCTTTTCGAGACCGGCCACCTCGATCACCGCGTCCGCCATCAGAACCCCCGCATGCCGGGGCCGCCCGGGCCCATGCGGTTGCTGCCGCGGCCAGCGGCGGCCGGCGCCGCCTTGGCGTCGATCTTCTCGCCGACGATCACCTGGTCGCCCGGCTCGAGCTGGTCGCTGCTCACCGCGGTATTGCGGCCATCGCTGAGGCCGGTGCGCACCGGCACCATCGCCGGCTTGCCCTCGCGCAACACCCAGACTCGGCCGGGCCGGCCCTGCGGCCGTTCGCCGACCGGCGCACCCGCCTGCGCCTGTCCGGCATTGCGCGGCCGGCCCGCCGCTTCGCCGCCGGCCTGCCCGTCGCGGCCGCCGCGCTGGCCGTTCTGGCCGGACTTCCAGCCCTTGGCCTCGGGCGCGTCGGACGGCCGGTAGCGCAGCGCGGCGCTCGGCACCAGCAGCGTGTCGGCGACGCGGCCGACTTCGATATCGACGTAGGCGGTCATGCCGGGCAGGAGGCGCTGGCCCGGGTTGGCCACGTCGACCACCACGTCGTAGGTGACCACGTTGGAGGTGGTGGTCGGATTGAGCCGGATCTGCCGCACCCGGCCGGTGAAGGCCGAATCGGGAAAAGCATCGACGTTGAAGCGCGCCGGCATGCCCTCGCCGATCCGGCCGAGGTCGGCCTCGGCCACGCTGGCGTTGATCTGCATCTGGCTCAGGTCGCGCGCGATCTTGACCAGGGTCGGCGTCTGCAGGCTGGCCGCCACGGTCTGGCCCTCGTCGACCTGGCGGTCGATCACCACGCCGTCGACCGGCGACCGGATGATGGCGTTCTGCACGTTGACGCGGTCCTGCTCGACCTGGGCGGCCGACTGCGCCACCGAGGCGCGGGCAGCGCCGAAGTCGGCCTCGGCCTGGTCCAGTTCCTGGCGCGACACGTAGTTCTGCGCCGACAGCGCACGCATGCGCTCGGCACTGGCCCGCGCCAGCGTCAGCCGCGCCTGGTTGCTGGCCAGCGTGGCGCGGCTCTGCGCCAGCCGCGCGTCGAGCTGGGCGGTGTCGAGCTCGAGCAGCAGCTGGCCGGCCTTCACCGGGCTGTTGAAGTCGACGTAGAGCTTCTTCACCGTGCCCGACACCTGGGTGCCGATGCTGACCACCCGCACCGGGTTCAGCGTGCCGGTGGCGTTGACGGTCTGCACCAGCGCGCCGCGCTCGACGCGTTCGGTGCGGTAGCGCTCGGCGTCGGCCGCCGGATCGCGCCGCAGGTACCAGCCCAGCGCGGCCGCGGCGGCCAGCAGCAGGACGAAGGGAATGGCGTAGCGCCGCAGTCGGGAGGTGGGCTTCATGGGGTCGAGGCTCATGGGATTCGGGGGATCAGGGCTGCAGCGGGCCGGCCGGGTCGGCCGGCAGTTCGCCGCCGAGCGCCCAGGCGAAGCGGGCGCGCGCGTCGAGCCAGTCGTAGCGCGCCGCCACGCGCTGCTGCTCGGCCCGCGCCGCGGCGCTCTGGGCGTTGAGCAGCGCCAGCACGTCGCCCAGGCCGGCGCGGTAGCGGCCCAGCGCGTTGTCGTAGGCGGCGCGTGCGCTGTCGGCCGCCACCTCGGCCGCGCGGGCGGCCTGCTGCGCGGTGACCAGGCCATGCCAGGCCTGCCAGGCGTCGCTCTGGGCGCCCTGGCGCACGCGGTCGAGTTCGGCCGCCCGGCTGTCGCGCTGGGCCGCCGCCTGGGCGCGGCTGGCGCCGATGCTGCCGTCGAGGTCGAACGGGATGTCGAGCGACAGGCCCAGGCCCTGGCTGTGGTTGCTCGGGCTGCCGCTGTTCTTGCTCAGATTGGCCGAGGCGCTGACCGCCAGCGTCGGCCGGCCGGCCGCCCGGGCCGCCGCCACGCCGGCCTCGGCGGCGCGCAGGCTGGCCTCGGCGCCGGCCACCTCGCCGCGCTGGCGGGCGGCGGCATCGAGCAGCGCGTCGACGTCGGCGCGCGCGATCGGCAGTTCGAGCGGCGCCTGCGGCAGCGGCGCCAACGGCGGCAGCTCGGTCGGCCGGATGCCGAGCGCGACCGCGAGGCCGGCCTGGGCGGTGGCGATCTGGCCGTCGAGACGGATCTGGTCGAGCACCGCCTGGGCATGGGCCGACCTGGCCTGCAACTGGTCGAGCGGCGTGCCGCTGCCGACCTTGAGCCGCGCGTCGGCCGCCGCCAGCGCCGCCGCGGCGGCCTCCTCGGCGCGGCGGGCGGCGTCGCGCTGGCCTTCGGCGGTGGCCAGCGCCAGGTAGGCGTCGACGGTGGCGAGCCAGTTCTGCGCCAGCGTGCTGCGCGCGCCCGAGCGGGCCGCGTCGAGCAGCGCACGGGCCTGGTCGCGCCGCGCCTCGCGCTGGCCGAAATCGAGCAGGGTGTAGCCGAGCCGCGCGCTGGCGCCGAGCTGGCTGCCGCCGGCGCCATCGCCGAGCGGGCGGTTGGCCGAGGCCGACAGCGCCAGGCCGGGCCGGTAGGCCGCCTGGGCCGCGTCGACGCCGGCCTCGGCGCTGCGCAGGCTGGCCCAGCTCAGGCGCGTCTGCGGCTGGTGGCACAGCGCGAAGTCGACCGCCGCGGCCAGCGTCAGCGGGCTGGGTGGCCGCGCATCGGTGCACGGCTGGGGCAAGTCGGCCGCCGCGGCGGCGAGCGGGCCGAACAGCAAGGCGGCAAGGAAGAGGCGCAGGCGGGGCGGCATGGGCATGGTCGGCGGCGGGCGGTCCGGTCGGATTCGATGCGCTCCAATCTAGGGCGCAAATGTTCGGCAAATGTGTGGGCCGGCCCGGGCGGGTGTTTCAAGCTGTAACAATGCCTGCGGCCTTGCCTCGTTCCATTTTTGTGAGCCTGCGCGGCCAGCGTGGTTCACCGGACTCGGCCGACGCGCGCCGCCGCCGGTCAGAACAGCGCCGGCACGCTCGGCCGCACGCGCGCCATGCTCGGCGACAGCGCGACCGCGTCGCCGCCGGTTCAGCCAGACCTCGCCGCCGCCGGCCATCGCGATCGTCTTCGAGACTGGCACGGTAGGGCCCGACATCGCCGGCCAGGTATCCGTCGTCCGGCAGATCGGCTGAACGGGCCGGCAGCGCGCCCGGTAAATTGCGGCAAATGCAGGCAAAAGTCTGGAATTGCAATGAAACACCGCGGGTTCTCCAACAGGCCGAAGTAGCCAGGAGCCGCCGAATCCAGAGCCCCCGGTTTTACATTTGCACGCGCACGGCTGTATCCTGCGTCCCCTCGGTCGGCAGTTCACCCAGGCGTCGCCGGTTCGTCCCGAACCACGCTAAACCTGCCCGGCAACCTCCCCGGTGCGCGCCTCGCGCACCGCACGCTTGGCTCGAAACCCGAGTGCCAGGCCACAACGGCGACCATGGCATGCTTGCCCGCAAGGGCGGCAGGCACGACGACAAGGATTCGAACCATGTCTCGTCCCGTTTTTCCGTTCCACGCTCCCGACATCTCCGCGCTGGCCCGCTCGCTGGTCAAGCAATGGGCCGAACAGCCCGAGCCGCCCGGCCACCTGCAGATGCTCAACATGCTGGCGCGCGGCGCCGGCTTCCAGAACTTCCAGCACTTCCGCGAGCAGGCCGAGGCCATGCCGGCGCTCGACGCCGCCGCCACGCCGCCGATCGAACCCGATCCGTCGGCCCGCCGCGCGGCGAACCCGCCGCCGGGCGGCCAGGCCGACCTCCGCAAGCTGCTGCGCCATTTCGACGCCCAGGGCCGGCTGCTGCGCTGGCCCGGCAAGTTCTCCGAACAGTTGCCGGTGCTGTGGACCGTCTGGGCCCGCATCCCGGCGCGGCGCGACCTGAGCGAACGCGAGGTCAACGACTTCATCCGCCAGGGCGAGAGCTTCGGCGATCACGTGCTGTTGCGGCGCGAGCTGGTCAACTACAAGCTGCTGGCCCGCACGCCCGACGGCCGCGTCTACCGCCGGCTCGAACAGCCGCTGCCGGCCGAGCTGCTGGAACTGGTGCGCACCACGCTGGGCAGGGCCGCAGCATGACGCCGATGGCTTTCTGTCGAGGTCCGCGGGGCATCGACCGACCTCCGAAGGACGTCGGCCGGTACCCGCGCAGTGCCGCCGTTCATTCCCCTCGCCCCTTCGACCCATTCCTGCCGGAGCATGCAATGCCGAATCAGCTGGAAATCCGCCCCTACGACCCGGCCACGGCGCCTGCGCTGCAGGCGCTGCGCGACCGGCTGCTGGCCCCTCACCTCGAACCCGGCCTGGCCGACGAGCTGGGCGACGCCGCACGCGGCCACGGCGCCCAGGTGCGCGTGGCCTGGCGCGGCGGCGAGCCGGTCGGTTGCGTCGGCTGGGTGCTGATCGGGGTGGAGCAGGACGGCTGCGCCTACGGCTCGCCGCTGCACGCGGCGGACCAGGCCGCGGCAGCGGCGCTGATCGATGTGGTGAAAGACGCGGCGCGGACGGCCGGCGCGCGCGAGCTGCGCATCACCGCGCGGCGGGCCGAGACCGCCAAGCACGCGGCGCTGGCGGCGGCCGGCTTCGGCGTGGCGTTCGAGTTCGTCTGGTTCGGGCTGGCAGCGCCGCTGCAAGGATCGGTCGATCTGCCGGAAGGCCTGCGCGAAGTGCCGATCGCGGCGGTCGACTGGCCGCGGCTGCATGCCTGCTATGCCGAATGCTTCCGCGGCGTGCCGAATGCGCCGGTGCCGGAACTGGCGCAGATGCGCGAGGAATGGTCGACCGCCGACTGGCAGGCCGGCCGGGTGCTGGCCGATGCGGCCGGCGACTACCAGGCCTTCTCGCTGATCGAGCGCGGCGAGGTCGACGCGGTCGGCGTGCGGCTGGGCTGGCGCGGCCGCGGCGTGGCCGACGTGCTCTACCGCATCGCCGACCGCTCGCTGGCGAGCCGCGGCCTGCCGCCGTTGCGCGCGCTGGTGGCCGGCAGCAATGCGGCCTCGCTGCGCTTCCACCGGAAGCTCGGCTTCGCCGAGGTGGCGCCGCGCTGGACCACCTATGCGCTGGCGCTGGCCGGCTGACGGCCGCGGCGTGGCGGACAGCCTGCGCCGCGGTCCGGGCGCCTCAGTTGGTGTCCTTGGCGCGGGTGCGCGACACGCCGATCACGATGCCGAGGCCGAGCAGGATCAGCGCGGCGATGATGGTGTACTGGGTCGATACCCCGGCCACGACCAGGGCCCAGGCCACGCCGCCGATGAAGATGGCGAGGCCGGCGAGATAGATGAGGAAGGACATGGCGGGTCTCCTGTTGATCGGCGCCTGGGCCGGTTAACAGGTGGGACTGGCGGCTGGGGTCGGCGTTCCGGCGAGCCCCGGCCGCGCCGATGGAGTCGGGCCGGACAGACTTGCCGGCGCGGAAGATTCGATAGGCGTGGATGCGCGTGCAGGCGCGGCTTTAGCCGCGAATGGACGTTCGCTGCCGCATCGGCGGTTCGCGGCCGAAGCCGCTCCTGCATGGGAATTTTCACCGTCAGTGGCAAGCTCGCCGGCAAGCGGTGGGGCGTACCGCCCAGTCGACACTCGATCGACGCTCCCTCGCCCGAAGCCGCTCTAGAACAAGCTCTCTTGCCGCCCCTCGGCCAGCAGCAGCTTGCGCACCGGCGTCGGAATGCCGGCCTTGAGCGCCTCGCCGCGGGCGAACCAGCGTGCATCCGCTTCGGCCACCCGCGGCAGTTCGCCGGCCACCTCGAGCGGCAGCGGCGTGATGGTCAGGCGGAAATGGGTGAAGGTGTGCACCAGCGCCGGCTGCGGCGCGCCGGGCGTGGCGGCCAGGCCGAAGCGCTCGGCGCACAGCGCCACCGCCTGCGCCGCCGTCTCGGCCTCGGGCAGGCTCCACAGGCCGCCCCAGATGCCGGTCGGCGGCCGCCGCTCGAGCAGCAGCTGGCCGCCCTGGCGGATCAGCAGCATCAGCGTGGCGCGCTCGGGCACGGTCTTCTTCGGCCGCGGCGTCGGCAGCTCGGCCTGTCGGCCCTCGATATGGGCGCGGCAATCGTCGCGCAGCGGGCAGCGCGGGCAATCGGGCCGGCGCGGCGTGCAGACGGTGGCGCCGAGGTCCATCAGGCCCTGGGTGTAGGCCGGCATGTCGGCGGCATCCGTCGGCAGCAGGCCGGCGGCCAGCGCCCACAGCTTGTTCTCGGTCTTCTTCTCGCCGGGGAAGCCGTCGATGCCGGCCCAGCGCGCCAGCACGCGCTTGACGTTGCCGTCGAGGATGGGGGTGCGCTCGGCATAGCAGAAGCCGGCCACCGCCGCCGCGGTCGAGCGGCCGATGCCGGGCAGCTCGATCAGGCCTTCGGCGCTCGGCGGGAAGACGCCGCCGAAGCGGTCGCGCACCATCCGCGCCGCCTGGTGCAGGTTGCGCGCGCGGCTGTAGTAGCCGAGCCCGGCCCAGTGCGCCAATACCTCGTCGAGCGGCGCATCGGCCAGCGCGGTCACGCTGGGGAAGGACTCGGTGAAGCGCTGGTAGTAGGGGATCACGGTGGCGACCTGGGTCTGCTGCAGCATGATCTCGGACAGCCAGACACGGTAGGGATCGTCGGTCTGCCAAGGCAGGTCGTGACGGCCGTGGGCGCGTTGCCAGCGGACGAGGCGGGTGGAGAAGGGATCGGGCATGGGGGCGATTATCGCCGGTGGAGGGTGAGGTGTGAGGGGTTAGGTGTGAGGGGTTAGGTGTGAGGGTTAGGTGTGAGGGGTTAGGTGTGAGGGGTTAGGTGTGAGGTGTGACCCCATCCCCCACCCAGCCTCCCCCTTGAAGGGGGAGGAGCGGGGTGCGTGAAATCCAGTCGTCAGTGATCGTCAAACGTGTCGCAGTGCAGCTCCCTCCCCTTCAAGGGGAGGGTTGGGGTGGGGATGGGGTCACACTTCCCTCTTCCCACAATCCCTACCGCGCCCGCCGATTCTCGAAATGGAAATTCCCCGCCGCATCGAGATAGCCGCCCGGATTCCACGCCACCTCCCACAGGTAGCCGTCCGGATCGGAAAAGTAGCCGGTGCGGCCGCCCCAGAACGCGTCCGCCGCCGGCCGCACGATGGTGGCGCCGCGGCCGGCCAGCTCGGCCAGCAGCGCATCGACCTCGTCGCGCTCGCACACGTTGTAGGCCAGCGAGATGCGCGAATGGCCGCCCACCGCCGACTCGGGCAGGCCGGCGTCGCGCGCCAGCGCCTCGGCCGGGAACAGCGCCAGCACGAAGCCGTTGAGCTGGAAGAAGGCGACGCCGTCCTGGCTCTTGGCCGACAGCGGCCAGCCGACCACGTCGCGGTAGAAGGCGCGGGCGCGCGGCAGGTCGGCGACGCCGAGGGTGATGAAGCTCAGGCGCGGTTCCATGGGCGGCTCCCTGTGATGGACATATCGTGAGTTCTAGACCCAAGGACAGCGGCCGGCTGCGGCGCGTTCCGGCCGACTGGCGCAAGACGCCGGCCGGATCGGCATTCGGTGCCATAGCGCGCCCGCGGCGAGACAGGCCCTGCGCTTGCGTCCACCGCGAAGCGAGCCGTAGGAGCGGCTTCAGCCGCGAATGGGCGTTCGCAGCCACGCCGACCATGCGCGGCTGAAGCCGCTCCTGCGAGCCATATGCCGATGCGCCATGAAAAACGGCGGCCGAGGCCGCCGTCCGTTCGATGCGCGGTCGGATCACTTGACCGTCACGTTCTCGAAGTTGTTGTTGGTGAACGGGCTGGGCTTGAAGCCGACCACGTTCTTCTGGAACGCCACCGTCGTCATCGGCTCGACCAGCGAGGCCCAGGGCATCTCGTCGATGAAGATCTTCTGTGCCTTCTCGTAGAGCTTGGTGCGCTCCTTGAGGTCGGTCACGCGCTTGGCCTGGTCGACCAGCTTGTCGAATTCCTTGTTGCACCAGCGCGAGCGGTTCTCGCCGCTTTCGGCGGACGAGCAGGTCAGGTTGGGCGTCAGGAAGTTGTCCGGATCGCCGTTGTCGCCGGCCCAGCCGTAGATGGTGGCATCGTGCTCGCCGGCCTTGGTGCGCTTTTGCAGCTCGACCCACTCCATCACCACGATCTTGGTCTTGACGCCGATCTTGGCCCAGTCGGACTGGATCATCTCGGCCGTCAGCTTCGGATTCGGGTTGGTGCCGCCGCCGCCGTTACGCACGTAGAGCGACATCTCGAAGCCGTTCGGGTAGCCGGCTTCCTTCAGCAGCTTCTTGGCCTTCTCAATGTTCTGGGTGTAGGCCGGGATCGACTTGTCGTAACCCCACATGGTCGAGGGCACCGGCAGGTGGGCCGGCGCGGCCGAGCCCTCGTACACCGCCTTGACCATGGCCGGCTTGTCCAGCGCGAAGGCCAGCGCCTGGCGCACGCGCTTGTCCGACAGGTTCTTGTGCTGGACGTTGAAGGCCAGGTAGGCGATGGTCAGCGCCTTGTGGTCGAGCACCGTCAGCTTCGGGTCGGCCTTGAGCATGGCCTTGTCGGCCGGCTTGGGGTAGACCATGAAGTTGCACTCGCCGCGCTTGAGCCGCTGCGCGCGCACCGCCGGGTCGACCGTGATGGCGAAGATCAGCTTGTCGCTGCCGGGCTTGCCGCGCCAGTAGCTCGGGTTGGCCTCGTAGCGGATCTGCGCGCCCTTGTCGTAGCGCTTGAACACGTAGGGGCCGGTGCCGACCGGCAACAGGCCGATCTGGCCGTCCTTGCCGGCCTTGGAAAGCTGCTGGGCGTACTCGGCCGACACCACGTCGGCGAAGCCCATCGCGAGGTCGGCCAGGAACGGCGCCTCGGGCTTGCTCAGGGTGAACTTGACGGTGTACGGATCGATCTTGTCGATCTTCTTGATCAGCGCCGGGAAGCCCATGTCGCTGGCGTAGGGCCAGCCCTGCAGGCTGGCCTTGGCGCCCGGATGCTTGTCGTCGATCATGCGCAGGAAGGTCCACAGCACGTCGTCGGCATTGAAATCGCGGCTGGGCTTGAACCAGTCGGTGGTGTGGAACTTCACGCCGCGGCGCAGGTGGAAGGTGTATTCCAGGCCGTCGGCGCTGATGTCCCACTTCTCGGCCAGCGCCGGCACCACCCGGGTGCCGCCCTTCTCGAATTCGACCAGGCGGTTGTAGATCGCCTCGGACGCCGCGTCGTGGGTCACCGCGGCGGTGTACATGCCGCCGTCGAAGCCCTCGGGCTCGGCTTCCGAGCAGAACACCAGCGGCTTGGCCTGCGCGGTGGCGGCCAGGGCCAGGCCCAGTGCCGCCGCACTCAGTTTGAATCGGTTCATCGCAAATTTCTCCTCGCTCGCCGCGCCGGCAGGCGCAGCCTTACGACGCGAAAAAGGACAGGCGGACCTGTCCTTTTCCCATGGCTCGACGCCGGCTTACTTGACCGTGACGCCCGAGAACGACATCAGGCCGAAGGGGCTGATCTTGAAGCCCTGGACCTTCTTGCTCATCGGTACCGTGACGGTCGAGTGGGCGACCGTGGTCCACGGCAGTTCCTGCTTGAAGATCTCCTGCGCCTTCATGTAGTCGGCGGTGCGCTTGGCGACGTCGGTGGTCTGCTTGGCGCGCATGATCAGGTCGTCGAACGGCTTGTAGCACCATTGCGCGTAGTTGTTGCCGCCGACCGCGTCGCAGCCGAGGTTCACGCCGAGCCAGTTGTCCGGATCACCGTTGTCGCCGGTCCAGCCGACCAGGATGGTGTCGTGCTCGCCCTGCTTGGCGCGCTTGAGGTACTCGCCCCACTCGTAGCTGACGATGTTGGCCTTGACGCCGATCTTGGCCCAGTCGGCCTGGATCATCTCGGCCATCTGCTTGCCGTTCGGGTTGTACGGACGCACCACCGGCATCGCCCACAGCGTGATGGTCAGATCCTTCACGCCGGCCTTGGCCAGGTTGGCGCGGGCCATGTCGGGGTTGTAGCCGGCGTCCTTGAGGTTCTTGTTGTACGACCACTGGGTCGGCGGCATCGGGTTGGTGGCCGGCTGGCCGGCGCCCTGGTAGACGGCCTCGATGATCGCCTTCTTGTTGATCGCCATGTCGAGCGCGCGGCGCACGGCGGCGTTGTCCAGCGGCTTGTGCTTGACGTTGTAGGCGAGGTAGCCGACGTTGAAGCCGGCCTGGCTCAGCACGGTGATCTTCGGGTCCGCCTTGAGCACGGCGGTATCGGCCGGCTTGGTCTGGAAGCCGATGTCGCACTCGCCGCTCTTGATCTTCTGGGCCCGCACGGTGCTGTCGGTGGTGATCGCGAAGATCAGGTTGTCGACCTTCACCTCGCCCTTCTTCCAGTAATCCTTGTTGGCCACGTAGCGGATCACCGCGTCCTTCTGGTAGCTCTTGAACACGAACGGGCCGGTGCCGATCGGCGCGCTGTTGATCTGCTGCGGCTTGCCGGCCTTGAGCAGGCCGTCAGCGTATTCGGCCGAACTGATCGAGGCGAAGGACATCGCCAGGTTCTGCAGGAAGGCGGCGTCGACGGCCTTGAGGGTGAACTTGACGGTCTGCGGATCGATCTTCTCCACCTTGACGATGTTGGCATCCATGCCCATGTCGGTGAAGTAGGGGAATTCGGTCGGATAGGCCTTGCGGAACGGGTGGTCCTTGCTGAGCATGCGCTCGAAGGTGAACACCACGTCGTCGGCGTTGAAGTCGCGCGTGGGCTTGAAGCTGTCGTTGCTGTGGAACTTCACGCCCTTACGCAGATGGAAGGTGTAGCTCAGGCCGTCCGCGCTCACGTCCCACTTCTCGGCCAGGCCCGGCTGGACCTTGGTGCCGCCGCGCTCGAACTCGACCAGCCGGTTGAAGATGGTCTCGGCCGAGGCGTCGAAATCGGTGCCGGCGGTGAACTGGCCCGGGTCGAAACCGGCGGGGCTGCCTTCGGAGCAGTACTTCAGCGTGGAGGCGGCGGAAGCACCGGCGGCGGCGAAGGCCGCGGCCAGCGCGAAGGACAACACGGACAGACGCTTCATGAGTTCATCCTCGTGGGTGTGAATGCATACGCTTGGATGGGCGCCACCGCTACGCACGGGTTCGTGGCCGCGGCCGGCACTCGTTGACTTGGATGCGGGGTTCCGCATGGCGCGAGACGGTAACACAGCCGTCATGGCGAAAACAGAGAGCCGGCGTATCCGGATGACGTCGTGGTGAAGCGAGCCGCCAAGCCGGCCCCGGGCCGATCCCGGACGGCCGCGCCGGCGCGCCGCCGCGCCCTGCGTCAATCCTGATCTTTCTGACACTTGCGGCATCCGGGGCAGTGCCGAAGGCGCGCCGGCAGCGGCTTTTGCGCCGCGCAAGCGCGACCTTGCCGAGGTGTAGCTACTGTTTCCTAACTACAACGCTGCCGACCGAGTAGCCGGCGCCGAAACTCGAGATCACCCCGACTTCGCCCGGCGCGAGATCGCCGTGCAGGTGGAAGGCGATGATCGAGCCGGCGCTCGAGGTATTGGCGTAGCGGTCGAGGATCACCGGCGCTTCTTCCGCCGTCGGCTCGCGTTCGAGCAGGCGGCGGGCGATCAGCTGGTTCATGCCGAGGTTGGCCTGGTGCAGCCAGAAGCGCTTCACCTGCGCCGGCGCCAGCTCGAGCGCGGCCAGGTGGCCGGCGATGTGCTCGGCCACCATCGGGCAGACTTCCTTGAACACCTTGCGGCCCTCCTGCACGAACAGCTTGTCGCGCAGGTCGCCGGTCTTGTCCTCGCAGCGGTTGAGGAAGCCGGCGTTGTTGCGGATGTTGTTGGAGAACACCGTGGCGAGTCGGGTGCCGAGGATCTCGTAGCCGGCCACGCGCGCGTCGGCGGCGCGCTCGACCACCACCGCGGTGGCGACGTCGCCGAAGATGAAGTGGCAGTCGCGGTCGCGCCACTCGAGGTGGGCCGAGCAGACTTCCGGATTGATCATCAGCACCACGCCGGCGCCGCCGCTGCGAACCGCGTTGGCGGCCTGCTCGATGCCGAAGGTGGCCGAGGAGCAGGCCACGTTCATGTCGAAGGCCCAGCCGCCGATGCCGAGCGCGGCCTGCACCTCGATCGCCAGCGCCGGGTAGGCGCGCGGCATGTTGCTGGCGGCGCAGATCACGCCGTCGACCTCGGCCGCCGTGCGGCCGGCCCGCTCGAGCGCCTGGCGCGCGGCGGCCACGGCCATCTCGGCCATCACCGACAGCTCCTCGTTGGCGCGCGGCGCGATGCGCGGGCACATGCGCTCGGGGTCGAGGATGCCCTCGCGGTCGAGCACGTGGCGCTGCTTGATGCCCGAGGCCTTCTCGATGAACTCGACCGAACTCTCGGCCCGCGCCTCGATTTCGCCGCGGGCGATGGCGTCGGCGTGGTCGTCGTTCCAGCGGCGGATGTATTCGTTGAAGCTCGCCACCAGTTCGGCGTTGGTGACGACGTCCGGCGGCGTGAACAGCCCGGTGCCGGTGATGACGGCTTGATGCATGGCGGCCAACCCTTTGATCCGTTGGGGGTGCTTGCTTTCGAGCAAGCATTCGAATGGGCGCGATGATAGCAGATGGGCCGCGGCGGCTTCGCAGCACGGCGGCGCGGGCTACGGCGTCCCTTCCTCCGCGGCCGGCGGGGCGTCGTCGAGCTGGGCGAACACCGTCGCCGCCACCGCGCCGAGCACGCCGACGCAGGCCAGGGTGGCGCGGAACACCGTCAGCGTATGGTCGTCGGCGCCGTGCGGATGGCCGAAGTGCTTGGAGAAGGCCGACAGCAGCGCCGCGGCGCTGGCCACGCCGAGGCTCATCGACAGCTGCATGGTCATCGACAGCAGGCTGTTGCCGCCGCTGGCCAGCGGGCCTTCCAGATCCTTCAGCGTCACCGTGTTCATGGCGGTGAACTGCATCGAATTGATCGCGCCGAAGCAGGCCATGTGGAGCGCCAGCCACCAGGCCGGCGTGGCCGGGCCGAGCAGCGCGAAGCTGGCGATCATCGCGCCGACCAGCACGGTGTTCACCGTCAGCACCCGGCGATAGCCCCAGCGCGTCAGCACGCGCTCGGCGAAGGTCTTCACCGTCATCGCCGCCAGCGCGCTCGGCACCAGCGCGAAGCCGGCCTGCAGGGGCGTGAAGCCGAGGCCGACCTGCAGGAACAGCGGCATCAGGAAGGGCATGGCGCCGCTACCGAGGCGAGCGAACAGGTTGCCGAAGATGCCGACCGCGAAGCTGCGGACCCGGAACAGCGCGAGGTCGAACAAGGGCTCCTCGGCGCGGCCGGCATGCAGCCAGTAGGCCACGATGGCGGCCAGCCCGCCGACCAGCAGCAGCGTCGACCAGGCGCGGGCGAAGCCGAGCTCGCCCAGGCCCTGCAGGCCCAGCGACAGCATCACCATGCCGCCGCCGAGCAGCAGGTAGCCGGGCCAGTCGAACGGCGCGCGGTCGAGGCTGACGTAGTCGGGCATGTAGCGCCGTACCGCCCAGGCGCCGACCAGGCCGACCGGCAGGTTGATCAGGAAGATCCAGTGCCACGACGCCGCCTGCACCAGCCAGCCGCCCAGCGTCGGCCCGATCAGCGGCCCGACCAGGCCCGGCAGGGTGACGAAGCTCAGCGCCGCCACCAGTTGCTTGCCGGGGAAGACGCGCAGCACGGCGAGCCGGCCGACCGGCATCAGCAGCGCGCCGCCGATGCCCTGCACCACCCGCGCCGCCACCAGTTGCCACAGCTGGCGCGATTCGGCGCAGAGGAAAGAGCCGATGGCGAACACCAGCACCGCGAAGTAATAGGTGCGGCGGGTGCCGAAGCGGTCGGCCAGCCAGCCCGAGGCCGGCATCAGCAGCGCCACCGTGAGCATGTAGGCGATCACCACCGACTCCATCCTGAGCGGGCTCTCGCCGAGATTGGCGGCGATGCTGGGCAGCGCGGTGTTGAGGATGGTGGCGTCGAGCGCCTGCATGAAGAAGCCGAGCGCCACCAGCCAGAGCAGGGGGCGATTGCGGTCGGGCGTGTTCACGACGCTGGCTCCGTAGTCATGATTCGTGTGATTCGACCAGTTGTGCTGGCGCCCGGCGGAGCCGGGCGCTTACCGTTAGTGAGAGCCCAACCGTCGGGCGCCGTCCCGATCCATCCCTACTCCCCCGCCCTCGCCGCCGCGAGGGAGCCTCGCTGCGCTCGTTCGCTCTCCGTTGGAGCTGTAGCTAGGCATATCGCTGCGCTCATGCCGGCTACCGCCGTGGCGCTTGGGGCTATGTAGGAGCGGCTTCAGCCGCGAATGGTGAGAGTCCAACCGTCGCCATTCGCGGCTGAAGCCGCTCCTACAGCATCCTGCAACGGTCTTCGCAGCACTCAAGCCTCATGGGGATTGGCGACTTCGACGGGTACGGGTTGCAGGATGGGCAGCAGCGCCTTGGGATCGAGCCCGACCAGGAAGCCGCGCTTGCCGCCGTTGAGGTAGATGCGGTCGAGCTCGAGGATGGTCTTCTCGATGTAGACCGGGATCGGCTTCTTGGTTCCCAGCGGCGAGGTGCCGCCGACCAGGTAGCCGGTGTGGCGGTTGGCCGCCTCGGGCGTGCACGGCTCGACGTGCTTGCGGCCGGTCTGCCGCGCCAGGTTGCGGGTCGAGGTCTCGCAGTCGCCGTGCATCAGCACGATCAGCGGCTTCTTCGCCTCGTCCTCCATCACCAGCGTCTTGATCACGGCATGCTCGGGCACGCCGAGCTGCCGGCACGACTCGGCGGTGCCGCCCTTGTCGACGTAGTCGTACAGGTGTTCGGTGAAGGCGACCTTGTGCTGGCGCAGCACGCGGACGGCCTGGGTGACGGGGGCTTTGTCCTGGCTCATGGGCGGTTCCGGCGCGGGGAATGGGCGGGATTCTAAAAGAGTGTGAGGCGGGAGGGGAGGGGGTAACCCCATCCCCTCCCAACCTCCCCTTGAAGGGGGAGGAGTAGGACGCGCAAGGTTCGATCGTCAGAGATGATTAGACGTGTCGCAATGCGGCTCCCTCCCCTTCAAGGGGAGGGCTGGGGTGGGGATGGGGTTACCCCTCACCCCTCACCCCTCGCACCTCACCCCGCTCTCCTACAATCCCCCATGCTGATCGAAACTCAACGCCTCCGCCTGCGCCCACTGGCCGAGCCCGACCTGGCCACCTTCATGGTCTACCGCAACGACCCCGAAGTCGCCCACTGGCAGGGCTTCGACGTGCCCTACCCGCTCGAATCGGCCCAGGCGCTGTTCGCCGAGTGCGACGCCGCCCGTCCGCCGAGCCCCGGCGAATGGCGCCAGATCGCCATCGCCCGGCGCAGCGACGACGCGCTGCTGGGCGACTGCGCCGTCTGCCTGTCGGCCGACGGCCGCCAGGCCGAACTCGGCATCACGCTGGCGCCGCAGCACCAGGGCCAGGGCTACGCCGCCGAAACGTTCGCGGCGCTGTTCGACTGGCTGTTCGGCAGTTGCGGCCTGCACCGCGTGCACGCCAGCTGCGACCCGGCCAACCTCGCCTCGGCCCGGCTGCTGCGGCGGGTGGGCATGCGCCAGGAAGGCCATCTGCGGCAGAGCCTGTGGTTCAAGGGCGGCTGGGCCGACGACCTGGTGTTCGGTCTCCTGGCCGAGGAATGGAAGGCGGCCCGCCGGTCGCCGCCGGGCTGAACCCACAGCGGCCGAAGACCGGCGGTGGAGCGGCGGCTACTGGTAGCGCGAGGTATAGATCGCGACCACGCCCTCGGCGATCGCCGCGCGCACGCCCTCGTCGAGCCGGCGGAACACCTCGTCGTCCAGCCGCAGATTGCAGGCCAGCCACATCTGGGTCGAACGCGGATCGCCGCCGCGCACCACCTCGCGGATCTCGTTGGCATAGCCGTCGCGCCGGGCGCGGTAGCGGCCGCTGATCGCGCCGGCCACCCACAGGTCGATGCGGCCGGCGCGCAGCTTGGGCAGGTTGTGCAGGTCGGCCGGCGCGCGCTCCAGCGTCACGCCCTGCCGCTCGACGTAGTCGCCGTAGGCGTCCGACTGGTAGCCGCCGACGCGATAGGCGCGCGCATCGGCGATGCGGGCCAGCTTGATCGGGCTGTCGGCGCGGGCGAACAGCGCGATGTGATCCTCGACCAGCGGGCCGATCCACTTGAAATCGCCCTCGCGATCGGGCGTGCGCACCGCCGAGTAGACGCAGCTGTCCTCGCGCGTGCGCGCCAGGCTCAGCGCGCGGGTCCACGGCAGGAGTTCGAAATGCGCGCCGAGCCCGGCGCGGTGCAGTCCTTCGCGCAGCACCAGGGTGGAGATGCCGCTGACCACGCCGGCCTCCATCATGTTGAACGGCGGGTAGTCCTCGGTGTACAGCGTGAGCGCCCGCGCCGGCAGGGCCAGCGCGAGCAGCAAGGCGGCGGCGGTTCGGGTCATGGCGCAGTCCCTCGATTTATTTTCTGCTTGCCTTACGAACTTAGCCCGTCATGGGCCGGCTGCGCCAGTCCGGCAGACGGAGAAAGCTTAGAATCGGCGCAAACCCGACGGATATTGCCGATGACTCCCGATCTCCCTTTCGCCGCCGGCCTGCATGCGCTCGGCCCGGCCTTCTACTCGCAGGTCGCGCCCACGCCGCTGGCCGAGCCGCGCCTGGCCGCCTGGAACGGCGAGCTGGCCGTGGCGCTCGGCCTGCCGGCCACGCTCGACGCCGCCGCCGGCCTCACCGCGCTGCTGGCCGGCAACGCCTCTCCCGGTGCACCGGCCAGCATCGCCACCGTCTACTCGGGCCACCAGTTCGGCGCCTGGGCCGGCCAGCTCGGCGACGGCCGCGCGCTGCTGCTGGGCGAGCTGGCCGGCCAGGAGATCCAGCTCAAGGGCGCCGGCGAGACGCCCTACTCGCGCATGGGCGACGGCCGCGCGGTGCTGCGCTCGTCGATCCGCGAATACCTGTGCTCCGAGGCGATGCACGGCCTGGGCATCCCGACCACCCGCGCACTGGCGCTGGTGGCCTCGCCCGAGCCGGTCTGGCGCGAGACGCTGGAGACCGCCGCGGTGGTGACGCGGGTGGCGCCGAGCTTCCTGCGCTTCGGCCACTTCGAGCATTTCTTCTACAAGGGCGAGCACGAATCGCTGAAGCAGCTGGCCGACTATGCGCTGGCGCGCTACTACCCCGCTTGCCTCGAGGCGGCCAACCCCTACCAGGCCATGCTGGAGGCGGTGATCGCGCGCACCGCCGAACTGATCGCCGGCTGGCAGGCGGTCGGCTTCTGCCACGGCGTGATGAACAGCGACAACATGTCGCTCCTGGGCCTGACGCTCGACTACGGCCCGTTCGGCTTCCTCGACGGCTTCGACGCCGGCCACATCTGCAACCATTCCGACCCTGGCGGCCGCTACAGCTACGCCAACCAGCCCGAGATCGGGCTATGGAACCTGCACTGCCTGGCCCAGGCGCTGCTGCCGCTGCTCGACCGCGACGCCGCGGTAGCGGCGCTCAAGCGCTACCAGCCGCAGTTCGAGGAGGCGCTGACCGCGCGCTTCGGCGCGAAGCTGGGCCTGACGACGCAGGAGGACGAAGACTGGCGGCTGCTGACCCGGCTGTTCGACCTGCTGCAGGCCGGCCGCACCGACTGGACCATCTTCTGGCGCAAGCTGGGCGATTTCGACAGCGCGCCCGCTGCGATCAATGCGCCGGTCCGCGACCTGCTGGTCGACCGCGCGGCATTCGACGGCTGGGCCGCCGACTACCGCGCGCGGCTGGCGCGCGAAGGCTCGGTCGATGCGGTGCGGCAGGCGGCGATGCGGGCGGTCAATCCGAAGTACGTGCTGCGCAACCACCTGGCCGAGGCGGCGATCCGCGCCGCCAAGACCGGCGACTTCGGTGAGATCGACCGGCTGCGGACCTTGCTGGCACGCCCCTTCGACGAGCAGCCGGAACACGAGGCCTATGCCGGCCTGCCGCCCGACTGGGCGCAGGATCTGTCGGTGAGCTGCTCGTCCTAGGCACGGGCCGCGAGTGCACCGGTAGGTCGGGCTTTATGCCCGACAGCGACCCGATTCAGGGCGCTGTCGGGCATAAAGCCCGACCTACATCACTCCACGTCCTTTGCGGTCCCCAGCCGCCTCAGCGCGCCAGCCGCCAGGCCAGCCGCGCCGCCACCTTGGCGGTGATGCCGTCGCGGTCGAAGGCCGGGTTCAGTTCGGCGATGTCGGCCAGCATCAGCTTGCCGGTCGCCTTGGCGGCGTCGATCAGCGCTTCCACCACCGCCAGTTCCACCCCGCGCGCGGCCGGCGCCGAGACGCCCGGCGCGACCGCGGCCGGCAGCACGTCGAGGCAGACCGTCAGGTAGAGCCAGTCGACCTCGTCGGCAAAGAAGGTCAGCGCGTCGAGCAGGTCTTCCAGGTTCTCGCGGCCGCAGTCCTCGTCGCCGCGCCACTGCACGCCGAGTTCGCGCGCACGGTGGAACAGCGCCTCGGTATTGCCCGGCTCGGAGATGCCGTAGACCAGGTAGTTGAACGGCGCGCCGTTGGCCGCGCAGGCGTCGGCGATCTGGCGGAACGGCGTGCCCGAGCTGCCGCGCGCGCCGGCGCGCAGGTCGAAGTGGGCATCGAGGTTGACGATGCCGATGGTCGGCACCCGCGCCTGGGTCTCGGCGTGGCGGGCCAGGCCGAGGAAGCTGCCGTAGGCGATCTCGTGGCCGCCGCCCAGCACCAGCGGGAAGTGGCCGTCGGCCAGCAGGTGGGCGACCTGGCGGCCGAGCTCGGCCTGGGCCGCTTCCAGCTCGTCGCCCTGGCAGCGCACGTCGCCGGCGTCGTAGACGTGGCCCTCGTGATGCCAGGCCAGGTTGGCCAGCGCGCGGCGGATCGCCACCGGGCCGTCGGCGGCGCCGGGCCGGCCGTGGTTGCGTGCGACGCCGGCATCGCTGGCGAAGCCGAGCAGCGCCACGCCGGCCGGCGCGTCGGGATTGAGGCCCTGGATGCGCTCGTGCCAGCGGCGCGCCAGCGCGCCCTCCTCGGCGTCGATGCGGCCTTGCCAGAGCGTCGGGTCGTACGGGGTATGCATGGGAGGATGTCCTGTGGGGCGAAACGCGGCGGAAAAACGCGCAGGGTTGAATTCCGCCGGCTTAAATGAGTCTGCACGGTGGCGTGTCTTCGATCATCGACAAGGGTAAATCATGAGGATGGGGAACGGAAAATCGATCGCGGCCGGCACGCTGGCCGCACTGGCCTGCCTCTTGGCGGGCCAGCCGGCGCAGGCGGCCGGCGCGGCGGCCTCGCCGTGGTGCAAGGCGGGCAAGCCGGTGAAGCTGGCCGGGCTGGACTGGGAGAGCGGCGCCTTCCTGACCGCGACGCTGCAGCTGGTGCTCGAGCACGGCTACGGCTGCCGCACCGAGACCGTGCCGGGCAACACCGTGACCATGGAGACGGCGCTGGCCAACGACGACATCCAGCTGCTGGCCGAGGAATGGGTCGGCCGCAGCGACGCCTGGAACGCCGCCGCGCGCGCCGGCAAGGTGAAGGCGGTCGGCCACGTGATCGAGGGTGCGGCCGAGGGCTGGTACGTGCCCGACTACGTGGTGAACGGCGATGCCCGGCGCAAGATCAAGCCGCTGGCGCCGGGCCTGAAGTCGGTCGGCGACCTGCCGCGCTACAAGGCGGTGTTCGCCGACGAGGAGGAGCCGGCCAAGGGCCGCTTCCTCAACTGCCCGACCGGCTGGACCTGCGAGGGCGTCAACAGCCAGAAGCTCAAGGCCTACAAGCTGACCGACAGCTACGTCAATTTCCGCCCCGGCAGCGGCGCGGCGCTCGATGCCGAGATCGCCTCGGCCATCCTGCGCGGCAAGCCGGTGCTGCTGTACTACTGGTCGCCGACCGCGCTGATGGGCAAGTACCGCTTCGTGCGGCTGGCCGAGCCGGCTTACGACGCGCGCTGCTTCGCCACGCTGGCCGACAAGGACCACCCGGCGCCGTGCGGCTCGGCCTCGCCGGCCGCGCTGATCCAGGCCGGCGTGTCCAAACCGTTCGCCGAGTCCGATCCGGTGCTGGTGGGGATGCTGGAGAAATTCAACGTGCCGCTCGACCAGCTCAACCGCGCGCTGGCCGAGATGGCCGAGCGCAAGGTCGACGCCCGCGCGCAGGCGCGCGCCTGGATGAAGGCCAATCCGGCGGTCTGGCGCAAGTGGGTGCCGGCCGATGCGGCGGCGCGGATCGCGGCGGGGCTCTAGCGGTGAGGCGTGAGGGGTTAGGCGTGAGGTGTAACCCATCCCCCTCCCGGCCTCCCCCTTGAAGGGGGAGGGGTAGTTCAGCGCCGCATCTACCGGCACTGATCGTCATTGCGTCGCAGCCCTGCTCCCTCCCCTTCAAGGGGAGGGCTGGGGAGGGGATGGGTTACACCTCACACCTAACCCCTCACACCTCACTCGGGTTACCCCCTCACATCCATCCCCTTATTCCTCACACCCCAGATGAGCACGCCCTTCTTCATCCCCCTGTCGTTCAAGGACGCCGTCAACCATGCCGTCGAATGGCTGGTCGGCCAGTACGGCGACCAGTTCCGCCAGCTGTCGGGCCTGCTGCTGCGCGGCGTGCTGCTGCCGCTCGAAAGCGTGCTGCGCGCGGCGCCGCCGTGGCTGGTGCTGCTGGCGGTCGCGCTCCTGGCCTGGCACGCCAGCCGCAGTGCCGGGCGCAGCCTCGGCCTCGCCGCGCTGCTGTACCTGATCGGCTGCTTCGGCCTGTGGGACGCGCTGATGCAGACACTGGCCATCATGCTGGTGGCGCTCGCGCTGGCACTCGCGATCGGCATCCCGCTCGGCATCGCGGCGGCCTGGTCCGACCGGCTCCGGCGCGTGCTGCTGCCGGTGCTCGACGTGATGCAGACGCTGCCGAGCTTCGTCTACCTGGTGCCGGTGCTGATGCTGTTCGGCCTGGGCAAGGTGCCGGCGATCCTGGCCACCGTGGTCTACGCCCTGCCGCCGCTGGTGCGGCTGACCGACCTCGGCATCCGCCAGGTCGACCCGGGCCTGACCGAGGCGGCCTGGTCGTTCGGCACCACGCGCTGGCAACTGCTGCTCACCGTGCAGTTGCCGCAGGCACGGCCGACCATCATGGCCGGCATCAACCAGGCCACCATGATGGCGCTGGCGATGGTGGTGATCGCCTCGATGATCGGCGCGCGCGGCCTGGGCGAGGACGTGCTGGCCGGCATCCAGACGCTCGACGTCGGCCGCGGCATGCAGGCCGGCCTCGCCATCGTGATCCTGGCCATCGTCGCCGACCGCATCGGCCAGGCCTACGGCCGGCCGCGCGCGCGCCGGACCGCGGAGCCGCGCCGATGAGCCGCATCCGCCTGATCGAGGTCAGCAAGGTCTACGGCCCGGCGCCGCGCGAGGCGCTGGCGCGGCTGGCCGCCGGCGAGGACAAGGCCGCGGTGCTGGCCGCCACCGGCAGCACGGCCGGGCTCGACCGCGTCTCGCTCGAGATCGGCGCCGGCGAACGCTTCGTGGTGATGGGGCTGTCCGGCTCGGGCAAGTCGACGCTGGTGCGCCACCTCAACCGCCTGGTCGACCCGAGCGCCGGCCGCATCGAGGTCGACGGCGAAGACATCCTCGGCTACGGCGCGGCGGCCCTGCGCGACTACCGCCGCCACAAGGTCAGCATGGTGTTCCAGGGCTTCGGCCTGCTGCCGCACCGCGACGTGCTGGGCAACGTCGCCTACGGCCTCGAGGTGCGCGGCGAGCCGCGGCGGCGGGCGCAGGCGCGGGCGGCCGAGTGGCTCGAACGGGTCGGCCTGGCCGGCTATGCCGCGGCGCTGCCGGATGCGCTGTCGGGCGGCATGCGCCAGCGCGTCGGCCTGGCGCGCGCGCTGGCGATGGATACGCCGATCCTGCTGATGGACGAACCGTTCTCGGCGCTCGATCCGCTGATCCGCGCCGAGATGCAGGCGCAGCTGCTCGAGCTGCAGGCGGCGCTGGGCAAGACCGTGGTGTTCATCACCCACGACCTGGACGAGGCGCTGCGGCTGGGCCAGCGCATCGCCATCCTGCGCGACGGCCGCGTGGTGCAGGTCGATACGCCGGAACGCATCCTGGCGGCGCCGGCCGACGACTACGTGCGGCGCTTCGTCGAGCGGCGGGCGGCAGCGGGCTGACCGGGAGCGATGCGCCCCCTGCAGGAGCGGCTTCAGCCGCGAATCGTGGCGCTTGCCGCGATGGTGGACGGAACGACCATTCGCGGCTGAAGCCGCTCCTACGGGGGCGCGCCAGCGTCGGCGGGGCGGTGGCGACATCACTTCGCCACCCAAAGCCGATAGTCGGAAGGCCCGCCAAGGAAAACCTCGGCCGGTTTCCTTGGCGGGCCTCCGTGTACAGGCCGTTGCTGTAGCCGAGCCTCCGCGGCAATCAAGCCATCTTCACGCCGCCCACCCAGCGTCCCGCCAGCGGCGCCGCGCCGAGCCAGTAGCACAGCTCGGCCGGCCGGCCGATGCGCCACAGGGCCAGGTCGGCGCGCTTGCCGACTTCGAGCGTGCCGGCCTGGTCCTGCACGCCGAGCGCGCGCGCGGCGTGGCAGGTCATGCCGGCCAGCGCCTCGGCCGGGGTCAGGCGGAACAGCGTGCAGGCCATGTTGAGCGCCAGCAGCGCGCTGGTGCACGGCGCGGTGCCCGGGTTGCAGTCGGTCGCCACCGCCATCGCCACGCCGGCCGCGCGCAGGGCGTCGATCGGCGGCAACCTGGTCTCGCGCAGGTAATAGAAGGCCACCGGCAGCATCACCGCCACCGTGCCGGCCGCGGCCATGGCGGCGATGCCGTCGGCGTCGAGCCACTCGAGGTGGTCGGCCGACAGGCCGCGGCGGCGCGCGACCAGGCCGGCGCCGCCCTGGTCGCTCAACTGCTCGGCGTGCAGCTTGACCGGCAGGCCGAGCGCGCCGGCGGCGTCGAACAGCCGTTCCACCTGGGCCGGGCTGAAGGCGATGTTCTCGCAGAAGGCGTCGACCGCATCGATCAGCCCTTCACCGTGCAGGATGCCGAGCCAGGCGATGCAGGCGGCGACGTAGTCGTCCTGGCGGCCCTGGTATTCGGGCGGCAGCGCGTGGGCGGCCAGGTAGGTGGTGTGCACCGCGGCGCCGCCGGCCGCGCCGAGCCGGCGCGCCACCCGCAGCATGCGGCGCTCGCTGTCGAAATCGAGGCCGTAGCCGGACTTGATCTCGACCCGGGTGACGCCCTCGGCCTCGAGCCGCGCCAGCCGGCCGCGCGCGGCGGCGAACAGCGCGTCCTCGCCGGCCGCGCGGGTGGCCGCCACGGTCGAGCGGATGCCGCCGCCGGCGCGGGCGATCTCCTCGTAGCTGGCGCCTTCGAGCCGCAGCTCGAATTCGTGCGAGCGGTCGCCGCCGAAGACCAAGTGGGTGTGGCAGTCGATCAGCCCGGGCGTGAGCCAGCCGCCTTCGCCGTCGATCTCTTCGGCCACGCCGGCGGCGATCTCGCCGGTCAGCGCGTCGGCGCGGCCGAGCCAGGCGATGCGGCCGTCGCGCACCAGCAGGGCGGCGTCGCGCAGCTCGCCGTAGCCCGCGCCGTTGGCGGTCGCGGCGGAGTCGGCCATGGTGGCCAGGTGGACGTTGCGGATCAGGGTGGCGGACATGGCGGCGCAGGCAGGAATGGAAGGGTGCGCCGCCGATCGCTGCCGCGGCGCCGGGCGGATTTTCCCGCATCCGAAGTCCGGCGGGTAGCAGGGAAGACGTGAGGAGTGAGGGGTGAGGAGTGAGGGGTGAGGGGTGAGGGGTGAGGGGTGAGGGGTGAGGGGTGAGGGGTGAGGGGTGAGGGGTGAGGGTGAGGGGTGAGGGGTGAGGGGTGAGGGGTGAGGGGTGAGGGGTGAGGGGTGAGGGTGAGGGGTGAGGGGTGAGGGGTGAGGGGTAACCCCATCCCCACCCCAACCCTCCCCTTGAAGGGGAGGGGGCCGCATTGCGACAGGTCTGACGATCACTGACGTTTGAACCTTGCGCGCCCCGCTCCTCCCCTTCAAGGGGAGGCTGGGAGGGGATGGGGTTACCCTCACCCCTAACACCTCCCCCCTCACTCGAAGGGGTTACCCCTCACGCCTAACCCTCACCCCTCGCCCGCACTCAATTCACCAGCAACCCCGCCGCGAGAACACCGCCATGTCGACATAGCGCGAAGCGCGCTGGCCGCCGCGCAGCGACAGCACCGCGCCGCCGACATCGGCCTGGTAGCCGTCCAGCGCGCGCCGCAGCGCGACGCCGCCCTCGCCGCCGGCCGCGCGCAGGTTGTCGGCCAGCATGCGCGCGGCCATATAGCCCTCGAGCGAGGCGTAGCTCGGCGGCTCGTCGCGGTATTTCTTCAGCGTCGCGACGAATTCGCGCGCGATCGGCGACAGCGGATTGTAGGGCGAGGGCACCAGCGCGCTGACCGCCACGCCGCGTACCGACTCGGGGCCGAGGAATTCGCGCATCGTCTGCGGGTTGACCCAGCTCAGCGCATAGAACTGGGTACCGGGCCGCAGCGCCTGGTAGGCGCGCACGAAGGCGGCCGAGCTGACGGTGGGCGCGGCCAGGATCACGCCCTGCGGATTGCTGGCCGCCAGTCGCGCCGCGGCGGCCTCGACCTCGATGCTGTCGGTCGGCAGCCCGGCCTGGCCGACCAGCGCGGCCTTCACCTCGGCCAGCCGGACCGGTACCTCGAGGCGCGCGGCGCGACCCAGCGCGTCCTCGCCGCTGACCAGCGCCAGCCGCGTCAGCCCGCTGGCATTGGCGATGCGGGCGATCTTGCCGACCTCCGCGGCGAGGCCGGCGCGCAGGTAGTAGACGCCGCCCTCGCCCTTCACGTCGATGCCGAGGTAGGGCGCCACCAGCGGCAGGCCGGCCAGCGCCTTGTCGGCCAGCACCGCGCGGATGCCGTCGGCGCCGATATAGCCGAACAGCGCCTGCGGCCGCTGCTCGGCCACCAGCTTGCGGCTCAGCGCCAGCGTGGCTGCCGGCTCGCCGCCGTCGTCGGCCACCACCAGGTTGACCGGCCGGCCGTTGATGCCGCCGCGCGCGTTGAGCTGGTCGAAATACACCCGCGCGCCGGTGACGAAGTCGCGCCCGGTGTCGCCGTTCGGGCCGCTCTGGTCGGCCACCTGCACGACGTTGATCGGCGCGCCGGCCGCGGCGGCGGACGCGAGGATGCACAGGAAGCTGCACAGGGCAGGCAGCAGGGAACGGAGCATGGCGGCGGTCCGGGGGAAACGGTTAGGCCGCCAATGTGCCGTCATATTGTTATCCGCTCATGAAGCCGCCGGCCCGGCGCAGGCCCGTCCCGGCCGGCTGCGCTAGAATCGGCCCTCCCCGCCGCCCCGCCCGCCATGACCGCCACCCGCCCGATTCCCCTGCGTCGCCCTGTGCTCCACCGCGCTCGGCGACGAGACCTGCATGGGCTGCGGCCGCAGCTTCATCGAAGTGGCCAACTGGGTGTTCATGACCGAGGCCGAGAAGGAAGCGGTCTGGCAGCGGCTCGAGGCGCACTGGCGCGCCCGCGGCCAGACGCCGCCCTGGCTGCGCTGCCGCGGCTGACGCGCCGGCGCCGTTACCTTCCTCCGCGTCGCGCCGGCCGCTTGCACGGCGCCGGCGCAAGTCCATGGGCTATATATAGTCCTGAGAAGGGCCATGCCGGCCGTCGGATCGGCGCGTCCGCCGCCGGGCGCGCCGTCCCCGCTCGCCGCGGTCCGGCGCAAGACCTATTCAAGACCTAGTGGATTGGACGGATCGGAGGAAGTCTTGAACCAGCGGCCCCAGTCGTCGTCCGGCATCTTCGACCGCTTCGCCGCGTTGATGCTGCTGCTGTTGCTGGCCCTCTTGTGCGGCCTGGCCTGGCTGATGCTGCGCACCGCCGACCAGCAGAACCTGGCCGCCATCCGCGCCGAGGAGACGCTGGTGCGCGCGCTGCTCGACCAGTCGCGCCGCCAGCTGCCGCCCACGCTGTACGACTACGCGCAGTGGGACGACATGTACCGGCGCGTCGGCCTGCCGGCCAAGGCCGATCTCGCCTGGTTCGACGAGAGCACCACCGAGACCATCCACAGCAAGCTCAAGATCGACCTGATGCTGCTGGTCGACGTCGACGGCCGGGTCGACCGGCTGATGTACAAGGGCAAGCTGCTCGACCCGGCCGGCTTCGACCTGGCGCGCCTGCCCGACTGGCGCGCGCTGATCGACGCGGTGCTGCGCCAGCCGCCGGCCGGCGAGGCGACCCTGCGCGACCTGGCCTGGAACGACCATGCCTACTGGGTCGCCGCCCAGCGCATCGCGGCCCAGTCGCCGGGCCCGCAGGACGGCCGCCGCGCGCTGCTGTTCGCCCGCCGGGTCGATACCGCCCGCATGCTCGACCTGCTGGCTGCCCAGCGGCTGCCCGACCTTGCCCTGCACGATGCGCCGCGGCCCGAGGCCGCCTGCGTCGCCGCCACGCCGCTCACCGGCGTGCAGGCGCGCTACCTGTGCTGGACGCCGATCCGCAGCGGCAGCGCCTTCCTGCAGGCGCTGGCCTTGCCGGCGACGCTGCTGATCCTGCTGATGGTCGGGCTGTGCTATGCGCTGCTGCTCGACGGCCGCCAGCGCCACCGCGCGCTGCAGGCCAAGGCCGAACGGCAGGCCGGCCAGCGCGGCGCCACGGTCGCGCTGGTCGGCCACATCTATACCCACCGCCACGACGAGACCCAGGACGAAGCCGCCTTCTGGCGCGGCTTCGCCCGCCTGGTCGGCCAGACGCTGCGGGTCCGCCGGGTGCACCTGCTGCTGTATACCGACGATGCCGACGGCGTCCGCACGGTGGTCGATCTGGACGTCGCCGCCGACCGGCCGGCCGAGGGCAAAGCGCCGCGGCGGCCGGCCGACCAGCGCCAGGTGCTGGCCGAGCGCTACCTGCTCGTCACCGGCAGCCCGAACCCCGGCGCCTGCGCGGCCATCATGCGCGACGGCAAGCTGATCGGCGAACTGTCGGTCGAGCACGGCGGGACGGTCGAGTGGGCTTCGGAAGATGCCAACTTCCTGGTCACCGCCGCCGCGCTGGCCGCGCTGTCG